>CAYMXR010000033.1:0-1857 GCA_964394505.1 uncultured Candidatus Saccharibacteria bacterium | reverse complement strand
AGTATTATGTATCTAAATTACCAGCAGAGTGCAGAAATGGGTGGGGTTATTCAAATGGTTGACATTATAATCGTATTTGCTACAATACTACTGACGGGTCAAGAACTGGCACATTGCCAGTCACCAGACAAATCTTGAAAAGAGAAGCTGTATGCAAAAGCGTACAGTTTTTCTTATATATGGAAATTCTACAATAGGTTACTCTATTGAATCAATCTCTTCATTTCTCCTCTGATATTTTTCTATGCCACTAAAAAATGTTGTCAGCCATTTTTCTACGGCCTGCTTAGCTTCATCACTGGTGACAAAACGAGCGCCGATAGCAAGAATATTGGCATCATTATGCTCGCGAGAAAGTTTGATGATGTCGAGTCCGGAAGAAGATACACCGCCGCCATACCAGACCGATGCTCGCACACCAGGGAAACGATTGGCCATCATAGCCTCACCTTGCCCTGAACCACCTATCACTATCGCTTTAGTATTACCAGACAAATCCTCGGCAACCTTCATCGCTCCGGCAGAGACATACACAGGAAAGTCATCTTCTGGCACCAAGTCATGAGCGCCGACATCTAGAACTGAATATCCAAGCCCCTCCAAAAAGGACTTGAGGATACCCTTTAGCTCAAAACCGGCATGATCGGAGGCGAGGATGATTTTTAGGTTGTCTTTTTGCATGTGGGTATTTTAGCACAAAGTACTCCTTGAGGTTAAACCTCAAGGAATCAATTCCCCAAAAATACTCTTTCCAACACCTTATTATCAATCAACTTTTTCGGCTCACCATCTGCGTGAACTTTGCCCTTATCGAGTACATAAGCGCGCTTGGTAATTTCTAGTAACGATTTCAAATTATGTTCCACAACAAAGATAGCCGTCTTCCTGCGTTCATTTATTTCCCGAATTTTTTCGAAAACTTCCTTGACAATTTTTGGTGCCAAACCAAGAGATGGTTCATCGAGCAATAGAACTTTTGGATCAGTTATGAGACCTCTCGCAATAGCGAGCATCTGCTGTTGACCACCAGACAGTGTTCCGGATTTTGACTTGAGCTTACTTCTAAGTATTGGAAACAGGTCCAGAACATTTTCAATCCTTTCTTTACGCTCGGTGGCGCTCTTTATATTGAAGCCACCGATCTCCAGATTTTCAAGAACGGTGAGATGATGAAAAACACGACGACCTTGTGGTACAAAAGAAACCCCTCTTTCTACTACCTCAAAGGATACAGGCTTGAACTCTTGCCCTTCCCAGAGAACCTGTCCAGAGCTTATAGGTGCAAGACCAAAGATCGCTTTTAGTATCGTCGACTTCCCTGCACCGTTTGGTCCCATGAGCGCAACAATCTCTCCTTCGTCGATATAAACAGACGCCCCATCAAGCGCTTTGACACCACCATAGTGGACGTGGATGTTGCGGAGTTCTAGGAGGGTTTCGGGCATTAGAATTGCTGTTGACCTTATACCATAACAGGAGTTCCTGATGTAATTTGAATTGGAAAACCTTCTTTCACTATCTTCGTGAGTTTAGCTATATTCTGTTGTGCAGAAAAATTTAGTATTTCAATGCCAAGAATAATACCGTTTCTACCGATATCAACTACCACATCATTCCTGACCTCAATAGTTTTTGCAATTTTCCCTTTATTTAGGTTGGGGTACGCCACATCAGCAACAGTATCATAGTTAAATTTCATATTTTATTTCGTTAAATAATAAGCCGTAATTATTAAATACACATTTGGTTGATCATAAAATCGCTCATTTAAATATACCACAGTAATTACCTTCTCGCCAATCTTAGTCTTCTCTAATACAAAAGGATACCCAAATCGTTCACGATTCTAACGTAAAT
>CAYMXR010000032.1:0-2264 GCA_964394505.1 uncultured Candidatus Saccharibacteria bacterium | reverse complement strand
GGAAGCGCTCAGAAATGCTTTGGATCCGAAACAGGAACTCGACACGACTGGTGTAGTTCCGGACATCGTGGTTCCTGGGGTCTTCGTCCCCCGCATCGAGGTCCTATCAGAGCGACCGAAACCGTGTGTAAATCGGTCGGACGATGAGCAAGTCGAGGATCTAAAGAGGATCTACGCCAAACTCCGGTGGACATGGACCGATTCAGGTCTTGTTATCCCGAAACCTCAGAATGGTTTTGACCGGATACTCGCATTTGCTGATACCGGGCTCACCAACAATCAACTTCTTGGTGTCTGCAAGAATTCGTTTCCGAGTTGGTCGTACAATACGGATCTCAACTCCGCAATTCCTGCCAATAACGATCAGCGTCATCCATCTCGTGGACCGTATATCATCCGGGTTCGGGATCAGGTTGGTCCGGACCCCAAACTCATGGGTTTGTCTGCAAACCAGATCGTGGAACAGGGTTTGAACACGATGACACTCATGGAGCGTATGTATTTTGAATTGGTTCATTTCTGGGAAACCGGCGAGCATTTGGATCCAAGGACATTGACACTGTGTGCCGGTTCTCGCGCTTCGGACGGCGATGTCCCGTACGCGGACTGGAACGACGGCAAGTTCAAGGTCTACTGGTGCAAGCCCGACTGCAGGGATCCGTCTATCGGTGCCCGCCAGGCAGTTACGCTTTGACCTGGCTCCGACTAGTTCACTTGCTCGGTTCGCGCTTTGCGGACCGGGCATTTTTGTATATGATTAGGTTAAGATTACAAAATTGGTCCACAATGCTGGATAACAATTTATCTTGTTTTAGAAACTGCTTATCTTTTTTCATACAATGCTTGAAGAACCACAAGTGGACACAGAATATTTTGAAAAAGGTATTTGGAGATGGACGGAAGGAGAAAGATAAAAGTGCGGTTCTCGCAATTCGGACGGCAATGTCCCGTACGCGAACTGGAACGACGACAAGTTCAAGGTCAACTGGTACAAGCCCGACAACAGGAATCCGAATATCGGTGCCCGCCAGGAAGTTTCTTGCAAAGGATCTTTCATCTTGGAAGTTCCTTTTGCATTACGAAGGTAATCCAACCACTTGTCATCTTGGAAATTTTGATTAACATTTCTTCGAGGCGCAGATAAGTTATCTCTTCAATAAGAACAAGGTCCCTTTCTGTCCTTATCAAATGTTTTAATATCTCGGTCTTGATTCGAAGAATTTCCAAAGGATTTTTCTTCGTTTGCATTGGTTTGAATGCGGATTCTATTGCCAGCGTCATCATTTCAAGACAAAGAGATTCTGCTGTTGCATGGATTCCCAGTTTATCCCTCTTGGAAAGTTTATTAGAAATGCAATAAAGATCTTTGTGCAGTATTCTTATGGTATGGATAATAGACGGGGTATTGTCGGAAGGTGTCATGGCTGTAGTTTTTGTGATGTGATATCTGTTAAGAATATTTTTTCAGCATGGAAAGAATTTTCTTATGGTAAAAAATCAAATAAGGGTGTTGCTAAATTTGAACTCAATCTTGAAGATAATTTGTTTAGGTTACATGATGAACTTACTGCTGGTGAATTTAAACTTCATCCTTATAAAGTATGCATAGTTCAAGATCCAAAGCGTAGGGTGATACATATAGCTAGTGTGCGTGACCGCATCTTATTTCACGCCATCTATAGGAAATTGTACCATCTGTTTGATTCAATGTTTATTCATGATGTATATTCTTCAAGGGTTCAAAAAGGTACTCACGCAGGAATTAATAGATTAGAAGTATTTTTACGCAAAGTCTCAAAAAATTATTCACAACCAGCTTTTGTTCTCAAGTGCGATATTAGAAAGTTTTTTGATACTATTGATCAAAATATTTTAATTAATCTCATTTCAAAACAAGTTACAGATGTTAAATTACTAAATCTGATTGAAAAAATTATTGAGTCTTTTGCTCATACAGTAGGGAAGGGTGTCCCTTTGGGCAATGTTACTAGTCAACTATTTGCAAATATTTATATGAATCCATTTGATCAATTTATTAAGCATATTCTTAAAATAAAATATTATATTCGGTATTGCGATGATTTTGTGATAGTCGACAGTAGAGAATGTGTTCTTAGAAGTCTAATTCCAATTATCTCCAATTTTGTCAAAAATGAATTGAAGTTAGATCTTCATCCACGAAAAACAGAAATAAGGAAGCTTAATCAGGGAAGTGATTTCCTGGGATCTGTTTCATTACCACATTATAGGGTACTTCGTACTAG
>CAYMXR010000031.1:0-2669 GCA_964394505.1 uncultured Candidatus Saccharibacteria bacterium | reverse complement strand
TATCATAGACCTCTAACGTAAACTCTATCAAAAAAACTCCTAAAAATCTACTGGATCCATGTTTACCGAAATACCGCGCTTGGAGGCAATAGAGGTCTCATATATTCTGACCTTTTCTAGTCTGACAGTCCCATTTGTCTTAATCAATTTCAATTCTGCAATATTACCCTTCATAACCTCCGGAGAAAAATGTTGATCAAATAGTAAATTGCCAAGAGAATAGATAACTGGCACATCACCCATCCAGACTCGATCCATGACCACATGTGGATGAGCACCGATGATTACGTTTGCACCAGCAGAGACAAATTCTCTAGCTTGGGCATGAATAATAGGAGAAGAACTTGTGGCGTACTCATCTCCCCAATGTGGCATAACAATCACAAAATTCCCCTGATTGGACAATGCTCGTATTTCATTCAAAGTACGTTCGAAACCTTTTCGGAAAGCATGATAACCAACAAAAGCAACTTTGATTTCATTCTTATCAACAACCAGACTTGTAGAAGAAGCATTGCCCGGATCACCAAACCATTTTATACCGACAGATTTCAGCCATTTTTTTGTTTCATTGAGTCCTGTAATACCAAAGTTGTCGGTATGATTGTTGGCAAGACTGACAACATCAATACTAGAACTTGCCAATGCTTTTACCGATTTTGGATGAAAAGTAAAAAGCATTTCTTTATTAGTTTTTCCATTCGAAAGAACAGTCTTTGATTTGTTTGATGTTATCGGACCCTCGAGGTTGGCGACTACAATATCGGCTTGCTCAAAAA
This sequence comes from uncultured Candidatus Saccharibacteria bacterium, assembly GCA_964394505.1. Classification (GTDB taxonomy): domain Bacteria; phylum Patescibacteriota; class Minisyncoccia; order Phycocordibacterales; family PALSA-1337; genus C7867-002. The sequence continues at coordinate 1,890 of CAYMXR010000031.1, read as the reverse complement.
GGGGAGTGACGGTTGCAAAAAGGGAATTGTAACCATATTTCTCACCAACGAGACGGATACCACGATCGAGCATGAGGTCGCCACCGATCATGATGGTTAATGATGATTGTGGTTCTGGAGTAGGTGTAGGAGAAATAACTGTTGGGATAGAGTTTATGTTATCAACACTAGAAACATTGGCATTTTGGATATGAATTTTTCCGTAATTTCTTGCAATTGAAACGCCGTTAGTACTGACCCAGAGTGAGCCCCAGACAAAAACAAAAACTAGTATTGCATAGAAAAAATGACCGGATCCAATTTTTTCAATACCATCGTCCATTTGGGATAATTATAGCATTATTTATATAAATGATATAATTCATGTCCGTGAACAAGATGAAAGAAATTAATATTGAAACAGAAAATGAGGTCAAATATTTTGATAGACGTAAAGAAAAAGCTGAGGAAGTTTTTTCTGCACAAAAAACATTGTACAGCCCATACTTTAAGACAGATGTCATTCTAAATTCTGATGGTTTTCATCATTTACAATTTTCTGGTCGCAAAGAAAGAAACAAGAGGGAACAATTGCTTAAATTTAGCTTGCTACCTCTAGCGTTAGATATAATTAGAAAATCTGGAACTGTTCAAGAATACAGAAGATTACTCACACCTATTGGTAAACCATCTGCACAAAATGGTTCGATTCCAATGAAGGAAGTAGAGTACTGGGGATTGGTGGCAATTATTGGTGATTCAAAAATCAAAATCAGGACGGTACTTAGAAGAGTGGGAGATGGTAATATTACATTTTGGAGTGTAATGCCTTATTCAAAAATTAAACAAGGTAAACAAAAGATATTTTCAGAAGGTATAGAGGATGAATAGGTACAAAAATACCCCACAAGGGAGTATCTTTGTTATGCCTGTCTTCGGCTTAGGAATTCCTTAGCTGAACGGGGCTTACGCCCACAGGCATGTATACAATGTAACAAACAATTTTTAGTGGCACAACATTGACAAAATAACTAATCTGTATCATATTATTTGTAGCCCTACGGGGAATCGAACCCCGATTACCGCCTTGAAAAGGCGATGTCCTAACCGTTAGACGATAGGGCCCTACTACGCTCCTCCGCTTCGCTCCGGAGCTTCGCAGGGCAAGCCCTACAAAACAAGAGCTGAGGTTCTTAAATACTACTATCTTTTCGTAGTTTTGGCAAAGTGCTAGAATAGTCGAATGAATAAAAGAGATGTTGCGGTTTTGATCCTTATTGATCACGATAAAATATTGTTGCAAAGACGCTCACTGACCGCCAAACGATTCCCTGGAAAATGGGGATTATTTGGAGGTGGTATCGAGAGTGGTGAAGCTCCTGAAACTGGATTAAAAAGGGAAATAATTGAAGAATTGGGACTTAGGTTAGATAAAGTGGGTAAGATTCACGAAACAAAATATATTTTGCCAGATAAACATGAAACTGGAACCATATATGTATTTTATGCAAAATACGGCAATGAGAGATTGTTATTAAATGAAGGAGATGAAATGAGATGGGTTAATATGAGCGAGGTATTGACCTATGATCTGTCGCCTGATTATAGAAAAATAATAGAGCATATTAGTCAAAATAGGGAAATCATGGTACTTTAATGTGACTTCACCTTTGGAGAGGTGGCTGAGTGGTTGAAAGCACCGCTTTCGAAAAGCGGCAGGCTCGCAAGAGCCTCGGGAGTTCGAATCTCCCCCTCTCCGCCTTCGCTACGCCGAAGCCCGATTAGGGCGAAGGCGAGCTCGATCCCCAACATACTAACACCCATTTGCCGGCTTCTGACAAGTTGTTTTATGTATTTTATGGGTGTAGATTAAGGATCGAACAACACAGAACAAACAAAACTGAATAGAAG
>CAYMXR010000030.1:0-3496 GCA_964394505.1 uncultured Candidatus Saccharibacteria bacterium | reverse complement strand
GGAGTGTGTATAAGAAGGATGCTTTGATGCCAAGAGAGTAGGTTGGGAATCTTAAATCTAAAATCTAAAATCGTAAAATGGTGTAGTTGGGTTAAGAAGTGCTTGAACCGCGACTTGTCCTTCCGTAGCTTTCTTGGCCTTCGTAGCTTTAGCGTAGGAGGCAGCGAAGGAGGAAGCCCAACGACAGCTGTTATTAATGTATTAGTAGTTCAATTACTAAAGATTGAATAAATAACAATAACTCCCGCTAGCGTAGCAGTGGGGATAAACCCTTGCCTTTTTCCAGAATAGTTGTAGGATACTATTCCGGACACTACAGATAAGTCTTTTCGTTGGCAATGACGCTAATGGATGATGTGACGAAGTCTGTAGTAAGTTAACATTCGGTGTTTATGGCCACATATGCGTTTAGTTTCTTTAACGGTCAAAGCAGTGAAAGGGTGAGGGTTTCAGTTCCTGACCGGTCCGCCAGTGCGTTCCTCAGAGCTCTTGGGGGGGAGCCTAAAGACAAGAAGAAATTCATCGAATTGGCAAAGAAATTCGGAAGGCAGTTGCCAGCCGAAACCGGCTAGAACCAGTTCCATTTCAAAGTTCCGGGTGCCCACACTCTCTGTGGCCCCGGGCTTTTTTATACAAACATTATAAACAAGGACCGTGTTATAAACGCATGGTCTGTAATTTATATAAATCTTTATGCTACAATTATCCCAGTATGGATGAGAATCGCATAACCTATTTTGCAGAGACAGATGCTCGCAATAAGCGGGTGAAATTTGGCATCAAAGCCAAAGACAGAACTCGCCATGTCTATGTGATCGGAAAGACCGGTATGGGAAAATCTACCATGTTAGAAAACATGGCCGTTCAGGACATTACAAATGGCGAAGGTATGTGTTTTATCGACCCTCACGGCAAGACCGCCGACCTATTACTCGAATATGTTCCAAAAGAGCGCATTCGTGATGTTATCCATATTGCACCATTCGATACCGAATACCCCATTTCTTTCAATGTTCTAGAAAGTGTCGATTCCGAAAAAAGACATCTCGTCGTCTCCGGTCTTATGAGTACCTTCAAAAAGATTTGGGAAGATGCTTGGTCCGCCAGAATGGAATATATCTTGACCAACACTCTCTTGGCATTACTTGAAGCTCCTGGTTCCACTTTGCTTGGAGTAAATAGAATGCTCTCTGATAAAGAATACCGAAAAGAGATCGTCTCCCATGTCAAAGATCCATCAGTCAAATCTTTTTGGGTCAAAGAATTTGCAAATTATACCGAGCGTATGGCAGCCGAAGCAGTACCTGCTATCCAAAACAAAGTCGGTCAGTTTACCGCCAATCCACTTATTCGAAACATGATCGGACAAGAGAAATCTTCTTTTGATTTTCGTGAAGCAATGGATCGAAGGAAGATTATTATAATAAACCTTTCAAAGGGAAGGATTGGTGATGAAAACATGAAGTTGCTCGGTGGACTTCTGGTTACAAAAATATACCTTGCGGCAATGTCCAGAGCCGATGTTCCAGATCGCACAGCCAAACTTCTGCCAAATTTTTATCTTTTTGTAGACGAATTTCAAAACTTTGCCAATGCTTCTTTCGCCGATATTTTGTCCGAGGCCAGAAAATATAAATTGAACCTCACTATTGCTCACCAATATATCGAACAAATGGATGATATCGTTCGTCCAGCAGTCTTTGGTAACGTAGGTACAATGATCGCTTTTAGAGTTGGAGCTACCGACGCCGAAGAATTGGAAAAAGAATTTTCTCCAGTCTTTGTACTAGAAGATCTAGTCAATCTTGGCTTTGCTCAGATTTATCTCAAACTCATGATAGATGGACTTTCTTCACAACCATTTTCAGCTACAACATTACCACCGATACCACATCCAGATAGTTCGTATGTCAAAGAGATTATCGATGCTTCGCGAGAGCAGTTCTCTAGACCAAAAGCCGAAGTTGAAGAAAAGATCATTGCTTTCCACAATCCCGTTGTTGCACCAAAGGGTGGAGCAGTGAAATCGACGAGTACAACTGGCACGAGTAATTCGAAAATTTCTGTCGCGTCAGCGAATATTGATACAAAGACAGTTCACGGTCCAGTTACAAAAGACACGAAGATTGACAAAGCCTCTACTGTTGTCGGTGATAATTTCTTGAAAAAAGCAGAAGAAAAAGTGCACAGAGAGAGTGATCAGAAACCAGAGAGTAGTCAGGGCTATTATAATTTCAATTCACCAAAGACAGTTCAACCTCCAGTAGTTGCAAAAGATCCGATCAAATCAACTCCAAGCGAAAAGACTTCGGTTGCCAATGTTCCAGTCATCGAGAGTGTAATCAACGCCCCAACTGTCAAAGGTCCAGTCATTCAAAGTGCTACCGTAAATACACCAATCACAAAAGATCCAACTGGTTTCAAATCTGTTCCACTTTCGGTGCTTTCTTCAAAAGACAAACTAAAGACAGATCCAAAGGTGCCAACCAAACAAAATGTCAACGATCTAAAAAACGCACTTTCCGCTGTTTTAGCAAAAGCCAAAGAAAATAAAAGTATTGGGCAAGCTCCAGTGCCACAGAGTCAAAAACAGGCTCCCAGTATACCGTCCAAGGTTGAGAAGACGGCTCCAGAAGCGTCTAAAACGAGTCAGGGAGCGTTTGATAATCAACCGCCGAAGGAAGTACCGGAGGATATACTAAAGAAGGTTTTGAACTAGTAGGTAAGAGGGAAAAGGTGATAGGTAAAAGGGAATTGGGATATACATTTTTAACTCATACCTCTTGTATTGACAATGTCATTACATTTGTTAATATTGCTACATGTCTACAACACAAACATCAACAATTCAATTGCGCATCGATCGTGCTACAAAAAAGCGCGCACAAAATGTTTTTAAGAAATTGGGTATTGACATTTCGTCTGCTATAAAAATGTTTTTAAACAAGACGATCAAAACCAAATCTATTCCATTTACCGTAAGGACGGTCAACGGATATACCCCTGAGTTTGAAGAGATGTTATTGGCAGAGGTTAAAGCTATGAAAGGTGGGAGAGAAAAGACATTTAAAACTGTTGCCGATTTAATGAAAGATTTGAATAGTTAATATGTATGAAATCAAACGCGGAAATCTTTTTAAGAGTTCGTACAAAAGAGTTTTAAGTTCAAAAAGTTTTTCTATTGAAAGATTCGAACAGATTATTATTTATCTTCAAAAAAACAAAGAATTACCGGATATTTTTCATGATCATGCTTTGGCTGGTAACTTTATTGGATATAGAGAATGTCACATTTCTGGTGATTGTTTATTGATATATGAAATTAATCACAATGATAAATTTGTTCGTTTGTATAATATCGGCAACCACACCAACTTGTTTGAGTGAAATGCTTAATCTTGCATAGGATTCTTGGCTAGCCTAGAATAGTTATATGAAAAAAATACTCATATTTTCTTTGGTTTATTACCCCCGTTTTATTGGCGGAGCAGAAGTT
>CAYMXR010000029.1:0-4034 GCA_964394505.1 uncultured Candidatus Saccharibacteria bacterium | reverse complement strand
CTTAAACTCTATAACACCACCATCTTCTACACCCCCGTCAGCAACCTAAAGGCAAAAGCGATTATCGGTGAAATAACGGGCCAGAGGAAAAATACCACTACAAGAATAAAGATCATTCCGTATGTCTCGAGCATCATTCTCAATTGACCATACTGCTGTGGCAACCAAGCAAATAACAACTTAGAACCATCGAGCGGTGGTAGTGGTATAAGGTTGAAGATCGCAAGAACAAGATTGATTATAACTATATAAGAACAGATCTCTATAAATGGAGTAACAGTCGTTGCGCCGGCGGATGCAAAGCGAATAATTAAACCAAAAATAGCAGCCAGTAAAATGTTAGACATCGGACCAGCAAGAGCAATAAGAAACTCACCTTGCCTCTTATTCTTCAAATTATATGGGTTGTATTCTACTGGTTTAGCCCAACCGAAGGTAAAACCAGACAAAGAAGTAATAAGTGGGACAATGATAGAACCAACAGGATCTATGTGTTTTATTGGGTTTAAGGTGAGTCTACCCTGTAACCTAGCGGTAGGATCGCCGAGTTTATCGGCCATAAAGCCGTGAGCGATCTCGTGGATAATGATCGAAAATATAAGTATTACGATTGATATTATGGTAATCATTTGATTAATTTACCACCCTATGATAGCATACTGTTCTAATACTTTTATGGCAAAAGTCTGTGCAATAACTGGAAGAGGTTCAATCGTTGGTGGTCGTTACTCCAACGCTACTCGTGCTACCCAATTTAACCCTTGTGGCAAGATCCGCAAATATCCAAATCTTCAAAAGAAACGTATCTATGTCCCAGAACTCAAGAGGAACTTCATTCTAGACATCTCTACTCGCGCCCTCCGCACAATAGAAAAGAACGGTGCTTTCGCTACTCTCAAGAAAGCTGGCATAATTTAAGAGTGATTCTTATTTTCTACTCCACAGACAGCGCCTCGGGCGTTTTTTTTGTTAATTGCTTGCATAAGGTATAAGTGCTATAAATGGCATCATTATGTGAAGTGAAAGGACACTCACCTATTTAACTAAATGAAGAAAAATAAAAGAAAAGTAGATGCATTGCTCGGAAAACTTCTGGTCAAAATCGCCCCACGAATAGGTGCGAAAGTGCTTTTGGAACCAGTATGGAATGTTGTCGGACAGATCATATTCAAAAACGGTAAGAAAAGTTATTTTAGATACAATACATTGGACCTAAACCCTATGGGTGCTTCGGAGATTGCTCGCGACAAAGATTATGCCAACTTTTTCATGGAAAAACTCGGCTACCCCATTATTCCAAAAAGTAAAACTTTTTATTCCGATCGCTGGGCCAATGCAATTGGTGCATTAGACCGAAAGATTGGAGACGGTTATGAATACGCAAAGAAGATCAGCTTTCCTCTCATTGTAAAACCAAATAATGGGAGTCAGGGATCTGGTGTTGCACTCGTAAACAATAAAGAAGAATATTATTCGGCCATGAATGTGGTCTTTAGCAAAGATCGTATCGCTATTATTCAAAAACCCGTCTATGGCAAAGATTACCGAGTAGTAGTTCTCGACGATATGGTCATTTCTGCTTATGAAAGATCTCCTCTCAATGTCACCTGTAACGGCAAGTCGACAATAGGAGAACTTCTAATAAAAAAACAGAAAGAATTCATAATCTCTGGCCGAGATACGAGGATAAAAGTAAAAGACCCTAGAATTGAGATCAAATTGAAGCATCAGAATCTGAAGATGAATGATGTACCGAAAGCTGGCCAGAAAATTTTTCTACTCGATAATGCCAACCTTTCTTCTGGTGGAGATTCTATTGATGTAACCGAAAATGTTCATCCAAAATTCAAAGAGTTGGCCATCAAACTAACAAAAGATATGGGGCTACGCCTCTGCGGTGTCGACTTTATGATCGACGGAGATATCAGTGAAAAACCTGATAAATACTGGATAATTGAGATCAATTCCGCCCCCGGCCTCGACCACTACGCCAAGATTGGCAAAGCACAGGAGCAGATTGTGGAAGATTTGTATTTGGAGGTTTTGAAGCATCTTGAAGGGATGACTAATATTGATCACTCGAATGTTCAGATTCGGAGATAAATCTATACAAAATTACAAACCGCCTTCAAATCACTTTCCATTTACCAAAGACCAAAAGAACCATTCACTCGCTACTAATTTGAACCTTCTCCCCATCCCCCACGATCTTTATTGTCCCTTTTTCCTTTAGATTAAATTTATTCTCATTATTTAAATACTTTAACGCGTCTATCGGTTCTTTCTTTTTGACTTTTGAGGTAGAGGTCCCGGCTACACTAGAATTCTCTGTATCTTTTACTACTTTTGTTTTTTGAATTTTTCTTGAGTAGATGAGATTTGCCGGATTAATCTTTTCAATCAAAAGTGGCGAGATATTAGCGGGCAAGGCACTATGTGAGACTATGAGGACGTCTGTATTAAAAAAGTTTTTGGTGGAATTAGTAAGAGAGTTGAAGGTAGTAGAAGATGGGTCGAAGAAATGGTTAACTGCTAAATATTTTTGAATCTTAACGGACGCATTACCAAGAAAAATAAATGAATTATTCCTATATCTGAGATTAAATAACAATTCCGGTGCACTAGCCTTGGAATATGCAAATTTTGGATCCTCGGTTGGAAAGATGATGTCAAGATAAATATCATTATCTAATGTAATTGACCTACCCGCACCGACTTCTTCTTTGACTATACGCTCAGCATTTATCATATCTATAAATGTGGAGTGCGCACCCAGTGTCGAGCTAGCCAAACCCAAACTTTCCAAAGTTATCTCTGGAACAATGACTTTTTCAAGTTTATATCTTTCGATAATATCGACCAAACCGGTTACATTTTTGATATCTGTATTTGTTGCAATGACACAATCTATCCTCCGCGAGTAAAACGGAATTATCTTTGAAAGTTCTCTTATTATGCCGGAATTGGATCCGCCATCAACGAGAATCCTTTTGTCATCGGGGGTGCGGATGAACATTGACCGACCACTATTCATTGCAAAAACATAGACCTCCAATACTGGTGGCCGGTGTTCTTCGACCCAGACATAGCCACCAAAACCACCCGCAAGAGCTGTCGAGGTCGCGACTATTAGAAGTGGTTTTGAAATTTTTTTCATAGACATGCCGTAAGTCTACAAGAGCGAGATAAAATCCTGATCAAAAAGTGATCAAATTTTAATGAAGAAAATATTTGCCTGTGACTTGCCCTGCGAAGCTCCGGAGCAAAGCGTAGGAGCGTAGTAGGGTCAAAAAGTAATGAAGATTTTTACTGAGGGGAAGCCTCAGTACTGAGGCTTCCCCTCAGTAAATAGCGTATAATAAAGGTGATTTATTAACTAATAAAAAATAGCATGCAATTCACACCAAAAACATTTAAAATTCCGGAGTTAAAAGGTATAACAACAAAGAATATCGAAGAACATCTAAAGCTCTACGCAGGCTATGTCAAAAATACTAACTTGATTCTAGAAAAGGTAGCTGAACTCAAAAAAGACGCCGAGAAAAATGCTTACCTACTTAGTGAGGTCACTAGACGCTTTGGTTTCGAATACAATGGTATGCGCAATCATGAAGTTTACTTCTCATCACTAGAGGGTGGTTCTGCCACCCTTTCCGACGGCCCCCTCATGAAGATGATTGTAGAGACGTGGGGATCGTACGAAGCATGGCTCGCAGAATTCAAAGCAATAGCTCTTACTCGCGGTATCGGCTGGGCAATGCTCTATTATGATCGCAAAGCAAATCGACTACTCCACGCTTGGGTCGACGAACAACACCTTGGCCAACTTCAAGATTGCACCCTCATTCTCGCTCTAGATATGTGGGAACACTCGTATGTAGCCGACTACCAGCCTTCCGGAAAGAAAAATTATGTTGAAGACTTTTTTGCTAATTTGAATTGGGGGGTGGTTGAGGAGAATTTGGGATAAATCCTTTCATTTACAGTATTTTCTAATCCAAGAATGATACCCAAATCATTTTAGCATTGATGAA
>CAYMXR010000028.1:0-4203 GCA_964394505.1 uncultured Candidatus Saccharibacteria bacterium | reverse complement strand
CCAGAACAGCTGTTGTGAAAAAATATAACAAGCAGAATGTTTTGGAGGAGATATAAAGAGCAGTGTTATATTACGCTTGCTGCAAAAGGGGTACAGGTTGTACCCCACTTGATGACCGAATAACGTTGAGTTTCTATTCATATGACATATAATGATCATTATTACTGATTTAGCATCATAATTATGAAAAAGTATATCTTGTTGGCAGTGGCTGTTATATTGGTCCTAGTCTTCGCCATTAAAACAAATAATTCGAACAAAAAGTCGTCTGATTCTCAGACTATTAAATTGGGCGCGATTATCTCTGAGACGGGAGTCGCGGCAGCGTTTGGAGAAATGTCACACAAGGGCATTGCATTGGCTGTAAAAGAAATTAATAATAATGGTGGTATTGATGGCAGAAAAGTGGAGGTTGTATACGAAGATGATCAAACAGATCCTAAAGTCTCTTCTGGTCTTTTTCAAAAGGTTACAGGGGTAAATAAGGTTGATGCAATAATCGGAAGCAACTTTGATTTCGTTACACAACCACTTTTTTCTCTAGCAAAAACAAATAAAGTTGTTGTTGTATCACCTTCAAATCCAAGAATTCCAGGTGCTTTCGATACCAATGAATATTCATTTGTAATGATGACCGAATTCGACTCAATTGTTAGAAATCTAAAGAAGTATTTAGAAAATGAAAAATATGAACAGTTGGGTATTCTTCGTTTTGAGAGTTCTTTTGCTGAACAAATTCAAACCTCATTGAATGATGTACAGAAAGAAATGGGTAAGAAGCCAATAATCTCTGAAACATATAAACAAATTGGTAACAATGATTTCAAAACACAAATATTGAAATTAAAGAATTCAAAAGTTGATTTGGTATTTTTGGACATGATAGGACCAGATCCTGTAACGTTTATTAATCAATCAAGGCAATTGGGTTATTCTCCAAAAATCATTACACATATAGGTATTCAAGATGCTTTGGCAATGAAAGATATCGATCAAAAAATACTTGAAGGTATAGTTCTTATAAATTGGAATGAGTCCCCATCTGTATTTAAAGATAAGTTTACAAAGGAATATGGAATTATTCCTGATAAATCTGCAAATAGAGCCTATGATGCTGTATACGTTTTGTCCGAGGCAGTAAGTAAAGCTACTAGTTCAGAAAGCTTGCCTTATACATTGAGAACAAAGGAGTACATGACCCCAAATGGTTCTTTTGGATTCAATGCAAACAATTCAGCAAAAGATACACCTATTTTGATTCAAAAAATAAAGGACGGAAGGTTTGTAATGTATGAGTAATAGTTTTTACGAGAAAACAAAATCAGTTTTACTTATCTTTGGTAATATGAAAAAATGATGGTATGCCAATACTTGAGACTAGAAGCATAATCAAACGATTCGATGGGGTACATGCGGTAGATAAACTCTCTATTTCTTTTGAGGCGGGTAAGATTACCGGCATTATTGGCCCAAATGGTTCGGGTAAATCGACACTGGTAAACACTTTGACTGGCATATTGGAAGCTGATGATGGTGAGATTGTTATCGCTAGCGCACAAAAGTTACAAAAAGTCCGATCGCATGAAGTGCCATTCTTAGGCATGACAAGAACTTTTCAGGATGTAAAACTCTTTGAACAGATGCCTGTTATCGATAACATTCTAGTTGTTCTAACCGAGCGTAGTATCTGGAAATCACTGTTCGAGAAACATGGCGCTTTGCATATGGAAAAAGCCGAGGAAGTCTTGCGCAAAGTCGGTTTATGGGAAAAGAGGCATGAGTTGGCTCACAATCTATCATACGGTCAACGCAAGCTTCTGGAGATTGCCAGAATCTTGGCGATGATTCATGGTGGAGTAGGGGATATTAATATTATTTTCTTAGATGAACCATTCGCTGGCCTATTCCCAGAGATGATAAAGACTGTAAAAGCTGTGGTGAAGGAGCTTCGCGATCAAGGTAAAGCGGTTATTCTCATTGAACATAACATCGATCTTATCCGCGAGCTTTCTGATCACATATATGTTCTCGATTCCGGCAAACTCTTGGCTGAAGGTAAACCAGAAGAAGTTCTGGCTAGAAGAGATGTGGTTGAGGCATATTTGGGGGAGTGAGACTTAGACTAAACTATCCCAAGCTAGATTAAATGATGCTCTCAACATAGAACTTATTTCTTTACTATCAATGACTACACCGAAAAAGTTTTCTCTATAAGAGATAAAGGCCACCTTGTTTCCATAAATTATTGTCTCGCCGGCATAGTCAAAATCTTTACTATCAGAAACTTTTGTTGTCCTCAAGTTCTGATTGTCGGTCTTTATTAATTCATCCGATAGCATTGATGAACCAGAAATAAGTTTTAGTTGAATATTTCTATTTACTCTCTTTTGAGCAAATGACCGAACAAATTCTTCAGGAGCATATTTAAAAGCATCCCTTGTTCCAGCATACGCAAGGATCGTTTCTCCTTTTGAAGTTGATTGAATAAAATCACTATAAATTTCTTTTAATCCATTTACACCATCATACATAGTGATTTTCGGTTTATTGAAAAATAGGGAACGGAGAGACTCTAGACTTGGAAGAATTGATGCGACTTCACTTTTCTTCTCATCCAGCAGATCACTTAGTTTTTTTGGGGTCTCAATAAAATATAGTCTATTATTATTGGAAAGGGACATGGTTGCAAGTCCGTCGGAAACCAATTCCGGGAGAATGTTATAAACTGTAGTCCTTTTGAGACCAGCTTTTTTCGCTATATCTGAAGCCTCACTCTCACCTAATTCAAGCAAAGCTAAATAGGTCTTAGCTTTTTTGTCGGAGAAGTTGAGTGAATTGATTAGAATTTGTAATGTTGATTTCATATAGTGTCTACCAAAATAGACAACTCCACACTAGCATTAAACCCTTGTATTTACAAGTTCTATTTGTACATTTTGTTTTTTGTAGCGTACCAGTGTCTATAATAATTAAACACGGTAATATATAGAAGGAAAGGACATTAGTTATTGGTGGTCACAAAAATATATAAAAATTTATGAAAAAAATTTCAAAAGTAGCTATATTACTCATTTGTTTATTTGCAATAGTATTTTTAATTAATCGGAATACTAAAGATGAAGGTACATTTACTAAAGTTGGTGTTATTATTCCATTATCCGGCCCCGCTGGAAACATGGGGGAGGAAATTGCAGATACAATAAACTTGATAGTTGATGCTAAATTAAAGATATATTTTGAAGATGATCAGTGTGATGCTAAAAAAGCTATATCAGCTTATCTAAAATTAAAGCGAGAAAATATTCGGATATTTTATGTGGGCTGCAGTGGAAGTTTGCTAGCATTAGCTCCGCTTGTAAAGCAGGATGGAAATTTAATTTTAACTGCTTATGCTGGTTCTTCCGAAATTAGAAACACTGGTGATGAAGTAATCAGATTTATTCCCGACGCTCTATCTGTGGCAGATAGCATGACAGACTTAATTAAATCATCATCGACAACGGCAAAGGTGGGTTTATTATATGAAGCACAAGATTACGCCAAATCAGTGGCGTTGGCACTCAAAGACAAGTTGGTATCAAGTATTGTTGTCGAAGAAAAATATAATTCTAACGATACGACCTTTAGAACACAGATTGCAAAATTAAAATATGCTGATATCGATACTCTGCTTTTTATTCCAACAAGCGATAAATCTGCAGAGCTTATTTATAAAGAGATGCAGGTCCTTGATTATAAGCCAACCATTGTTGGTGATGTTAATGTCTGCGAATACCCATTTTCACCAAGAGATTTTGGTTTGAGGGCGTATTGTTTTGAAGCTGGTTTTCAGACAGAGACTGATTCGTATAAAGACGTTTTGAGATTGTTCAAAGATAAATACGGGAAAGAAATGAACTCTCCATTTTATGATGCGATTACTTACGATATTATTTATCTAATCGGTAAATATTACAAAGAAGAATATATTTCCGAATCTGACTTTATTCCAGGCTTAAAGAAATATCTTCTCGCTGGTGTAGAAGGTAAAATGTCGCCATATAAGTTTGATCCGAACGGGGAAATCATTGCAGGTCAGTATTTGTTATTGAAGGAGATGTAATTTGCTGATTATAGACCTTTTTCCAAAACTCACAGTCCATAGAAGATAGTATTTTCTAATCCAAGAATGATACCCAAATCATTTTAGCATTGATGAATGAT
>CAYMXR010000027.1:0-6058 GCA_964394505.1 uncultured Candidatus Saccharibacteria bacterium | reverse complement strand
ATGCCTTATCCACGCCGCCAGCGTTCATCCTGAGCTAGGATCAAACTCTTAACTATAAGTGAACGGAACAAAATAGAAAGCGCTAGCATTCTAAATTACTTTCACTATCGCTTCATTGCTGGATGAAGTGATTGAGATCCTGCTCATTAATCCATTGAATTGATGGATTTCGTAATCATTTTGAATATTTGGTTTCTTGCTTGGTACGCCGTAGTTCGCAAAGCGAACGAAGGCGACCACTGTATTCGTATGCCCCGCTAAGAGCAAAACGAAACCATAATCTTTTACGTCCCGAGTTAGAGGGACACAAAAGAGTAAATACATTCTCTAAAAATATGTGACTTTCAAAGTACCGCCTTCAAACCGAAAGCGTGATAGCTATATTACAGGCCCCAGAAATAAAGTCAAGTGCCCATTCACCGACCAAGAAGAACGACTTAGTCCCGAGTAAAACCCATTGGGGTTTTGGGCTTCACCGGCTCAGTAATCAGTCTCTCTAATATGGCATATATAGAATTTATATGTTTGTTTTGTAATTTCTGTTCCCTCTCCAATTCCTCAATCTTACTCGCCGGATCCTTATTTGAAGCCAATATCTCGCGTATCTTAATAAAAGCGCGGACTATAAGTATGTTCATTTGGACTGCGCGAGGGCTTCTCAATACGGAAGATAACATGGCAACACCGTGTTCAGTAAAGGCGAAAGGAAGAAGACGGCGACCTCCCCAACTTGATATCGCAAATTGCGATATCAAGTTTTCAAATTCATCTTTCGTTAATTGAAACATGAAATCGGGTGGAAACCGATCCTTATTACGTTTCACCTGTTCATTCAATCTTGTTGTAGAAATTTCGTATAATTCCGCCAAATCAGCATCCAGCATCACCTTCTGCCCACGAATAAAAAATATCCGTTGGGTAACAACTTCAATGGGAATAATTGCATCTGCTTTTTTGGAATCTCCTTTTAACATTCAGGAGATTATACTCGGAACAGAAGGCGGCCGCAAATTGCAACCAAGTTTTTCTTTCAATCTTAATATCTCAAATTGTTATATCAATTAACTCCTCTTTTCCTTCCCCCACCTTTCGATTGTGACCAAGAGAGCCGAGCCGACAAAGATAGAAGAATATGTTCCTGCTGCAATACCGATTATAAGTGCGAGAGAAAAATGTTCCGTCGCAGATCCACCAACAAAATACAGAACCAAAAGAGCGATGAGAGTAGTAAGCGAAGTGTTAACGGAACGCACTAGAGTTTGGTTTACACTTTCACCGACGACTTGTTCAAATGGTTTATTTGAAGAAGATAATCTCAGATTTTCACGGATACGGTCGAAAACCACAATAGTGTCGTGAACTGAGAAACCAAGGATAACCAACAAAGCCGTGACGAAAAGCGTATCAATTTCATAACCGGCAAAATATCCCAAAACAGAGAAGACTCCTGTTGGGATGATGACATCGTGAACAAGCGCGATGATTGCGACTAGGCCATATTTCCAAGAAGAAACCGGCTCTGAGACTTTCCTAAAAGCAAAAGTTATAAACAAGACAATTCCAGCAATAACCAAAACGATAGAGACAAGAGCTTTGCGCAAAGCTTCTGCTCCAAGAACAGGCCCAATCGAATCAAAAGTTTTTAATTCTGCGATATTTTGAGTTTGCGTATCAACACTACCGACAACAGAAGTTGTACTACCAACAAACAGAGCCTTCATTACATCAACTTTCTCTTTTTGATCAACAGGCTTCATTCTTATGATATAACCGTTATCGCCAACTGGTCGAACAGAAGCTTTATCATCAATCAAGGATAGGGATTTAGTTATGGCTATCTGATCTGGTCGAGTAGAAGGATATTCTACTTGTATCAATGTTCCGCCAGTAAAATCAATCCCCAACTTCAATCCCCAGATAGAAAAGGCAAAGATCGAAGCAACAATCAGTATGATAGAAAAGCTATAAAATATTCTTCGGTGTTTTATTATCCACATGTTTTTAAAGTTAAATTTTAAATCTCAAATCTTAAAGATTTACATTTTGAGATTTAAGATTTTATTTTATTAAACCCATTACTAATCAAGAATGTACTTAATTTCGATGTTCTGGCTGGCGAAACCGCATACAAGAATATTCGCGAGGCGGTAATAGCAGTGAACATACTTACCAATACACCGATCACGAATACCAGAGCAAAGCCTGTTACAACTGAAGTACTACCAAATTTGTAAAGGATTATTCCTGTAATAATACTTGAAATATTGGAATCTCGAATAGATAACCATGCTCTAGCAAAACCTTCGTGCATAGCATCCCAGATCCCCCTACCACGGGCCATTTCTTCTTTCATTCTCTCAAAGATAAGAATGTTTGCATCAACTGCCATACCTATTGTGATAATAAATCCAGCGATACCAGCCGCCGTTAGAGTAACTGGAATAAGCTTGAACAAAGCCAACATTATAACTGTATAAACACCAAGAGCTATGACAGCCACAAGTCCAGGAAGTCGATACCAGATGATAAGAAATAGAGCGATAATCAAAAATGAAATTAATCCGGCTCTAAGTCCACCATTTACCGCTGCCTGTCCCAGCGACGGACCAATGGTTTGCGTTGAGATCAGCTTTATAGGAACTGGCAAAGCACCGAAGTTTAAATTGCGAACCAAGGTCTGAGCTTCGGTCATCGTAAATCCACCACTGATGACTGCTTGACCATTTGGAATTTCTTCACGAACGACTGGAGATTGGATAAGAACGCCATTCAAAAAGATTCCGACATAATCACCAACATGATTGCGTGTTATTTCACTAAAAAGTTTGCGTCCTTCGGAATTGAAAGTAAGACTAACTTCTGGCACACCTGTTGTCTGATTGAAAGTCAGATTTGCCCTACCGACCATGGTTCCATTTAGACCAGTTTCTTTGAATAAAGCAATGTAAGCTAATTCTTGTGAAGATGTTGAGATGTCATCAGAAACCTTTGATTTGAAGGCTTCTAGCTCGTCGGCCTTTGCTACTCTAAAGTCTAGTTCTGGTGTTGCACCGATAGCAGCGGCAGCTTGATCCGGATCAGTCACTCCAGGCAACTCAACAATGAGTTTATAAGCACTCTCTTTTGAACTCAAAGATGCACCTTGTTCAGTCTGTACCAATGGCTCGCTGACCCCAAAAGTATTAACCCTCCTCTCTACATCATCACGAAGAGCCGACATAGAATCACCAATATCCGCAGGATCAATCCTTGAAACATCGGCACTAAAGACCAGATGACTTCCACCAGAAAGATCCAATCCTAGACGAAAAGGTTTCGAACCACCTGGCAGACTAGAAGAATATACAAAATAACCAATAATTGTCGCAACTATTAATAGCATCACTGCTTTTGATCGTTGTTTTAGCATATTGAGGTATTATAAGGATATTATAATAAGTAGCAAGGGTAGGTCTTGCTACTTCCCCGCCCTTTTGAGCAAAATCTGTAATGTTCTCAAAATGATCCTCATATCCAAAGTAAGTGAACGATTTTTTATGTAATAAAGATCATAAGATAATTTGTCTTTCGTATCTTCAGTTGCAACAGAGTGATGCGGATGAGCCTCGTGATAGATCTGTGCCCAACCAGATAATCCAGGTTTAACTAGGTGTCTAGCATTATAATAAGAGATTTCCTTTTCATAGACACTGACAAGTCTTGGTAGTTCCGATCGTGGACCAACCAAGGACAGATCTCCACAAACCACATTCCACAATTGAGGCAATTCATCCAGGCGAGATGAACGAAGGAATTTCCCGACTTTGGTTACATAAAATGAAGTATTACCATTACTATTGTAGTTACCATTATCATTTCCCGACATACTACGAAATTTGACAATTCTTACTAATTTACCATTTGATCCTATCCTTTCTTGAGAAATAAAGATTGGGCCACCATCATCAAGCTTTATTGCAAAATAAATAAATGGATAAAGAATCAAAGATACAACACCGCCGATCGAAGCCACCGCAATATCAATAAGTCTTTTCAGAATATCATACATTCTTCTATTACCCAAAGAGGTGCTGGAATTTTCTACCAACCAGCGTTCACCAACCATAGACAAAGGAATCCGATCGAATAGAGACTCATACAATTTTCCAGCATCGATAATCTTTACCCCAGAAAATACAAGTGAATACAAAAATGGCATTGCCGATTCAATGGACTTATCATGAAAATCTGCCACAACGATAAGCGCACCACTTTCTTTTACAGCTTGATCTATAGAAGACACAACATCCTCTATTGTACCGACCGGAGCAATATGTTTTCGAAACACTAGGCCATAACGATCACTATTGTTTACTTCATGGAAGAGTTGAGCAACATCATCGCCCTTTCCGACCAAAACGGCTTTTTGCTTTCTGGTCAAACTTATTACAGGAAACATAACAGTTCTCCAAAGGAAAAGTAGGATTGTCGAAACGATAAAGTAAATTACTAGGTTGGCCTTTGGGGTAATACCGACTGGGGCCAAATAAAAGAACATTGCCCCGATAAATATATTGAAAATTTGCACACGAAGCAAAGAGCCTCTTATCTGCCTTCGAATAAAAGCTGCTTGTTTGTCATACAGACCAGCACTAAGACTGATTAGGATAAACAATAAAAATAAAACAATAAATGACGGTATGTGACTAAACAAAAGAGTTCGTGATGGTATAGCCTCGTATCTGATAGCAAGAGTAATGATCAATGAGAAAAGGTAAGTAAACAAATCCCCTATTATCAAGATAAAAATTCCTCTGGAATTGTTGAAATTCATTAAATTACATTAACACTGATTTGCATTTCTTTCAAGTCTTTATAATAGCTTAATTTGTGGTATTTTATATAGGTGAAAGTCTTATACATAATAACTAAATCCAACTGGGGAGGCGCACAAAGACATGTTTTCGATCTTGCCACCTCGATGAAAAATCGTGGTCACGATGTCTGGGTAGCATTGGGTGGTGAAGGAATATTGAAAAATAAACTCGAACAAGCTGGTATTTATACTTTTTCTATTGCCACTTTGGGCCGAGATGTAAATGTTGGCAAGGACGCGGGTTCATTCAAAGAGATATACACCGTTATCAAAAACAAACAACCAGATATCGTCCATCTACATAGTCCCAAGGCGGCTGGTCTTGGCTCTTTGGCTGCAAGACTACTTAGGGTCAAAAAAATCATCACCACTGTACATGGGTGGACATGGAACGAAATGCGTCCTATTCAAGAAAAGCTCGCTATAATTTTCTTTTCATGGCTCACGATGATACTCTCACACAAGACTATTCTTGTTTCAGAAAAAGACCACAAACAAGCCGAATACTTCCCTTTTGTAAAAGACAAACTGGCTGTCATTCCACTTGGTATCAAACCAATTACATTTGTCTCTGTTGACGGCGCAAAACAAGCTATGGCAAAAATTATCGGTATGAATGTCGCAGATTTTTATAAGAAGAATGTTATTGGAACTATTGCCGAATTACATCCAAACAAAGGATTGCCTTGTCTTATAGAAAGCATGAAGGTGGTCTCCGGTCAGCAACCTAACACTATCTCTATCATTATTTCCGATGGCGAGGAAAAGGAAAGGTTGGCAACAATGATCAAAGAAAATGGTCTGTCAAACAATGTCTTTCTTGCCGGCTATCTAGAAAACGCCAGTGAATATCTCAAAGCTTTTCATGTCTTTGCTCTTCCTTCAATCAAAGAAGGTTTACCTTACGTTATCTTGGAAGCGGGATTAGCTTCCTTGCCAGTAGTTGCAACCACCGTTGGTGGTATTCCGGAAATCATCGACGATATGAAGTCTGGTATTCTCATCCAACCAAAAAATTCCCGTGAACTTGCTCACGCCCTATCATTCATGATCGAACATCCCGAGGAGAGAAAAGTTTACGGCAACAATCTCAAAGAAAAAGTCGTTACCAGGTTTTCGATAGAAAAAATGATGGATGATGTCGAGGGGTTGTATAAATAGTACCGACTCCAGAGCGAACTCTCCACTCTATTATTCGAATAT
>CAYMXR010000026.1:2335-7856 GCA_964394505.1 uncultured Candidatus Saccharibacteria bacterium | reverse complement strand
TTACTCCTCCCCATCTTCCCCCATCTTGCCCGTCTTTTCGAATTCCTGAAGAGCTTCGGTGATGGGACCAAATTTGCCTAACATAATGATCGGTAGATTGTGCCATGACTGCTTGATCCTATGATCAGTGACTCGATCCTGTGGAAAATTATATGTGCGAATCTTTTCTGAACGATCAGCGGTACCGATCTGTCCCTTACGATCGGCCGAAAACTTCTTGGCCTCTTCTTCTTCCTTCATTGCTTCCAACTTTGCCGTCAAGATCTGCATAGCCCTTTCACGGTTTGCACCCTGACTGCGCTGAACCGTAGATCGAACATCGATACCTGTAGGCTTGTGTATGACCCTAACGGCTGATTCAACTTTGTTAACATTTTGACCACCTTTGCCACCGGCTCGAGAAAACTCAATTTCAATATCGGCAGGATTGATCTCAAATTTTGTCTTTTTCCTGATCGGCATGATAGCGACTGAGGCAGTAGAGGTATGAATTCTGCCAGACTTCTCTGTTTCCGGAACCCTTTGGACACGATGAACACCAGTCTCAAAACGAAGATCTTCGTAAACCCCTTTACCTTTCAATTCCAAACAAGCATCTTTGTAACCACCAAGGTCGTTTGTAGACTCTTCAATAATCTTTGCAGACCAACCCTTAGATTCGGCATAGCGTTTGTACATATTTAGAAGTTCTGCCGCAAAAAGAGCTGCTTCATCTCCACCCGCTCCAGCTCGAACCTCCAATATTACTTCATTTGGTTTTTCGTCCTCTTCCTTATCGTTTTCTAGAATAGATTTCATCTGTTCTTCTAGATTTTTCATTTGTTCACGGACAGAAGAAAGATCACCTTCTGCCAATTCTGCCAAAGAAGGATCTTTTTCTGCCATAGCTCTTATCTCCACCTCATCTTTGACTAATTTTTCGTACATAGTCGCAAGAAAAGCCGTTTTCGGATTGTTTTTATATTGATCAATATTCATAAACAACAAGACATCGCAAACAGGCGATGAAATTACAATCTAAGCATTCTTGCTAGAAGATTTTGCTTTTGATTGGCGAGATTTGAACTTTTCGACGCGACCAGCAGTGTCTATGATCTTTTCTTCGTTGGTATAAAATGGATGTGAAGCACTAGAAATTTCGACATGATATATGGGATATTCTTTGCCATCGGTCCATTTTGCTGTCTCGGTAGTAGCAATGGTTGAAGGTATGAGGAATTTGGCACCGTTTGAATTGTCGGCGAATATGACTGGTCTATAATTCTCTGGATGTATTCCTTTTTTCATGATTAAACTAATTTAGCATCTTTTAAGATTCGATGCAACAGTTGAGCGATATTTACTCAACTGATATAATAAACCAAAACATGGCCATCTCTAGACCTCGTTCCCACATAATTTACACGATCACAGTAATCGGATTCATCTTTTCACTGCATATCTCTATCCCCGTATACTCCAACTCCAGTTTTTTGAATTTATTCGCTGACGCAAATACTATCGGACTCATATACATGACCGGGGCAGCAACATCCATACTTGCTTTTATTTTGGCCCCATTCATTATTCGCAGGCTCGGTAACTACACTTCGATTATCATCTTTATCTGTATACAAATAGCTCTATTTTATGGACTCATAACCTCGACCTCTGGTAAGATGCTGACACTATTTTTTATTCTCCAGTCAGCCATTTCTTCACTCATTGGTCTTTGTTTGGATATCTTCCTAGAAAAATACTCCGACAAAGATCATATAGGGACTATCCGTGGTTTATATTCTGCAACACTCAATGCTTCTTGGGTTTTTGGACCACTTATAGGTAGCATTCTTATAAATCACAATAACAATTATCAAAATACTTATATCGCTTCGCTAGCAATTCTTTTCCCTCTTATTTATCTCATTCACCACAATTTTCCCCGTTTCCATGATCCAGAATACGAACATCCTTCTCTGTGGCAATCGGCAAAGGACATTTCTACAAATAGCGATCTCGTAAAACTTTTCTATGCCAACATCACCCTTCAGACATTTTATTCTTGGATGGTTGTTTATAGTCCGATATATCTAAACAAATATATCGGTTTTGACTGGAGTGAAATAGGTTTGATCCTGGTTATTATGCTATTACCTTTTCCTCTGATCCAATATCCTCTTGGCAAAATGTCCGATAAAAAATACGGTGAAAAAGACATCATGGCGATCGGTTTTGCAATAATGGGTATAGCAACAATTGTTCTCTCATATCTCGTAACCAAGGATATTTTTATTTGGGCACTTATGTTATTTATCACTCGTATCGGAGCGGCCACAGCAGAAATAATGTTAGAGGTTTACTTTTTCAAAAAAGTCAAAATTCAAAATTCTTCCATTCTAAGTGCCTTTAGAATTACCCGTCCCCTCTCATTCTTTTCGAGTTCTATGATCATGATTATTGGTCTACTCTTCATCGATTACCGATATATGTTTGTGGTTATCGGAATTTTCTCATTAATAGCACTACTACCAATCATGACTATGAAAGATGCTAAATGATCAAAAAAGCTATATAATTACCAAATTAAAATTTTAAAAAGATAAAAATGATAAAGATAAAATCAGTTTTGGGAAGGGAGATTCTTGATTCACGAGGCAATCCGACAGTCGAAGTAGACTTAATACTCAACGATGATTCTTTCGGAAGATCAGCAGTACCATCGGGTGCTTCGACTGGTAGCCACGAGGCTGTGGAACTCCGAGACAACGATCCAAAAAGATACAATGGCAAAGGTGTCATAAAAGCAGTATCAAATATCAATGGTGAAATTGCCAAGGAAATAGTAGGCAAAGAATACGATCAAAGAAAGCTAGACTGTACTCTTATCGATCTTGATGGTACCCCAAACAAAAGTAAACTTGGAGCTAATGCAATATTGGGAGTATCCATGGCCTTCGCTAGTGCTATGGCCAAAAGCAAAAAACAGGAGCTTTTTGTATATTTCAATAAACTCATGGGCGAAACCGAGATGAGACTACCAGTACCAATGATGAATATCATAAATGGTGGTAAACACGCAGAAAATGCCGCCGATGTTCAGGAGTTCATGATTGTTCCTATTGGATTCAAGTCATTCAAAGAATCACTCCGTGCTGGAACCGAGATATTTCACACTCTAAAGAAGATTCTCACAAAAAACAAACTAAATACTACAGTTGGCGATGAAGGTGGTTTTGCTCCTTCGCTTCCTTCAAATGAATCCGCTCTCGTTATGATAATGGAAGCGATAAAAGAGGCTGGTTACAAGGCAGGTACAGAGATCGCAATCGCTATGGATGTCGCTGCGACAGAATTGTACAAGGATGGCAAATATGTATTGCATCGAGACAACAAGACTCTAACTTCAACTGAGATGATATCTTGGTATGAGGAACTTGTAAGCAAATACCCCATCATCTCGATCGAAGACGGTCTAGCCGAAGATGATTGGACTGGGTACAAACAAATTACCGAAAAACTTGGTTCCAAAATCCAACTTGTCGGAGACGATCTGTTTGTAACAAATATCGAAAGATTGGGTATGGGAATAGAAAAGCAAATTGCCAATTCCATTTTGATAAAGCTCAATCAGATCGGCACAGTTTCAGAGACTATTGATGCTATATTGTTAGCCAAAAAAGCAAGTTATACTTCAATAATTTCTCACCGTTCTGGTGAAACCGAAGATTCAACGATTGCAGATTTTGCTGTTGGTACAGGGGTCGGCCAGATAAAGACGGGATCATTGTCTAGATCAGACCGTACAGCAAAATACAATCAACTTCTACGAATCGAGGAATCTCTTGGGGATACAGCGATCTATCCAGGAAAGAGCGCGTTTTTACAGTAACAAGACGCCCTAGTCACATCATGTTTTTATTGTTTTCAACTCTGCGGGTTTGCTCGTAATATCTCTAGTATTTTCACAAAGCTCACCCTCCAAGGATTCGGTTGATCTTTGGAAAATACAAGAGATATTACTCCCAAAGTGTCCTCGAGTTTCAAAAAATAAAAACATGATGTGACTAGGGCTCAACAAAAATGGAAATTACTTTTTGAGAAATAGAGAACATGCATATCTGACAAGCAGTATCGATGCTGTGGCAAAAAATATTCCCAACGACCAACCCGCGACAACATCAGAAAGCCAGTGCACATTCAAGATGAGACGGCTCATACCGACGACGACAATTCCTAAAACACAAATCGCAATTACCGACTCCCTCTTTACCCAAGATTTTATGTTGTAAGCAGAGAGATAAGCCACGATAAACAAAAAGGCGGCTATCATAGAAGAGTGTCCGCTAGGAAAACTAGGATCAGCCAAATATTCCACCAGAGCATTGACTGGTCTTGGGGAAACAAAAAAGGCTTTTATCATACCTGTAAAAAAAGCAGTTAGACCAATAGACAAAAACATTATAGATGCCGATCGCCATTTTCTCTTGACCAACATATAGGCTACAAAAATAATCCCCAGGATAGTAACAACCGTGATCCCTCCTATCCCCGAGGTCCATTTGGCCAAAAACACCAAAGAAGGATAAGCGTAATTAACCTTGTCCATAAATCCATTGACTAAGATATCGAAACTTAATCGGAAATTGCTATCTATGAGCTTATCTACAACCAGAGCAAATGTCCCCAAAGAAATAATATTCAAAATCAAAGTAAAGAGTTCATATTTCTTGAAAATATGAAAACGACTATTGGCAAACTTGTAACCCCAGATGAAAACTATAGCAAAAATAATTGCAACTAACAGAATCTTTCCTATATAACCAGAAAAAGCGCGATATGCACTACCGAAAATATAACCAGCCAAAACCGAGCTTACAACCCATGAGATGCCACCGATGATATTGAAAATCCAAAATTGTCTTGTTGAAGTTTGATTGGTTCCGACCAAAAAAGGCATGAGCGCGCGAGTGGCTGGGGTAAATCGCCCTATTACTAGAGCCTTACCTGTATGTCTAGACAAAAGATTTTGAGCTTTTTCTATACTAGAATCGGTTATGAAAAAATAGGGGCGCAGACGGGCAATAAACGACATACCATAACGGCGGCCAAAATAAAAACCAAGATAATCTCCTATTAGGGCACCCAAAACCGAAACCACTATAGTCCAACCGAGATCTAAAGTGCCCAATTTGGCCAAAAAACCACCAGCAATGATGGCAATATGTCCTGGTACTACCATACCAACAAGCGGAACACCCTCTAGAATCGTAAAGATGAATAGGATAATATATCCTCCCTTATTAATGAAAATCTCCATATTGGAGCTTAAAAGAGAAAAAATACTAATATACTCCATAATTGTTGCTTGATTATATCATGATGTGATACGATTTATATAATAGTTAGTTTTATACAAAATAATAATTAAATAAAAAATGAAAAATGCTATTGTCTACTCTACGCCATCTTGTATGTATTGCGGATTAGTAAAGGACTTCTTCAAAGAAAACAATGTTCAATTTACCGAACACAATGTTGCAAC
>CAYMXR010000026.1:0-2235 GCA_964394505.1 uncultured Candidatus Saccharibacteria bacterium | reverse complement strand
GATAATTTTCGACAGACTTTGCCCGACAATCCGCCACAATATTCTTGTGGTGCTTCATGACGATGATCTAGATGGCTATAGTCTTTGTTTAGATTACCGATAATAACACCGTTAATCTTGTTTTGATCGATTACTTTCAAAAGTGATTGAAATTGGTCCCAAGGAATATTGATCGGCATCTTGATATATATCGGCTTCTGACAAGGCACAGTACGAAGAGCAGATAGTAGTTTTTGTAACAATTCCGCTGTTATAAACGCTTCTCCACCATAAGCATTTGGACAGGAGATATTGATAGTATAATAATCTCCAATATTTTCTTCATTCAATCGTCTAAATGAATATAAGTAATCTGCTATGGCTCCATCGGTCCCCGCAGTATCTATACAATTGGTCTTGGCTATGGAGATACCTAAAACAAAATCGCTCTTTTTCAATTGTCCCAGTCGTTCGATAATCTTTTCTACTCCCTCATTTTTGAGCCCCTTATTGACAATAATACTTCTGGATTTTGGTAATCTTGTAAGACGAGGTTTTGGATTGCCTTGGTAAGGCTTGGCAGTCACAGAGCCGACCTCCTCTCCACCAAAGCCGATGCAAGGAAGTATTTTACTCAATCTACCATCATAATCAAAACCTGCAGACAAAAGAAAAGGTGTTTTATATCTTAGACCATCAACGGTTTTTGATATATCTTTTCCATTATATCCATAAATCAATCTTGTTAGATTTCTTGTAATCAAATTGCCACCCAGAATTTCGCCGAAACTGACCATAAAGTCATGAACCGATTCTGGATCGAATTTGAAAAACAGAGGTTTGAGTATGTAACGATAGATCATAACTTACCTTATCTCCTGAGTTTTGAGTTCTGGAGTAGTCGATGCTTGGACTGGTTTTGCCTTTTTTTCCTTTCCAAGAAGCTTGATGATTGATTCTGCCTCTTTGCGTGCTGTAACAAGATCATTCTCAGCTATTTTGAGTTTTGCTCTAGCTTCTTTGAGCGCCAAGGTATTTGAATCCATAACCTCTTTTTCACCTTGATCTGGTATCAGATTTGCTACTAATTCAACAGCTTTTTGTGACTGTGTTTGAGCATCAGCGATCTTTGCTTTGAAATTATCTAGGCTCTTTCGTGCTGATACTAAGTTTGCAGAAGTAATAACACTAGATGTTGCAAGTTGATTTAGTCTTGCTTCAAGTTTTGATCCAACGATCGCCATCATACTAACCATGGTTGTCATCCGATCGGCGTTTGCAATAATATTTAGTTGTGGCATAACCAAAGCATACACTCTGTAATTCTTGGTAATAGATTCTCTGGCTTCTTTTAGTGTGGTTGTTGATGTTGTAGTATCAATCTCGGTTCGTAGATTTTTGAGAATCATAACCAAATTATCGACAAAAGCGACTATTGATTGTTTTTCTGCACTAGAAATATTTTTGAACTCGCTAATCCTTGTTTTCAATTTTTCTAAATCTTCTATCCTTTTGTCCAACTCTTTATCGGCCGAAGTTCTGACTTTTTGTATCTTATCTTCTATCTTTTTTTCTGAATCTCTAACAGTCTTATCTGAAGATGTGGCGTTTTCTGCTTGAACAATAGCAGAGGAAGATATTATTAATCCTAAAAGCAAGACTACTGGAACTAAAAGTATTTTTTTCATTTTATTTTTATAGTTAATCTCTATTTGGTTGGAGCCAAGATAGAATCAATAATAGCAGCGTCACCAACTAGAGCCGTCATCTGCTTTCCAAAGGCATCGATATCGTTTTGCAAAGCTTCATTGGAAATATCATCTTCTCTACTAAGACCGGTTCCAAATGTATTTGGTAATGCTGGTTCTGGAGTAACTATAACCTGAGGTTCAATAGCAACTGCATCGAGCTTTTCACCTACATCGCCACTATATATAGACCAACCTATTATCACAATCGCCAAGACCGCGACTAAAGCCACACCTGATTTTGTTGTTGATGTCATAATATTATATTTAATTAACGAGTAACTGTAGTCATTATAACCTATTAATACTCAAAAACCAAAAGAATCAATTTAAAATCTAAAAAGTAAAATCTAATCGCACTTCGATCAAGATTTTACTTTTCAGATTTTAGATTCCTGACCTACGAAGCTTTCTTGGACTTCGTAGCTTTAGCGGAGTAGTCAGCGTAGTAGGTTAAGATTCTATATCCCCACCATCTCCCCTGTTCTCTTCACACCACGGATGATGT
>CAYMXR010000025.1:3318-8489 GCA_964394505.1 uncultured Candidatus Saccharibacteria bacterium | reverse complement strand
GCCCAAACCATAATAAAATGATTGTGTGAGGGATTGGTCAAAAAACGAGCGAGCTCATCGGTATTTTTCCTCAAGACCAAACCAAGCTCCATATCATCTTTGCTTGTGCCAAGATGAGAATGTTTATCTATTTGGATCAATCTATTCAACTCAATAACTCCGGTAAGACAAACGATCAAAAATAGTAATACCGAGATTGCCCTACCCCAATATTTATTAAACAGCCATACTCTATATATACTTATAGCTACCAAAATAGAAAAACCTAGGTATACCCACCAAAATATTTTTGAATTGTCCCATTTTATAGGTTGGAACAAAAATAGATTTCCAATAACAAATAAGACAAAAAAGGAAAAGAGAAAATATTTTATTGTTCGATCTCCCTCCTTTCTTATCAACCAAAAACCATAAACAGCAAGCGGAATAGATAATCCCCAAAACAAAAACCACATCCACAACCATTCTCCAAAAGACTTCGTTCCCCAGCCAACGAACAAAGAAAAGAAATTTGGGTTTTCTATTCCGCCATAGATAAAATAGAAAAACAAAAATGAAGATAGGAGTCCTGCAGGCAAAACATAGCCGATTATATATCTCCATTTTTTATAATTAACGATACAGACTATACCAGCAATAACAACAAGAGAAATGAGGCTGTGAGGATGCACTATCGGCAAAATACCCGCAAATAGACCGGCAATAAAAATTATTATGTGATCAGATCTAGCTTGATTTTTCTTTTTTAAAACATATATAAGGCCAATAAGAGACCAAATACCGAGAGTGATTCCAAGCAAAAACGCCCTTTGTGGCAACAACAAACCAACAACCACATTCCCTGCATACCAGTCGTATCTGAACAAGGCACTGTAATCTTTGATCGGATACAAGATGGTCGACCAAACAGGATCAGAAAAAATATCTTTGAAATAATTTATGAAACCTAGACCAGCAGAAAATAAAAAAATATTTACAGACAAAAAAGAAACGATCTTGTTTTTTGAAATTAGAAAAGCAAGAAAATATATACCCGAAACAAGAAGCAAGATAGTTACCATAGAAGGAACAAGGTAGGCCAACTTTAGACCAAAACCAACACGCATCAAAAAGCCAGTGATCATGTCTGCCAAAAATGGATAGGTAAAAATACCATCAGCAAAGATCGGATGATAAGCAAACCATAAGCTTGGTGCTTTAAAAGCAAAACTATTTGCAATGGCAGTGTGCAAAGCCCAATCGCTCCAGACATTAACATGGCCAAAATATATCCCATCAGACCTAAAATCAATAATATTTTTGAATAAAACAAAAAAATAAACACCCCAACCAATCCAAAGTGCACCCAAAAAAGTCTGATGATCTTTTAATTTTTCCAAAGAAGACTTTAGCTTCACAATTAAATCATGTAAAATCATATCCCCTTTTTATATAATTTAAATAATTCTCTAAATGCTCTTGCAATAACGCTAATTTTTGCACCAGTCGGCGAACCAAACTTTCGAGGAAAATGAGAAACTGGAACTTCGATCCATTTTTCACCATTTTTCATTAGACGAATAAGAATCTCGGCACTCATAGTAGCCCCTCTAGTCAAAAGTGGTAGAGAGGCAACGATCTTTCTGTCAAACAATTTGAATGCGCAATCTATATCTCGCACTTTGAGTCCGAATAATAACCTGACCAAGAGATTCCAACCCCAAGCATTAAGCAATCTCATAAAAGAATCTTTTCTTGGTGCACGATAACCAAGTACCACTTTATATTCTGGAATATATTCAATCAGCTTATTTATTTCCTCAAAATCGAACTGGAGGTCTGCATCAGTGAAGAAAAACCATTCATTTCTTGCATTCTGAATACCAGTCCACAGAGCATCGCCATAACCCAAATTTTTTTTGTGATGAATTGCTCTTATTCTACTATCTTCAGTGGCCAACCTATCTATGATCTCCCCCGTATTATCACGACTGCCATCATTTACAACGACGATTTCATACTGATCAGTTATCTTTTGGATGACCACCTTTGCTGTTTTGATCGCTCTCTCAATATTCTCACCTTCATTGTAAGCCGGAAAAAATATTGAAATCGACATATTTTTCATTGACAAATTATACCATGATATAATCTGTCTATGCTTATTTTAATAATTCTGATCGTTGGTTTGGCAACTCATTTTTATCATTTTGGTTTTCCAACGTCCGTTGTCTTTGATGAAGTTTTTTACGGTAATTTTCTATCTTATTATTGGCATGGCACCTACTTTTTTGATCAACATCCACCATTCTTCAAATTATTCGAAGCATTTTGGGGTTATATTACTGGAGCCAACGATTACACGGCCAACTGGGATTATATCGGAAATGTATTACCTGACGCCGTCATTTATCTTCGATTAATTCCAATGATCGCCGGAATACTATTGCCTATTGTTTTGTATTTCTTATGTCAGAAAATCGGCATTACAAAAATCTCATCTTTTGTTATTGCAATACTTATTGCTTTAGAAAATTCACTGATAGTTCAATCGAGATATATCTTGCCAGATATATTAATGTTATTGACCGGCTTTGCGTCCCTTCTTCTATACTTCCAATATCACGAAGCAAAGAACACTCGATACAAAAATTGGATTTTGATCGGTTCAATATTTTCCGCGAGTATAACTCTTTCAATAAAATGGACAGGTGCCACATTTCTTTTCCTAATAATATTACTAGAATTTTACAGACTATATAAACAAGGCGTAAACAAAACTGCAACAAAAAAATTTCTGATCTTTGTCTCAAAATATTTTTCTATTGCTATTGTCGTATATCTAACACTTTTTGCGATTCATTTTCATTCACTGCCATTTTCCGGCAAAGGAGATGTTTTTATGACCGAAGGATTTCAGAAGACACTCATCGGTAACCAATTTTTTGATTCTACCGAAACCGGAGAGATTGGGTTTATTGGCAAATTTACCGAATTAAACAAAGTAATGTTTACTGCCAATTCTGGCATGACGGCTACTCATCCAAATTCTAGCAAATGGTATACATGGCCATTTATGCATCGTACTATCTTCTATTGGCAAGGAGAGACGACGCCACTATCCAGCGAAAAATCTTACATCTATCTTCTTGGTAACCCATTTGTGTATTGGCTTGGAACTTTGTCAGTTGTTGCTTTTATACTAATATCCATCTTCAAACTGACAAACAAAAGATCTCTTTCGGGTGATCCCAAAATATCAAACATAACTTTGCTTATCATTATTGGTTATCTTGCCAACCTTCTCCCTTTCGCTTTGATCGGCCGAGTGATGTTTTTGTATCATTACGAAATTGCTCTCATCTTCAGTGTAATTTCAATAGCATTACTTCTGGATTATCTAAAACCAAAAACCAAAATGATTGTTGCAGGAATAATAATCTTTATCGCTTTTTCAGCTTTCATCTATTGGTCCCCTCTTACTTATGGTATACCACTTACTGATCAACAATTACAATCTCGCATGTGGCTAAAGAGTTGGAGATAAATGGATACTTGTCCTTTATTCGCTACCGCTCATCTATGGTCTGCGCTATAATTACAACATGGCAACAGAAGCTCTAATATCTTGGAATGCTCCGGAACATTTCCATGTCGAGAAAAAACAAGACTGGTATTGGTCAGTCGGTATTGTTACTCTCACTATTTCTGCTGTATCAATTATCTTAGGAAGTGTCATTACCGGTATCTTTGTCTTGGTCGCTGCGGTTGCTCTAGTTATTCACGCCTCTCACCCGCCACGCAATGTTTATCACGAGATCAATGATCGTGGGATAATGATCCATGATAAATTCTATTCATTTCTTACTCTAGAATCTTTTTGGATTCCGCACGATGAAGTCCCACCAAGATTAATTATCAAATCAAGAAAGCTGTTGATGCCGTACATTGTGATTTTTATAGATGAAGTTGATCCAGAAAGTGTCCGTGAGATTATGCTCCGTTATATCGCCGAGACCGAACATCACGAACATTTCCTACATAGGGTTTTGGAGAGGTTGGGGTTTTAGATTCCCTGCACCCCGCGAGGAATCGGTCACGAGTTCCGGCTTGCTAGCCGGACTCGCGACCCCGCCTCCCTCACCTCCGTTCGGTCCGGCTTTCGATTCCGTGGACCACAAGAAAAGACTGGCAGAAAGCCAGTCTTTTCTTGTGGTGCCCCCGCGAGGAATCGAACCTCGATTGCAGGATCCGCAATCCTGCGTCCTATCCGTTGAACGACGAGGGCAAGTATAATCTTAAATCTAAAAACTCAAAACTTAGCACAAAGACAAAGACTAATTGAGATGTAAGCTAAACTAAGCAAGCTTACTCAAGGCCAACATCGCACGAGACTTTAGTCTTCCAGCAGTGTTCTTCTTGATATAGTTTGTTTTTGCAGCCTTATCTAGAGATTTGTAGATGAGAGGAATAAGCTTTGTAGCTTCTGCCTTTTTCTTGGCGGCGATGAGACGGCGGAAATCCTTGATCTGTTGCTCAAATTCTGACTTGCGTCGTAGATTGAAAACGCGCTTTCTTTTTGAGGCACGAAATGCTTTCTTTGCTGATGAAGTGATCGCCATAGTTGTTTGGATAAGTTAACACGATAGCCAAAAAAAGTAAAGTGGTGGGCGAGGTCGGACCTCGCCTGTGCTATGCGTAATCGAGCTTCCACAAATCCTCGCTGGGCGATATAATTCACTCATGATCGCTTCCCTGCAAGGTACAGTTACACAGAATGACTCCAAATACGTAGTTTTGGAAGTAAATAGTGTTGGCTATAAGATATTCGTTACTGCAGACGCTCTTCATAGCCTTGCGATTAGATCGCAACAAAAACTCTTCACCTACCTAGCCGTCCGAGAAAACGCTCTAGATTTATACGGTTTTATAACAGAAAAGGAGCGAAACTTCTTTGAATTACTCATCAGTATTTCTGGAATTGGTCCAAAAGGAGCAATAAACATACTCTCCGCAGTTAACAGCGACACTTTGGTAAATGCAATCCAAACTGGATCTACTGCGCACTTGGTCAAAGTTTCAGGAATTGGCAAAAAGACCGCCGAAAAGATAGTCCTCGAACTCAAAGACAAACTCGGAACATTGATTGGCGACGATCTTTCGCCCGGACTTTCTAGTGACGCTGATGCCAT
>CAYMXR010000025.1:0-3218 GCA_964394505.1 uncultured Candidatus Saccharibacteria bacterium | reverse complement strand
AACCTCTCTAAAATGAGCACTCCTGGTAGATTTTTTTTGCAAAGAATCATTCGTCAGGCAGTTGATTCGGATTGCAAATACCTAATACTTGAGATGACCTCTCAAGGCTCTTTACTTTACCGACACCGATTTATCGAACTCGACACATTCATATTCACAAACCTAACACCTGAACACATAGAAGCTCATGGTTCATTCGAAAATTATCGCGATTCAAAATTGGCAATCGCAAGAAATATGGCCTGGTCCAAAAAACCAATAAAAACCATAATCGTAAATGGTGACGACAGAGAAGCAGAACACTTTCTAGCCTGCAAGGCAGATAAAAAAGTTTCATATAACATAAAAGATGTCGAACCGTATTCCCTATCTGTCTCAGGCATTGATTTTACTTTCGCCGGAAGGAATGTCCATTCAGATCTTCAAGGCCTATTCAACCTATATAACCTTCTCTCTGCCATCACTTGTGCGAAAGAGGAAAATATTTCAAATGAGATAATAATAGACGCTATCCAAAACCTCCCCATCATTCCTGGTCGTCTGGAAAAAATTCAGGCTAAAGATTTTACTGTTATAGTCGATTACGCCCACACCGTTGACTCTCTCCAAAAGCTTTATGAGGTTTTCAAAGATAAAAAAATTATTGGTGTTTTGGGTGGTACAGGTGGTGGTCGTGATACTTGGAAGAGGTCAGAGATGGGTAAAATTGCAGACAAATATTGTACAGAAATAATTCTGACCGATGAAGATCCTTACGATGAAAGCCCAATCAAGATCGTTGCTGATGTGGCAAAGGGTATAACCAATCACAAGCCAAAGATAATAATGGATCGCCGTTTGGCTATCCGCGAAGCCTTGAAATTGGCACAACCAGGTGATTTTGTAATAATTACCGGCAAAGGCACCGACCCTTATATCATGGGGCCAAATGGTTCAAGATTACCGTGGAGTGATTCCGCTGTCGTCAGAGAAGAGCTTTCAATCTGACCGATCGTGACAAGATAAAAAATGTGTCCTGCCCTGCATCATCAAAACCTAAATCGTCGTTATCGAAAATAACCTATTCAACTCGTTCATCGTCTTGTTCCCCACCATTCCATACTCACCAGTTATTCCCCTCTTTTTTTGGAATAATTCCACAGCCGTCTTTGTACAGTTGCCATAATTTCCAGTGCGCGGACAGTCGTTCAAGGTACGATTTGCTGGCGGATAAACACCGTCCATAACCATAGCTGTTTGAAGTGAGAAAACATCTTTTGAATTTGCTTTTGCATCAGCTATGGGGCTGGTCCAGACATACGGCATTACCAGGGTGCCAAAAGCTCCTGTAGTATTTATTGGTGTAAGGTCGTCAAAAAAATCCTGCAAACCCAAGTAAGTCTGAAAAGCTAGATCTTTCATTGTCAAATCATATAACTCTAAATTGTTGAACTGTGGTTCATAGATGTAACCATATTCGATAAGCATACTAGCGGCATCGACAGAGTTGTATGCTCCAACAGCAATCAAATCTTGAGTCTGAACAATACCAACCTTTTCCCCAGGAAAATTAGAGACCGCATTAAATTTTCTTAAACGATTGAAAATCGAACTGGCCAAAGTCTGAGTGGAGGAACTATTGGAAAACTGATTTTCGGGAACATAGATAGCGAAGCCGTTATATAAGCCGGGGTTGTTCATAGAATGTCCAGGATGATCGTTGAAATGAATATGAATGATGATATCCATATCATTTTCATTTGACCATTTGCTAATACCATAAAGTCTGTAAGCAATATTGGCGGGTGCGGCATTGTGCATTACTGGCTGAACAACAGGATGATACTCACCGAGTCTAGACAAACGAGCCGTTTCTTCTCTGTGCCCTTTTATCCAGGTTTTGATATCTTCCCAATTTGTATCAAAATAATTCTGGAATATCGGATTCCAACTATTTTTATTTCGTGTAACAAAGACTTCATATCGATCATTTGAACCAATAAATTTCTGCAACTGGTTAGCTAGATCAACCACCATCTCCCTTTCAAAAAGATTGGCGTACTCTGCCCCTCCATAACCAGGTTCATGTCCAGGGACAAGTAATATTCTTACTTTATTACTTTTTGATTTATCTTTACTCTTGAAGGACAAATATTTTGCTTTTATATCGACAACTGACTTTGGGCTATGATTTAGTATCGCCGTAGCAATATAATTTTCTGCAGATCCAATGACCGAATATACCACTCTTGCCTGCTCAGGGTGAAGCATTAGCCAAGGTACAGCAAGTACCATTACCAAGAGAAAAGCAATAACAATATGGCGCATGCGTATATTATACATTAAGATAGGAATATGCCTGAATTACCAGAAGTTCAAACTACAGTAAACGGACTCAAAGATCATATCACGGGTCTCGTAATTTCTGATGTGTGGACTAATTACAATAGTCCGTATTTCAAAGGATCAGAGACCATCAAAGATCCTGTTTTCTTTAAATTTTTCAAAAAAGCGGTTGTCGGTAATAAAGTCTTGGCAATTCACAGAAGGGCAAAAAATATTTTGATTGAGATCAGTGGTGGCAAAACTATCTTGGTTCACATGAAGATGACTGGCCACCTATTGTATGGGAAATATAGATTTAATAAATCAGACAAAAAAGATCCGTGGGAGGCAATAGAACCCGAGGGACTCAAAGACCCGTTCAATAGACGAATAAGATTCTTAATCACTTTCAATAATGGCAAACACTTGGCTCTCTCTGATACTAGAAAATTTGCCAAGGTTACTTTAGTTTCAACCAAACACGCACACGATTCCCCTCATCTTATCGATCTTGGACCGGAACCACTTCTCGCAGATTTTACTTTTGAAATTTTCAAATCGCAATTAGATAAAAAATTAAATTGGAAGATAAAACAAGCGTTAATGGACCAAAGTCTCATTGCGGGTATTGGTAATATTTACGCAGATGAATCGCTCTGGCGAGCAGGAATCCATCCATCAAGAAGAGTCAGGGATGTGTTCCTCGACTCCGCTCCCTCGACAAGCTCGGGACAAGCTCGGAATAAATCACATCCCGAAATAAAAAAACTCTATCAAGCCATAAAACATACCCTTTCAAAAGGTATCGCTCTTGGCGGCGATTCTATGTCTGATTATAGGAACATTCACGGAAACAAGGGTAATTTTCAACTAGAACACCGCGCCTACCAAAGAACTGGTGAAAGATGTTCAAA
>CAYMXR010000024.1:0-9420 GCA_964394505.1 uncultured Candidatus Saccharibacteria bacterium | reverse complement strand
ATCCGGTCAATCTAGTGATTCTGGGATTTTCAAACAAACAACTGGTATTGACACCGCTTACCTGTCCGCAGAAGAAAAGGCCATTCTCAAAGCCCTAGAATTCTCTCCTTTATCAACCACAAACATAATCGAGAAGACCTCCCTTTCACCAGTGAAATTGAATGTTCTACTTTCAAAGCTGGAACTCCAGGATTTGATAAAGAAGGATGGGGAAAAATTTAGGGTGTGTGGGAGATTTCCAATTAGGTAATTATTTGTTATTTCAAAGCGAATTTACCAAATTAATTTGACACAATCAATACTGTATGATTTCATACAATAAGAATCTCCTGACATGAGTCCGGAGATAGTTTCAGAAACTCAAACACAAATACTATGAAAGCGACAGCTATTACCGTAGGGAGCCGGTGGAAATACATTGGTGATGAGAGAGGTTGGGGTACCATTCATACCGTGTTCATTTCCTCAGATCAAAAAGTAATCACGTGGTCGGATCCACCAACAAAAATAAAGACGATTATCATTAACGGGAGAAGAATAAGGATCGGTGGATTCTCCTACTATGGCCCGTTCAGACACTTCCTGGAAAACTTCAGACCACACGATGAACAAACCTTATCTTCATGATGACTACACATCAACCACCTCCCCGCCAGCAAGCCATGCTGACGGGGATTCCTTTTTATAAAAACATAAATTTCTGATATAAATTATTCACAATAAGTGCTCAACAATATTCATCAAATTTTGCAAAAAATAATTTACATGTAATACTTAGCCAAACACATGAAGTTAGTAATCGTCGAATCTCCTTCCAAGGCAAAAACTATTTCCAAATATTTGGGAGATGGTTTTGTGGTACGCGCATCGGTAGGCCATGTCCGCGATCTACCAAAATCACAAAAGAAAGCTCTCGATATTGAAGGTGGTTTCATTCCCCATTACGAAGTAGTTCCCAAAAAAGAGATTGTCATAGCCGACATTGCCAGTCAGGCCGAAAAAGCTGACAAAGTCATCCTCGCAACCGACCCCGACCGTGAAGGAGAAGCTATAGCTTGGCATATTGCCGAAGTCCTCAAAGACAGACTCGGTACAAAAGTACTCAAAAAAGTCAGTCGTGCCACATATCATGAAATTACAAAAGAGGCTGTCCTCGAGGCATTAGACAATCCGAGAGATATAGACCAACATCTGCGCGAAGCACAAGAAGCAAGGAGAGTTCTAGATCGTATCGTGGGTTATGATCTCTCTGGACTCATCTGGAAAAAGGTCCGCTACGGTCTCTCTGCTGGTCGCGTCCAATCCCCTGCATTACGCATCATAATGGAACGCGAACGCGAGATCCGAGCTTTCAAACCCGAGACATATTGGGTCATAGATGGCGACTGGAATACACCAAACAATGAAACTCTTTCTCTAACTTGTACCAAAGAGCCACGCGACAAAAAAGAAGTAGACAAAATTATTGAAATTGCAAAAAAAGATAAATGGAGGATCGTGGACATCGAAGAGTCCGAACAAAAGAGATCTCCGCGCGCACCATTCATTACATCCACCCTACAACAAGCTGCCAGTTCCAGACTTGGCTTTTCCCCATCTCGCACTATGGGTATCGCTCAGAAACTCTACGAATCTGGGTACATTACCTATATGCGTACAGATTCTACCAACCTTGGCAAACAGGCCTTAGCTCAGATAGCCGGAGTAATAGAGAAGAATTATGGCAAATCATACCTATTCTTCCGAACCTTCAATGCAAAAAGTAAAAATGCTCAAGAGGCCCACGAAGCTATCCGCCCTTCTCATTTCGAAAAAGAAAATGCTGGACACAATGATGAACAAAAGAAACTCTATCGTCTTATCTGGCAAAGAGCGGTCGCGTCGCAGATGGCCGATGCACACATGGCACGAACAAAGATTATTGCAAATGTTGATTCAAAAAATAGTGACTCAGTTCCAGATTTTGAAGTCAATGGATCACGCGTCATGTTCGACGGCTGGCTCA
The DNA here is from genome assembly GCA_964394505.1 of uncultured Candidatus Saccharibacteria bacterium. Taxonomy (GTDB): domain Bacteria; phylum Patescibacteriota; class Minisyncoccia; order Phycocordibacterales; family PALSA-1337; genus C7867-002. The sequence continues at coordinate 7,415 of CAYMXR010000024.1, read as the reverse complement.
AAGCCGATCCAGAATCAAACGGCGAAGAGCGTTCTCTCCCTATTTGTACAAAAGATGAAGTAATAGACCTTGTAGAGATCCATTCGACAGAAAAACAAACCGAGCCACCTCCAAGATATACCGAAGCTGGACTTATCAAAGAATTAGAAAAGAGAGGTATCGGTCGCCCGTCTACATATGCATCTATTTGCAAAACAATAGAAGATCGCGGTTATGTCGCCAAAGAAAACAAATCTCTCCGACCTACTGATACCGGCGATGTGGTTTCTTCATTCTTGGAAGAATACTTCCCTTCATATATTAGCGACTCTTTTACTGCCGAGATGGAAGATAAGCTCGACGATATTGCAACGGGTAAGAGAACATATCTCAAAACTCTCTCTGAATTTTACAAACCGTTCCACAAAGAAGTCCTTTCAAAAGACAAGTTGGCAAAAGCTACAAGTCTTGGTCTTTCCGATTCAAAGTTCAAATGTCCAAAATGTGGAACGAGCCCAATGGAGATCAAACTCGGTAAAAACGGCAAGTTCCTTTCTTGTACAAAGTATCCTGACTGCGACGGAGCTCTCACTCTAGACGGAACAGAATTCAAGAGCGACACTCCTATAGGCAACGATCCTGCGACTGGTCTCCCGATCTTTGTTCTAAATGGTAGGTTTGGTCCTTATGTTCAACTAGGTGAGCGACCGCCAAAAGTTAAAAAGCCTAGAGCGAAGAGGGCTAAGGTCAGAATAGACTCTGATAACAATTCCGTAGTCAACTCTGAATCAAAAGACAAGGAAGGTGTTGTGGCTGTTGAGACAATAGTTGTTCCAGTTCAACCAAAACCAAAGATGGCTTCTATACCAAGAGGTGTTGATCCATCAAAAGTTACCGTCGCCGATGCTTTGAAATATCTAAGTCTACCACGCACCCTGGGTGTCGATCCGAAAACAGGAAAAGAGGTCATCGCTTCGGCGGGTCGCTTTGGTCCATATGTAGTTTCAGACAATAATTACCGTTCAATAAAAGCTCCTGACAATGTTTACGACATCACTCTAGAGCGGGCGCTTGCGATGTTAGCAATACCCAAATTACCAAGAGGGTTTAGAAAGAAGAAGCTTGAGGTTTAACCTCAAGGAAAGAAAAAAGAAAAAGGAGGCCCGCATGAGCGCGGAGCTCCTGTGCACGAACAGGATGACTGCAAGGTCACTTTTGGCTACTCGAAGCCGACCTTTGAAGAAAACTTGGAGGTAGTGTGATTTTGATATTTCTTGGATGGCCAGAAGCATCTTTGGTAAGAGTAACCCTTACCCAACCAGCACCAGCTTCTTCAACTACACCAGTACAATCGATCCAGAAACCAAAACTTCTTCCAACGACCAACAGATCACCTTTCTTGAATCCGTTTGGTTGTGTCTCCATACTGTCTCCTTTGTTAGATGTCAAAGCAAATTTAGTATAAAGCTATCATGTAGATAATGTCTCTGCAACTGCTCCTTGAGGTTGTTTATCTCGAGCATGTCGAGAGAAACCTCAAGGAAAGAAAAAATATCCGCGAGGTTTAACCTCGCGGAAACGAACGACTATCGATGTTTCTTCTTCTTTCCGCGAATACTGATGATCTGCAGGTGTTTTCTAGCAAAACCTGTGTAATGATTAACGGGTGAATTGTTGACATCCCACAACAATTTGACCCCGTATTTCATAAATTTCGGGCCCTTGGTACTTTCGACCACCCCTCTGCAACCATTGAAATTATGGGGGTTGGTTTTGCAGATTATGACATGCGTACCGACATAAATGTGACTTTTCTTTTTCTTACTCATCTATCCCTCCCTTCATTGTTAAAAGTTAACCGCAAATTCATTACAAAAATACCACAGAGGTTTAACCTCTGCAACCAGCTCCGCCCTTCGGCGAGGTCCGACCTCGCCCCAACTACACCGAAAAGTTTTTGAGAGAATACAAGTCTTCGTTGTTGTCCTTATCGATCTCTTGTTTGGTTCTATCATCAACAGGAGCGTCTGTATTTGTACTAGTACTAGCACCAACATCTTTTGTATCAACAACACCAGAAGTCACTGCGCTCCCACTGCCAGCAGTTTTACCTTCAGACATACCATGCAATTTTTCTAACAATGCCTGCAGATCTTCTTGACTAAAATAATCTATCGTCAGTTTGCCGCCCATCTTACCTTTTTCTATACGCACCCTCGTACCCAAAGATTCGGTGAAGTTTTTTTCTAATTCAATAATTTCCGGATCGAGATATTTGTCTTTATTGCGAATCTTCTCGGTTGCAACTCTTCTCGACATCGATTCTGCTTCGCGCACCGTCAATTTGTTTGCCATTATCTCTTTGAACAAAACCAATTGCTCTTCTTTGCGATCGGCAAGCATGAGTAGTGGACGGGTGTGCCCTTCCGAGATCCGACCTTCTTCAAGGGCTGTTATCATCTCTTCTGGTAACAACAAAATACGCATTGAGTTTGAGACATACTCTCGACTCTTGCCCACTTTGTCTGCAATCTCTGATTGTTTGAGTTTAAATTCCTTGGCTAACCTTTCGAATGATCTAGCACGATCGACTGGATTCAAATCTTCCCTTTGAAGATTTTCGATAATCGCCATCTCCAGTTTGAGTTGAGGATCTTCTTCACCACTTCGGATAAGAGCAGGTACCGTGGCGAGACCAGCCAGCTTGGAAGCACGCAAACGCCTCTCACCGGAGATAAGTTCGTATTCAACGGTCATCCCCATTCCTTCATGGAAAACTTCTTTTCTTGTAACGACTAGTGGTTGCAAAACTCCGTACATGCGGATAGATTCCGACAAGGCCTTAAGTGCAACTTCATCAAATTCGCGACGAGGTTGATATGGATTGGGACTAATTTTTTCTACTTCGATCCAAAATATTGAATTACTTTCGTAGTGTGTTGACATAGAAATATTTTCTTTGAATTTATATGACTTATTATATACGAAATTGACTTATAACAATAGTAATATAAACTGATCAGGTGAGCATTATTACTCACTCTAAGCCGGGATGGCGGAATTGGTAGACGCACACGACTCAAAATCGTGCGGAGTAATCCATGGGAGTTCGATTCTCCCTCCCGGCACTTCGACTCGCTTCGCTCGCTCAGTGCAGGCACTTAGAAACGCTTCGCTCGCTCAGTGCAGGCACTAAGAAATCGACAGATCATGTTATATACGATTGCGAAGCAGTTCTACGTAGCCTTTGGCGAAGCAGAACCGGATCGTGTTAATATTGATAGATGTCACATTTAAACTACCAATTCCAAGAACTCGGCGAACACGAATCCTTCGAGCCATGTACTATTGCCGAATATGTTCCATTTACTCAAGCAAAGTTTTATGGTGATTGGCAGAAATTTTTGGGGAGAAAAGTTCGCCGGTTTATTGTAAAAAAAGACGAACTAGTTGTTGCATATTTCCAATTGATCAAATACCCCCTCATTTCCAGTTTCAATTATCTGTATATCCCATATGGGCCAGTAACCAGAGATCATTCTAGTGAATTCCTTAAACACATAAAAGACAAACTTCTTGATATATCTAGAGAAGAAAAAGCCGTCTTTGTTCGAACTGATTTTACTCCAAAACTCGATCCCCGTTCTCTTACAAAGTACTTCAAAAAATCTTCTCCTTGCACATATCACTCCGCATATTTCCAACCACGATACGAATGGTTCCTTGATATACAAAAAAATGAAGATCAATTACTAAAAGAAATGGAAGATAATACTCGTTACTCAATCAAATTTTCCAGCAGAAAGGAGATTGTTACTGAAATTATCACTCAAGATTTTTATAAATATTTAGAACCATTTTATGAATTAATGATTGTGACCTCAAAAAGAAACGGTTTTAGCTTGCATCCAAAAGCATATTACGAGGCCATATTTAGAAATCTAAAATCAGAAAATGGTTTTTTGGCGGTAGCAAGATTTGGAGAAAAGATACTTGCTATAGATTTATTTGTTGTATATGCCGATATATCAAATTATGTTTTTGCTTGTTCTAGTAATGAAGATCGCAACAAAAGACCGACCTACAATGCTATCTGGAAATCGATATGTCATTCAAAGTCACTGGGGTGTAAATATTTTAATTTTGGAGGAATATCTAGTAGCAACAATATCTATAAAGGCTGGGAAGGACTTACTGCCTTCAAGAAACAATTTGGTGGTGAGGAAATAGTGAGATCTGATTTCTACGACATTATTGCAAATCATTTTATTTATTTTCTTTATAATTTTAGAAAACTCATAAAGCATATTACTAAAATCTAATATAACACCTCACAACCCCACGGTTGTCATTCCCGCGAAAGCGGGAATCCATGTGCTTTGTTTAATCCTGGATCCCTGCCTTCGCGGGGATGACAATACTCAACTCAAGGTTACAAATGAATACAAATTTTTGCTTCAAACCTAGTTTTTTCTATGGTAAAGTCCAGATATGGCAAAAAATAGGGAGGATCGTATAAAGATATTGGTTATCCTTGGACCTACAGCCTCTGGTAAAACTGCTTATTCTGTAAAGCTGGCAAAGAAGGTGGGTGGCGAAATTATCTCGGCTGATTCTAGACAAGTCTACAAGGGACTCGATCTCGGCACTGGAAAAGTTACAAAAAAGGAGATGGCTGGTATCAAACATTATCTCCTGGATGTCGCGGATCCTCGATGGAAGTTCACTGTTCATGATTATGTTAAATTGGCAGAAAAAGCTATCGAAGAGATAGACTCGCGTGGCAAAGTACCAATCATTTGTGGTGGTACAGGTTTTTATATACAAGCTCTAGTTGACGGTTTGATCATCCCCGAAGTGCCTCCAAATACTTTACTTCGAAGGAAATTGGAAAGGATGAGTATTGCAAAAATGCTTTCTATTCTAAAAAAATTAGACTCGAATAGATATGAGACAATAGATAGACACAATCCTCGTCGAATAATCCGCGCAATAGAAATAGCAACGGTGCTGGGTAAAGTTCCCGAACTTAAAACTGTTACAAAATATGACCCAGAATTTATCGGTATAACTTTACCGAAAGAAGTATTGAGAGAAAATATTCATAAAAGACTACTAGCTAGAATGAAAGCCGGGATGATAAATGAAGTAAGAGAGTTACATGCGAACGGATTGACATGGAAAAGAATGGAAGAGCTCGGTCTTGAATATCGCTTCATTGCCAGATTTTTGCAAGATAAAATTACAAAAGAAGAGATGGTGAAGCAACTTGAGATTGCTATCAATCAATATGCAAAAAGACAAATGACTTGGTTTAAGAGGGATAAACGAATAGCGTGGGAATGATCAATGTGTGCCTGCTCTACGACCTGTCCTTATTCGGCCTGCCCTGCGAAGCTCAACATCAGTTTGTGTAGAAATCAAAACATCATGAATAAGAACACCTCAATAAATCACCTCCATCTCCGAGAGCGAAGTAGGGCGCGAGATGAGGGAATCGAACCCCCGACAGCGGTTTTGGAGACCGCAGTTATACCACTTAACTAATCTCGCAATATAGAACACCTTCATCTCCCCTACGAAAAAAGGGTATCTTTATACTACCCTCTTTTCTCCAAATCCGCAAAATGTGATTATTTCTTGGCCTCCTTGAAAACTACATGCTTGCGTAGTTTTGCACTGTATTTCTTGAGTTCAATCTTCTTTTCTACAGTTTTCTTGTTCTTACGGGTCCAATAAACCTCGCCAGTAGACTTGTTTTTGAGTTGTATTAGCTTATCTTGTGACATATTTGTATATAAATGTTTGAGATCCCAATATACCGCATAAACAAAAAAACCGCAAGGAGCCCGGCTGGCGCCCCCTGCAGTTGCGAATCTATCAGAAGATGTGACGAGTCACACCTTCCCCGAGGACGAACCTCGGTTAGCCTTTGCCACCACCGTCGTCAACGGGGCCGGAATAGATGGTAGTCTGTCGGCCGAAATTGGCCCACTCGAACCGAACCCGGTATTTTCCAGTCGCCGGAAGTTTGATTGTCGTCGGCGAATCTGAAAACGATGGCGCAACTCCTTCCCATGTCCCACCATCAATCTGCATGAAATGGATCGTGGTCGGTCGCTCAAATGTGCTCCGTCCATCCACTGTCACCATGCCCAGAACGTCAAACTTGACGAGCTGGGTTGCGTTCACTTCGAGAAGAGCCGTAGGCAACTCCCACACCTCCACGAAATTGACGAGCAGTTCATTGGCTGGTGATGGCGGGATCACGTGATGACCCGGAATGTTCCAACCTGCACTCGACTCGGAAATTGTGGCAGGATCAACAGCAACAGGGTTCCATAGGTTGAAGGTGGCAACCGACCCATCCTTCAATCGGACCGACAAGATGCCGTTATTGGCACCTGCCATCCACTCCTGAAAGATCGGTTGACCGTTCTCGATCCGAACTTGCTCCGTTCTTGTAGTCTGACCGTCCTCATTGAGTACGAGGATTTCGGCCGAGACCACGTCGTAGATCGGTAACGAAATGCTCTGCATCCAGATGTTGTATGTCGGACCTTCCTTTCCGACCGTAGCCGTAGTGTAATAAGAATTGCCGTAGAACACCAGCCGGTCATTGGCGTTGTAGAGCCAAACTCGACCAACGATGGTATCGTTGATGTTGACCATGTCGAAGTTGATCTGTTCAGCAAGTAGCTTGTTCAGGACATCTTCGGCACCGTTGCCACTGACCTCTACATAGGTCGGTTCCCCTTTGATTTGCACAAGCGAAGGGGAAGTTACGTCTCTGAATCCCCTGACCACGGTGTCGAGGGCGTACTCCCGAACCTGATCACGACTCCCGATCGGGAGCGTGACCACTGCCGAGACTGATACCGATGCGAAGGCGAGCAAACCCGCTACCAAACTGATGATTGACTTTGTCTTCATGTGTCTTTCCTATTCTGTGTTTTTGTGTTTGACCGATTGTTTGTTACCGTCACCGAAATCACTTCTTGAGGTACGGATTCTCCGGCGCAACGGGCGCCGAAGTCTTGGATGATGTTGACTGAAAACTAACGGTCCCTCCGACATCGTGGACTCTCACGAGTCCGTTTGTCTGCTCCATCATCTTCCCCACCACCTCATCGGTAGTTGGACTGTTGGTGACAGGAGTCGCCGACTCGTCAGCCGAGGAGATCGCTTCGATCACAATTTCATCCGGAGAAGTAACCATACGCCACACAACACTCGCTATTAAACACATGGAGAGTGCCGCCATAACAATCAAGCCGAACGTGTACATACGACGGACCCACGTGTTAGAAGGATGTTTAACAGACATAGAGTTGACTTTCCATCCATCCTTTGAACAACACAAAGCACTGCTTCCAAGCAATGCATAGCCGAAACGAACTACAACCGTAGCCGTTTTTGGCCAACTATATGTGCTT
>CAYMXR010000023.1:0-11145 GCA_964394505.1 uncultured Candidatus Saccharibacteria bacterium | reverse complement strand
ATTAATGCATAATCAGTGCCCGGGCTTAATTGCTCGGGTAAGTTCGTTTTACACCCCCTCAAACTCATACTCCCACCCTGGTTGCCATTTGAAGTGAGTAGAGGTTAGTTGCTCGAGCGATACCTCTTTGATGAGGTAATCTAGTCCATATTGCGTTGCTCGGTGACCGATGATCATTACCCTTTTGCCATCATAATTTTTGAGTAGATCTGTGAGAAAATCTTTCATTCTAGCGGTTGTCTCGGTGTAACTTTCACCATTTGGAAACGGTACGCTGATCCTCTTTGGTTTTTCTATATCAATCTCTGCACCTGGATGTTGTGTAAAATCTCCATAATTACATTCTCGGAGTCTAGGATCTTGGATGATCGGCCATTTATTACCGAAACCTATCTCTGCACTTTTATAAGCACGTTGTAAATCAGAACAAAATATGACATCAAAATGGTCGTCCTTGTAACGCTCGCCCATTTCTTTTGATTGCTTTATGCCTAGTGGTGATAAGGCGACATCATTGTGGCCAGACGCAAGATGAGCTTCATTGTCATATGTAGTTCCGTGCGCTTCGAAGATTATTTTGATCATACTTTTTAAAACTCAACAGAATTAATATACTCCCTAAACATCTTAACCTTTTTACTGTCTTCAGAGTTGATAAGGAATGGCTCGATATCATGAGCTAGTTCATTAAAATCAAGACCTGTCGTTTGTTCGAATAACGCCTTCTTTAACTCATCAGGATTCTTAATTCCAAGCTTTGCCTCAAGATATGCATAATTTGGCTTGGTTTGTGGAATAAGAAAAACAATATCAAAGAAATCACGTCCCTTTGCTCTTTTACGATTGAGAGCGGCGAAAATCTTTTGTGAAAGTAGGATGTCGATTGGGGTAGTAAATATTTGAGTGAAGACATCAAACTTGTTCAGAATTCTTGCATCCTTCTTGTAATCAAAAGCATGTGGAACTGTATCAATCTGAATCATAATCTTTTCTTCTTGTATACCCGATACATCGTTATCAAACAACACCTTTGGCATTTTGATATATAAACGGTATGCACCCTTGAAAACATTTTTGATTTCTACCTCATAACCCTGAAGTTCTAGGCCTTTCTTAACCTCATTTACTAGGTCAGCAAATTGTTTTTCTGTGAGTTTCCAATTATCAAAATCTAGATCCTCGGAAAATCTACCGTTATTGTATATGATTCGGAGTGCGGTACCGCCAAGGAATATGAGATCTTGCGCATACTTTGAATTGAAGATAATTTCAAGAATCTTGTACTGCAAATACTCTCGCAAGATATTTCTCTTGAAAGGCTTTTGATTATCAGGGTAATATTGCTCTATATTCTTAAGACTAAGCATTGTTGTTTGTTGGTGTGTTTAGAAATTGCAAAAACCTTTTTGCTCGAAGAGCCAAAGACTTGTTATTAAAAGCTTCCAAATACTTATTAAACTTTTCAATATTGAGCTTCTCCTTTAATTCTTGGACATTAAACCTCATTCCTTGAAATGACAAAGTATCACTAATCTTCGAATTGAAATGCAAATAATCGAGAACAGCTTTTTCTATTTCTGCAATTTGATAATAGTGACCGTTGTGTTCTCTAAGTTCATATCCAAACATAAGGCCTGGTTGAATATGTCTCCAAATAAAATTACCTATAGGAGTCTTTAGATTTTTTGAACGCCTTGAAGTGACAGAGGTTACTTCGTAGACAGCCTCTGGAATCAACCCGTAAATAGATAGCGCCATTTCAAGCGATACATAAGACGGCTCATATACTCGGTTGGCAATCGTAAATAGAGTTGGTTCATTTATCTCTAAATCAGAAAATATGTAGAAGCCCTTACAAATCTTCTTTACATAATCTTTCTTTTGCCACTCACTTAACCTTTGTTTATGGAATGACAAATCTACTTTCTCTATATCCTTTATTGAGAATATCAGGTAATCCTTTAGTTGTGTTTTTAGGTCTAAATACTGCATTTTAATCACTATTATTCCGCTTTTTAGGAACAATAATGCATATTATAGCATTGATACCTTGTGGATACAAGGCAACATCATTGTGATCAAACTCCAGATGCGACTCATTGTCATATGTAGCAAATATAATTTCTTGAAATTTAATAGTGAATATATGCTACAATCACCCTATGAAATCACCATATATCCATAGCCTTTTAGCCGAAGCCTACATCATGGCGGTGGCGCTGGTCATATTTAGTTTAGAGTCACCAAACACTCCCGATACAATATTCGCCCCCATTTTTGCCATTTCGCTTTTTGTGCTATCAGCATCGGTTATGGGCTACCTATTCCTAGGTAAACCACTCCAACTTTACCTCGATGGTCACAAACAAGAGGCGGTGTCATTTTTTGCCAAAACTGTCATTGGTTTTGCAATTATTACACTGATTGCTTTTATAGTGATAAAAATATGGTCATAGACATCGAACTCACCCTAAACAGGTTTGGCTTTGGTAAAATAGCTCCGAATAAGTTTCAGCTATTCTTTTTGAGATTCTCCAAATGGAATATTCCAAACAAGCATTCGGTCTCTTTTGAGATCAATTGGAAAAAGAAGGAATAGATTACTAGTAATTACAAAAACATGCGAAAAGAAATTGAAGTAAAAGCTAGGGTTACTGATTCAAAAAAGCTTTTTGATCAAATTAAATCTTTGAATATTACCCTTTCACCAGAAATCATTCAAAATGATGAGACTTTTGTCGATCAGAATTTCGGCGACTACGACAGAGTTCAATCGGGTAAAAATATCTTAAGGATAAGAAAAAATAATGGTAAATATATCTTTACATTAAAACAACCTCAAAAAAACGAGTTGGACTGTATAGAGAAAGAAACAGAGATTGCTGATCCCGAAGAATTCAGAGACGCACTCATTATCATGGGATTCAAGCCGGCAGTAAAAATAAATAAAGTCCGTAGAAAAGCGAAATATCTTGACTATGAAATCTGTATCGATGAAGTAGAAAATCTTGGTACATTCATTGAAGTTGAGAAAATTACCGATGACAGCGATGATTCAGATAAGGTTCAAGAAGAATTATTCCACTTCCTAGAAAGTCTCGGTATAGATAAAAAAGACCAAGAATTCCACGGTTACGATACTTTGATTTATCTCAATGGTAAGTCCTAGCTCTATAGGATCTATCCTTATCTGAGACAAAGAGGCACTACACTTAAGTGTAGTGGTCTACTTTACAAATAGTAGATCCCCCGCCGCCGCTGTGACCAACCTACCCATTCCTCGCCCCCTTCAGAGTCTTCGCCCACCAGACTAGTTGAGTCAAAAGATTTTTGGCACTTTGATCATAGGCATCCAAAACTCCCGCTTTGAGAGAACCATCTTCCTCGGTGAGAAACCATGGATTCATGATATGGACATTGTTTCTTATCGGAGCCATTTGGAGTTCAATAGCAACCTCTTTCAATTGTTGAACCACGCGTGCTCCGCCAGTCGAACCATATGAGACAAAACTAATAGGTTTTTTATTCCATTCCTTATATATACTATCGATATTATTTTTCAAACTTGCTGGATAACCGTGATTGTATTCCGGAGTGACAACGATGAAACCGTCAGCCTCAGCAATCTTCTTTGCCCAAGCATCAACTTCTTTTTTGCCATATTTACCAGTTACATAAGCTGGTGAAGTTGCATCGCTAAATATTGGTAACTCATAATCTTTGAGATCCAAGATTTCAACCTTTATGCCATCAACTTTCTTTGCGTGACCGAGTATCCACTTTGCCGGCTTATCACCAAAACGACCATCTCTCACACTTGCTAAGATTATTTTTATATTTAATGACATATTTTTATTTTATTAAACTAATAAAAGGTATTGGGTGGAGGTAGATTGTATCATAAATAATCGCTATACTTAAACCATGAAAATAGCCCGCTTAACAAAAGACTCCGGCGTCAGAAGTAGTGAGACTTTACGAATAATGCGCAATGAGAAGTTTACTGATGTTGCAGACTTACTCGGTGGATATTCTTCTTTGTAAAAACTTATGTATGCTATATTTATAAAATGAAACAATTTAAACTAACAATTGCCCTATTATTACTATTCCTTGTCATCATTGTTCTTGCCGGTATTTATGAATTTAATAAGGGAATCAAACCTCTAAGAGATAGCAACATCACTACAAATTATTTTGGCAATGAGGTAAGTGGCGATCTTAACGGTGATGGAAAACTTGACCGTGCATTTATCATTACCGAAGAGACTGGTGGTAGTGGTACCTTCTTTTACCTAACTGCCCTCTTGAAATCTGATAGTAAAGAAATCTCTGCGGGAAAGATATTTCTTGGTGACAGGATCGCTCCACAATCGACCAATTTTGAAGATGGAATAATTACAGTCAATTTTGCCGATCGAAAATTAACAGACAGTTTCGTGGTTGCACCAAGTATAGGAAAAAGTCTGCGCGTCATTTATGACAAACAAGTCGGACAAATAATAGACATAACAAGTTCGAGCAGTTCAGATGCCATTGGTACTTCTACTGCTATAGTGTCACCAAAACCAGATCCCAGTAAGATCAAGATCACAGACAAACCGTGGATGTGGGTGAAAACTGTATACAATGACGGCAAAGTCGTAGATCCAAAAATTAAAGATGCTTTCGAAATTACATTTATACAAGATGGTAGATTTACGGCAAAGACGGATTGCAATAGTATTGGTGGCGAATACACCTTCACTGAAAATAAAATCACTTTGGACAAGATGGTATCAACACTTATGTATTGTGACCAATCTCAAGAAAGCGAATTTGCCAAAATGCTTGGTGAAGTCGACAATTTCCTGTTCTCAAAAGATGGTGAACTTGTCCTTGGTCTCAAGTTTGATAGCGGTTCAATAATTTTGCGTTAATAATCTTCATGACCATATTACATTCCATAATTCTCGGAATAATAGAAGGAATCACCGAATTCCTACCAATCTCATCTACTGGACACCTCATTTTAGCTAGCAATTTACTCGGTATAGACCAGACAAATTTCCAAAAAAGTTTTGAGATAATAATTCAGCTGGGAGCGATAACATCAGTCATCTTTTTGTACTGGAAAACCCTTTGGAATATCGCAACAATCAAAAATCTAATAGTCGCTTTCATCCCAACCGGCCTCATTGGCCTTCTATTTTATAAAATAATAAAGACTTATTTGATGGAAAGCCCCGCGGTTATTCTTTGGTCTTTACTTCTGGGCGGTATCGCTCTTATTATCTTTGAATTATGGAATACGAAAAGGGCAAAATCGATTGATTCTAGAGTAGAGATCGTTGACTTCGGAATCACGAACATGACCTACCGTCAATCTTTCATTATTGGCCTTTGTCAATCAATAGCAATCATTCCCGGTGTATCGCGTTCAGCTTCGACTATTGTCGGTGGACTATTGCTCGGTCTACAAAGAAAGACGATCGTTGAATTTTCTTTTCTACTTGCGGTACCGACGATGCTTGTGGCTAGTGGTTTTGATATCTTGAAAAACGCCTCTTCATTTTCTAGCGATCAATTTGGTGTCCTTGCAATTGGATTTGTAACAGCCCTCACGGTCGCCATACTTGCCATAAAATTCTTCTTGAAATTTATCCAAAACCACACCTTCATTCCTTTTGGTATTTATAGGGTGGCAGTCGCAATTATTTTTCTATTGATTGTGATTTAATGGCGGAGTACTGAGGGGTCCATTCGACAAGCTCAGGATAAACAGCCGGGGTATTCTCATTTTGGGCCAAATGCATAGGACTACAGCGAGTGATTCCGTCCATGATATTTGTTTTAACTAAAAACTATTCACATAAAAATCTATTGAAAATCTAATGATATCCTGTTAGTATATAAATACACAAACCTGTAATCCGAACTGTCACCGGACGGTGGCGTGGCTGGGACAACCGGTCTAGGATCGTGGTTGGAATTGACCTGCAAGGGTCTTTTTTTGTTCTATTTAAACTTCCACTCATCTTGAATATGACCCTTAATTATTTTCTTTAATTCTAGGCCATCTTTTTTACCTTCATCATATGACCTGCGTATTGTTCCAGCAATCATGTCCGCCATTTGTATGAGGACATTACCCTTTGAATCAACAAGTCGGCAATGGTTAATTACTTTCTTATCACCCACATTCAACTGCTTCCGTAAATATGTCAGAAAGTTCTTACGAAAAACACGATCACCACTTCCATCTATCTTTACTTTTGCGTTTATAATTGAACCATTACTATTTTTTAAAATCATTTTTATAATATAACTATAGAAAGAATTTTTATTATTCTTTAATTCATCGCTAAATATTTTCTCTTTATCAACAACAAGACATCTGATCTTAAATCTAAATGGAACAATTGCCCGCAAAAACTTCTCACGCACAGACTGCTTGGATTTAAAAAATTTAAATTCTACATATTCAGGAAAACCAAGTTTCCTACGAAGATCCTTGATCGCAACCGCTGTCTTTTCCGCCTCCAGTTCATCATCAAAAATAACTAATGCAATAACAAAAAATCTACTCGATCCTCTATCAAGTTTAAATCCAACGTCTCCTGAATCATCTATAAATACAAGCATGATTCAGTAAATCTAACATTTCTCTATTTCTATTGAAAGTTTTTGTAACAAAAAAGGCCCCGTGCAACTGCGCGGGCGCCTCTGACTGAAAACTGATGCACCGTTAAGTGGTGCTGGCCGAACTAAATGCTGATGGTGGTGGTTCGGCACCAAAGAGTGCTCTGAAACTGCGGAGGATCACAGCAATCATCAATCGCCTAACCACCCACTGATTCAATAAAGCAAGTGGGATGCCGAGCGCTGCGATGATAATTCCAAACTCATTCCAGAGGACTACAGTGATCGACAAAATAGATACAAATGGAATCACCAAAAAAACACAAACACGAATGATCCAAAAAGTTCGAGCGCAGGGTCCCTTGGAATCGGTATCCCGATCTTCTTCCACTTCCACAACCGGATCGAGAACGTCACTAGCACCCCGAGAATGATCGGGTCCAAATACCACGAGACTATGTGTTCTGCTCTGTTCCAAGAAGTCGAAGATATGGTCCGAACAAGAATTCTAAATATCTCTATTGGTAAGATGAATGAGGGTGATTATAGAAATATAGAAGGGCAAGAACTGGAGACTTTTTTGCATGCATTAGATTTGTAAATGAAGGTAGTTGTTTCTACACCTTAACTAGAGAACCAAAACCTTGAGAATTTAGCATACTCTCCTGCTCACTTCTAAGTGCCATAAATGATTCCTTTGACCATTCATCTTTGACCAAGATATCTGAAATCCAATTGCCACCAACCAGGTGTGGCATCATCACATAATCCGCTCCCGCCTCATACAACTGTTCTATTTCTTCATATTGATAAGCGTTGGCTATAATGAAAGCGTCCGATCTTGATTGCTTGATATGACTAATTATCACCATTTGATCATCAATAGCAGGAATCGTAAGTACCACTAGCTTAGAATTTGCAATCGGCAAACTCTCCACAAATTCAACATCAGAAGCGTCTCCAAAAAACAAGGAAATGTTTTTGTGATCATTGTGCTTGTTGACTGTCGGATCATAATCGATCACCGCGATCTTAAGACCAATCTTATGCAAAGATTTGGCCACATATTCCCCTATTCTATGGAAACCAACAATCCAAACATCAAATTTCTCAGTGACCATTTCTTTTTGCTGATACTTATCTTTTCCAAATAAATTGAAAAAAGGGATGAGAAATCTGTAGATCTTTTCGTTGTAAATAATGAGATATGAAGAAGTAAAAATCGTTATAATCGCCACAGTTGTGAATATGGATAATTCTTGACCAGTGACATAACCCATATTTGAACCAGCATACAAAAGAACAAAACCAAATTCACTTACTTGAGCGGCGGTGAGTCCAGCCAAGAAACTATTCCTTCTGGTAAATTTTAGTAGACGGAAAATAAAATACAAGATCAACGGATTACCAATGAGGATAAACAACGACAAGACAATACTAGGTAACCAGATCTCGGCAATAGAACCGGTACTCATCTGTGCCCCAAGTACGATAAAGAAAAGAACTAGGAAGAAATCCCGGAGAACTTTGATTCGACTACTTATCTCCAATTTGAAAGGAGATGAGGCCAAAGATATTCCTGCTACGATCGCTCCAAATTCTACAGAGAAACCGATAATATAGAAAATACTAGCTACACCAAAGCACCAAGCAATGGTAAAAATAAAAAGCATCTCTCTAGAATTAGATATCTTCTTTAGCAAATCAGGGATGACAAATCGTGAAATCAAAATAAAACCGATCGAGATCAAAATTATTTTTGATACAAAAAAGATTGCTTGGGACGAAAAACTACTGTCGATCTTCAACATTCCAAAAACGATGATCATTAGGACCGCAATGATATCTTGGACAATCATAAGACCAATCGTATGCTTGCCATAAACCGTCTCTGTGTCTCTCTTATCGTTAAGGAATTTCATTATTATAATCGTACTAGAAAAAGTGATCGCTCCGGCCAAAAATATGGATGTCACCAATGGAAAGTCCAACCAAAACAAAATAATTGAGCCAAAGACAACAGTGAATACCACTTGACCGATACCAGAAATAAAAGAGACTTTTCCTATCTCTCGAAGATGACTTAAATCCAAATGAAGACCGATAACAAACAAAAGTAAAATCACTCCGAACTGAGCAAATAGTTCGTACATCTCTTTACCACCATGTACAATATCGAGTAATAAAGGTCCGGCTACGATACCGGCAATGATATAACCGACGATAAGTGGTTGTCTGAGAAACCTTACAAAAAAAGCAATACCAGTAGTCAAGACAAGGATAGTACTTATTTGCAAAAAGATATTATTCATGTTATTAATAATACCATACTAACTTCATCAAATGATACCATGCTTCAGAAAACAATCTATATAACCTTCGTCATAATGCTAGCCTCTATAGGTGGTCTCTTTATTTCATCTTCAAAAAACAAAAACATGACCAATCAAAGCGCTACCGTAGTAAAAGCTACACCACAAATTGTCAGCCTTGATCGAGAAGCGTTCATGGCTCGCATCAAAGAATCAAACATGACTACGATCGATATTCGAACTGAGCCTGAGTTCCGATCTGGTAATATAGAAAACTCTATCAATCTCGACTTTTATTCTTCAAATTTCGTCGAAAGTCTAAGTACTCTAGAAAAAGACGCTCCCTATTCTATATACTGCCAATCTGGTTCACGAAGTGCCCAAACCCTCTCAATGATGAGAGATCTTGGATTCACCAATGTTGCCGAACTTAAAGGTGGGTATTCTTCTCTAAATCAATAAAAGTTATCTATCTTTGTTGTTTATATATTGTACAGATTACTTTCAAAGTTCTTTCTACTTGCAATCTCGTGGTCCATCTACCAAAAGAAAAACGGATTGACTGCTTGCTATCGGCGCCAATTGCTTTTAATACATAGGATTCTTCTTCATCTCCCAAACAAGAGCTCTTTGTTGAACAAGCTACACCTCGCACATCCAACTGTAAGAGAAAAAATTCATTGTCAATCTTTGGTATATGAACATTTATGATATGCGGACTATGAATCGAGTTTCCGGTTTTATTTGAATTCTGATCAACAACCAATGTTGTCATTCCATTAACTTTTATATTTGGATCGATATTTTGTAAACCTTGGATGAATAACTTTTTGAGTTTGGAAACTCTTTTTACTTCCCTATCTCTATCTCTATCGGCAATTTCCAAAGCCTGAGCGAAACCGGCGATTCCAGCAATATTCTCTGTTCCTGATCTAAAACCAAATTCTTGACCACCGCCGAAAATGATAGGAGAGATTGGGGTATCTTTTTTAATAAAAATTATTCCAACACCCCTTGGACCACAGATTTTCGAACCATCCAAAGTCAAAAGATCAACACCAAATTTTTCTACATTAAGATCAAGATAAAGTGGTGCCTGAGAAGCATCGGTATGAAAGACTGGGTACTCATATTCTTGAAAATTAAATGCCGACTGATTGCTAGATCTTACATGGCGAATCATTTTTGCAATTTCCCTAATAGGTTGAATAGACCCGATCTCATTGTTGACAGTCATTACAGACACCAAGACGGTATTGGCTTTAATCTTTTTCTTCAATTCATCAACAGATACAATACCCGACTTATCGACAGGGACTATTTCGACTTTGACACCTTTACCTTCCAGATAATTGGCACACTCTCGGATAGAAGAGTGTTCGATAACACTTACAAGGATATGCATGGCATTGTATTCAACGCCTTTTTCGTGCAAATTTTCTACTACCCCAATCATTGCCAAATTGTTCGACTCTGTGCCACCACTAGTAAATATGATTTCCTCTGGTTTAGCATGGATAAGGTTGGCAACTTTGCTCCTAGATTTTTGCAAAATCTCTTTAGCCCAAACACCCTGCTTATAGATCGAAGACGGATTGGCATAATCTATTACAGAATATTTGTTCATCTCTTGTAAAACCAGAGGGTCAATCGGTGTAAGAGAAGCGTAATCTAGATATATTTTTTCACCAAAAAGTCTATTTTTTATCCATTTAAATATTTTCATAATTATTCCAAATACAGAGCAAATCAAGTGTTTTTTCTAGCCTGTAAACAAGACTCTATTTGTACACTTAAATATATTATCATTCTCCAAAATAAAAGGTCAGCTACTCGGGCCCGGAAATTCATCCAAAACTTGAGTAGCTAATTGATCGGCAAAGACATTACCCTGTAGACGAACCAAACTAGAGCAATGGTAGCCGCACAGAATGGTATCGAAAATAGATACGATCGACTCACCTTCGTCTTATGATTCAAGAACGAAAAGGAGACGAGTACCGATAGTGACGGAATCACCGGTATAAACATGACAATGTCTATCATAGCTATCAATCCCTTTCTTCAAAAATATGCTACCATGCTTTGTGTATATTGTATATATATTATAAAAATGATTATATCTTATACTTGTAACACGCCCTCGTAGTTCAATGGATAGAACAGTTCCGTCCTAAGGAATAGATGCAGGTTCGATTCCTGCCGAGGGCAC
>CAYMXR010000022.1:0-12392 GCA_964394505.1 uncultured Candidatus Saccharibacteria bacterium | reverse complement strand
AGTCTACAGAAAATACAGAAGATTCGACTCTATATTGAGATATTTTATAGAGGTACAACCTCGACAAGAAAGACCTTCATTACTTTTTTATCAGAAATTTTATCCCTCCTTCGCTCCTGATCGGAGCTACGGAAGGGCAAGCAGGATTTTATCTCGCCCTGATATAGTTCGTGCGCGCCGGCGGTGTGGTCACAACTGGGACTTGTCATTCCCAAGTTTAGGGGTTCGATAGCAAGGACTAACTTAACTACAAACCTGTGTGCAATGTGAGCATCTTTTGGCTTGTAGCGGTATATCACTCAGACATTCATTACATTTTTTGGTTGTTGGTGACACGGCCGGATCTTTGTGTGATCTATTTACTAGAAGATTTATTGGTTTAATTACAAAGAAAAATATTGCACCAGCAACTAAGACAAATGAGATGAGAGCATTCGCAAAATGCCCGTACATAAACTGACTTTCGTTGATTGTAAAAAATAATCCAGAAAAATCAGGAACCTTGACGATAGCGGCAATAAATGGAGTCAAAATATCTGACACCAATGCTGTAACGACAGTGCCGAAAGCAGCCCCGACAACAACACCGACTGCTAGATCGACGACATTTCCACGAAGTAAAAATTGTTTGAATTCTTTGAGCATATAAATAATTTAAATTTATAAAATCTTTTATGTCACTTTAAAGATACTTCTCAATTCCCACTTTGGATTCAACATAATCTTTTTGTAGAACCAAGGCGAAAGGACAGAAGCAAAGAATACATTGCCTACTAAATGTCGGAGTGTAAATGGGATCTGACCAAGTATCGCCGACATCCATGGTTGACCGTAAAATAAAGGACCCATGAGGACGCCCGTTATGAGATCGAAGAATAATGTTCCTACAATACTCACTGCCACAAAATTGTAACTGGTTGCCGATTTGTTTTTGAAAAAATATCCAGCAAAAACTCCGACAACGCCATAGGTAAGAGCAGTGACAATGGTCCAGGAACCGATTTTGCCCATAAAAAGGTCAACCAAAGCAATACTAATGGCGCCATAGATACCTCCCGCAATTGGACCGTATGCCTTTGCTCCGACAAGCTCGGTTGCCATAAGTGGCGATATATTCCAAAGACCAAGAAAAGGAGAAACTAATCTAAATACGAAAGTGCCAACAAAACCGAGTATGTATTTTGGTAAACCGGTGAGTGAATTATTCATGGATGGTTATTATAGCAGAATTATAAGTCTTTTTCAGATTTATTATATTTTTTACCTGTTATATATGCATAGTTATATTTATCAGTGATCACTGTATCAACCTAGCTCCTGTTTTAATCTTAACATGACTTTATTCAACAATTCAGGAGGGGTAATAAAATTTTCATCGGTTTGATAATTGTTTCCCCAATACTTATCTGAGAAAGTAACACCTTCAAATTGTCGATTGGATGAATATCTTGGAATAAAATGGCAGTGCAAATGCCTCATCCCATTACCGAGAAAAGCGTAATTGAACCAATCTGGAGTAAACACCCGTGTAGCAGCTTTTTTCAATTCATTCAAAATAACAAAAAACTCTTTTTGTTCGTCCTCTGTAGCCCCAGCCAAATCGAGAGCATCTTCCCTCTTACACCAAATAATACAGCGCCCCAAATATCCTTGATTAGAGTGAACTTGCACGGACCAGTGTTTATATTCCTTAACCAGATATTTTAGATATTTTGATTCCATATATGATAAGTTTTAGGGTGTTGGACATGGGTAAGTATAGCAAATATTGTTACTCAACACCGAAATCTCCCCTCAGTAAATCTTTTACCAACCCCTCGATCTGATCCATGATCTGCTTATGAAATTCGAGAGCGGTTCCTTTTGGATCAATAATTTTCCAGTATAAAACTTTGGGAGATTGTCGCAAATAATCAGGGATAGTTTCTTCTTCCGCCATACAAATAATCTTATCGGCCCACTCGACCAGTGTTGGATCCAATTGCGTTCGCATGTTTTCGGAAACATCGATTCCCCTGTCCTTCAATACAAGAATGACGTTCTCTGCCCCTTTCGTATCCTTCAATAATTGACCATGCCTACTTTCACCAGTTGTTGGACTTATGACTTTTGTTCCTGCTGACCGGACCTCATGCTCATTGTTCAACTGCTTGAAAATTGCCTCCGCCATCTGGCTACGACCAACGTTACCGCGACATATAAATAGAATTTTCATGTAAGTGGCTAGGCGATGCGCTCATACCCCAATTCACGCAGACGAATCTCAATATCCGAATATTTTTTACCACAGAGCATGCCACCAGCAAAAGTTTTATCCTGAGTCACATCAACCAAGCAAAAATCGGGCACTTTAAACGAGTCTTTTTTATTTATATCGTTGAATTCAAAATCGGCCAATACAAGCCCTGCCAAATCATCCTGAAATACATCAATTTCAGCTTTGATACCATTATACTTATAATCGTAGCGAATTTTACGAACTCTTTTACCATTAGTTTTAGCGAAAGCGTCAAACTCATCGGAACTCAACCTTATCGTATGTTCTTCTTGCTCAGATGAATCAGATCCGCAAATTGGTTGCTTTTTAGTAATTTCAAACTTTTCGCCTTTTTTACGAATTCTCAATACTGGATGATCAATTATTTCTGGGACATAAATGTCTAGAATTTCCTTCTTCGTACAACCATCAATGCCATCTGGCAACTTTTTAACAAGATATGTTTTTTCCAGTTCAATTTCAATCATAGAATAATTGTACTATATTTGCTGGGTGTGTACAGCTCTATTCTGAGGTTCAACCTCAGTAATTATTTCTTTTTTCTATTATCATTTCGACCACGAGCCAATTTCTTTACCTCACGATCAAAGTCGGAAATATACAACGCATCCTGCCTCTTGCGGTACACCTCAAATTCCTTTTCTGCTTGTCGAGCTGCCTTGTCAGCACTTACTTTTCCAGCATTCATGAGCAACTTCTTTTCACTCACCTTCAAAAATTCATCCAATTTATTGATCCACTCAACCATCTTCATTGGTCTCTCATTGTTTGCCTGCAATTCAGCAAAATCTAGATACAATGAAACGATCAGATTGAGTTCCTTGATTTCTTTTTCAGATAAATAATTCTTTGCAATTTTTGCATCACTCGAGGTTATATACCTGCCCTTGAAACTAGTTAGCCCCATCATGGGTTTTGTATTGTCTGCGCGTAAACTAATAACTTCAGCTGCGGTATGTCCGTGCACAGCATAGTGCATTTTATTTTGCACCGTTGCAAAAAACTCTTGAGTCAAGATATCGTCCTTCTTGTAATCAATACTTGTAGCATAAATATCTGTCACCTTCTGGTAAAAGTTACGCTCACTAGCGCGGATATTGCGCACCCGCTCTAAAAGTTCTTCAAAATAACGGGCGTGTCCACCACCTTGCGCAAGGCGGTCATCATCGACTGTAAAGCCTTTGATAATATACTCACGCAACCTTTGTGTTGCCCAGACACGAAACTGTGTGGCGCGTGCAGAATTCACCCGGTAGCCAAGCGCGATAATAATATCGAGATTATAGTGCTTTGTATCATAGGTTTTACCATCACCGGCAGTTATTCGGAAATTCCTAATAACTGAATCTTCGCTTAATTCAGCCGTTCCAAAGATATTTTTTAAGTGCTCATTGACCGTAGGAACTGATATCTCAAATAACTCTGCCATGATTTTCTGTGTCAGCCACACCGTCTCACCCTCGAATCGCGCATCGATCCGTGTTCGACCATCATCGGTCTGATATATAAGTATTTCGTTGTTAAATGGTTGTATTTTCATAGGCTGTTTGAATGCATGTACGGGTGTTCAATTGGCGCAATTTTACAGGAATTTTTAACAAAACAAAAGAGCCCGAAGGCTCTCTCGTTACTTACCATTGCCGAAGCAGATACTACTATGCTCGCTTCATCAAATAATCAACAATCGTCTTTCGAGCTATAGGATTAAAGCCACTATACAATTCACCAGCGATATACTCTTCCTTAGGTAGCCAGCGCCATTCGGAGAATTTCTCAGGCTCCATTAACTTGGCATCTTGATTGGTTTTACAGAAAAATATCGGTACTATGTCACCATCCTTTGCACCGGGTACTTCTCCGATAAAATCCACAATCTCAAATTCAGTTATACCTACTTCTTCTTGCATTTCTCTTCTTAGTGTTTCCTCGATTGTCTCGCCTGGATCACGTCTAACACCTGGAATAGTCCAAACAGATATCTCCTTCCAATTCCAATCATGTTTTGTATTGGTTTTTGTGTAATGTCGATGACCAGTTAAAACCTTACCGTCTCGCATTATGACAACAATTGGGCACATCTTATCATTTCCTATCTGAATTAGTTTTGACTCCATGATGAAATTATAATAGAGTCTTTTTTGTTCTGTAATATTCACGGAGGGACGAAAACTTATCATCCCTAATTTGAAATATAGCAACCTCTGTCATATCAATATGCATATTTCGCTTTATGTCTATAAATGTTGCATCCCATTCTGCAATTACTGTATCTCCATCAATCCAAAAATTACGCAAATGAAACTTGATTTGGTCCTGTTCACCTATAACTTTTTTTATCCAGTATTGACGAATGGCTTCTTTTCCTCTATTTACAGGTTCGTGCGGATCATCATACGTTGCATCTTCGGTGAAAATAGAAACGGCAAGATCAGGGTCTTTGGTTTCCCATGCCTTACCATATGTATCGATCAAATTTTTTACTTCATCTATTGTCATTAGATTATATCTCCAAAAAAACGAATTCTGAAACTTGGCTGGGGGACAGGGACTCGAACCCCGATACTATGCGCCAAAGGCATATGTCCTACCATTAGACGATCCCCCAATATTTATTGATTCCTGCGATCCAACCCATTATCTTGCGATTTAACCCCGAACTTGAATTATATTAACCCGTAAAAGCTCAAGATACAAGGCTGTTTTATAAATCTATCTATACAGATCTGCATGCGTACCAATATTGATGAATATGGCTATATTATCTTCAATATAAAAAATAGCCCTATAATCACCAGTAATATTAATACTACGACAATTTGGATATGCTTTTTCTACAGAATGATTCCCTAGAATGATATTATTTTGATCTCGGAGAAATAACTCCAACCGATCAAAAAATTTCTCCTTTATTGAGGGAGAGATCTTTTGTAATTTCTTTTTAAACTGTGAACGAAAATAAAAATACATTTTTAGTTATCAAACCATGCTCTGGCGTCACCGACAGATGCAAAACGTGGTGATAGATTTTTACCACTTTTAATATCACTCATAGCCTCGTCCATTTCTTTTCTAGTTTTTTTATTAAAATCCGCCACTAGACCAATACCAAATTTATCCTCCACAAAGGCTTTAATTGCAAGTTTTAAAACAGCAGAAAAAGGAATGCCTTGTTTCTGAGCCTTCTTCATTGCAAGATTTTTTAATTTACTATCAACATTTACTATTACTTGGCTTATCATAATACATATATCTTATATTAATCAGATATATATGTCAATATTTACTCACAAACCCCCACCACCATCATTTCTAACGGCAAGATCTCGATCTTGGAGCGAGGTATAGACTGTACAGCATCGAGAAGACTTGTGAGTATCGATACATTCATACTTTTTGTTTGAACAATTTTTTCTATAAATACCCAGTCATCAGCAGAGACTCGGTTTTGGACTATTGATCTGGAAGAAGATGAATGCTGGACGAGCAAAATAAAGCGCATCTTTTCTAGAACAAGTGTAGCAAAGAGAGAGGCACTGAGGCCCGACTCCTCTACCTTACTCAGAGTATGTAGTGCTTCATCACTTTTCTTTTGACATAACGCTTCTATAAAGTCATTGATTAAGCCTGCCTTGGGAGCACCAGTTATAGCTTCTACTTCTTCCCTACTTAATTTTTTGTCCTTCGACGAAGAGATGACTTTTTCGAGCATTCCGAGAGCGTCACGGAAAGAACCATCACCCAAAAGAGCGATCAAATCTCCGGCACCCGAGTCCAACTGGAAACCTTCTTTCTTGGCAATATCGACAATCATTTTGCGAATAGTCTCTCTGGAAGGCTTTTTGAAAACATAAGTCTGGCAACGCGAGACTATAGTGTCTGGAACTTTGTCTAGCTCAGTTGTCGCGAGGATGAAGATAACATGCTTTGGAGGCTCTTCTAGGGTCTTTAGGAGGGCATTCCAGGCGTCCTTGGAGAGCATATGAACCTCATCGATAATGTAAACTTTAAAGGTAGAAGAAAATGGTAAAACAGATACATGCTCGCGGAGAGAACGAATATCATCGATACCGCGATTTGAGGCTGCGTCTATCTCGTAGACATCCTCATCTTTTGTATCAATTGACTTTGCAAAAATTCTAGCAATAGAAGTCTTGCCAGTACCTCTCGATCCAGAAAAAAGATAGGCGTGAGCGATACGCTTGTTTGCTATGGCATCTTTGAGTGGCTCGACCACATGATCCTGGCCAACTACTTCACTCCATTTACTAGGACGATATGTACGATATAAGACGGACATAGGGTAAGTTTAAAGTTAAAAGTACAAAGTGTAAAGCTTGCCCTGCGTAGCTCGTAGCGAAGCGGAGAGCGTAGTAGGATGAATAGTGATTAGTAATGATCAATAAAAAATCCCACACTTCCTCTGACACCCGATGTTATGGAAGTGTGGGCAAGTCCCCGCCCATTGGGGGACTTACTGGTTGCGGGCCCAAAGGCCCTTGGTTGCCGGGGCGTGACGCCTCCGATGTTGTCTCGTTAACCCACTATTTAGGTCACGTAAGGATAGCCTATTCCTGACTAACGAGGTTAAACTAACGACTGCCACATATAATATTAACACTTACAGAATATTACACAACTTCATTTGCTGTTAACAAGTATTCTCTAACCACCCCCGCCACCTCCCTACTATTTTTACAATTCATTAGTTCCACTCGGAGTTCCTTGGCACCTTTCCATCCAGAGACATAGGCTTTGAAATGTTTTTTCATTACATCAAAGTTTTTCAATTTCTTGGTCAAAAAAGTCTTTTCAAAAAGTTTTGTATGTTCCAAGAGAATCTTCAAGCGAGTTTTGATCCCTTCCGGCGAATTATCTATCACCAACTTTTTTGCATTACCAAAAAACCACGGCTTGCCGAATATTCCTCGGCCAACCATTACACCGTCGCAGTCGTATTTTGCAATTTTCTCTCTTCCATCTTCCATAGAATAAACATCGCCATTCCCAATAATTAGTGTCTCTGGAGAGATCTCATCACGAAGCCTCACGATCTCTGGCATAATCTCCCAATGCGCCGGAACATCAGACATTTCTTTTCTAGTACGCAAATGAATAGTTAATGCTGGAAGTTTTTGATTTAGCATCAACTTTATCCAATCCCACTCGACAGTTTTATAACCTATACGCGTTTTTACCGATACTGGTATAACACCAGCTCTAAAAGCTGCTACCTTAGATTTTAGATTTCTGACCTTCGAAGTTTCCTTGGACTTCGTAGCTTTAGCGGAGTAGTCAGCGTAGAAGGTTGAGATTTGAGATTTAAAATTCAATTCCACACCTTTTCTGGCATTATCAATTATTTCAACTGCTAATTTAGGATTTTTCATCAAACTCGCCCCACCACCTTGTTTCTCTACCGCTTTGTCTGGACAACCCATATTCAGATCCAAACCATCAAAACCAAGTTTGGCAACTAGTTTTCCCGCCTCAAGGATCTGGTCTGGATGTCCAGTGAATAGCTGGGCGACAATAGGTTTTTCTTTTTTAGAAAAGACTAGATTATGAAGTAATTTTTTGCGACCAACAGAATTGAGACCATCAGCAGAGACAAATTCGGTCCACATTACATCTGGTTTGCCATACTTAGTGATCATTTTACGGAAAACGGAATCGGTAACATTGGCCATCGGAGCAAGGCAAAAAAACGGCTTTTTGAACCCTTTCCAAAAACTCCCTGTCTCTGCAGTTGCTTTTTTAACAACTTTTTTCATTTACTCACTCTACATTGAAAAGTTAATCATGTAAATGGTGAGCAAATGTTCCAGTCTGCAACCTTGAATAATACTGACTATTTGTCATCCCCGCGAAGGCGGGGATCCAGGATTAAAAAACTGGATTAGATTCTGTTGGTAATAACATAGATCCCCGCCTTCGCGGGGATGACACAGATGGATACTGAGGATGACACAAAAATGCCACTACCTCACCTTCCCCAACAGCTTCACAATATCCGCGTCTCGGGTCTTCGTACCCAAGACCACGACTGCATAAAGATCTTTGCTTTTACCCATAGTAAATAGTGAGACACTTGTATTCCTTGCCTCATCGGTAAAACCGTTTTTACCACCACCATAATTTGACCAGCTCAAGAACTTGGTTGGATTGGTCCATGTGTGATTCCTAATAGTTTTTGTTTTTAGCTTTGTAATATCTATTATTGAAGGATTGTTTTTATTAATCCACTCCATAATAATCACAAGATCGTTTGCAGTTGAACGATTGTCTGGAGATAGACCCGATGGATCAACAAAAGAAGTTCTGTATGCACCAATAGACTGGACAAAATCATTCATCTCTTTGATGAATTTTTCTCTACCATACGCTCTTGCCAAAGCTTCGGCGGCACTATTTGATGAAACCATGAGCATAGGATAAAAGAGCTCTTTGACTTGCAAGACTTCGCCGTTTTTGAATTTTGCATTATTACCATAAGTCGTGACCAAATCTTTTGAAATCTTTACTTTATCGGTATCTTCCATAAACCTATCCGCAACAACAGCGGTAATCAATTTGGTGAGAGACGCGATAGGCAAAAGTCGATCCGTATCAAATTGTGCCACAGTGTTACCATCATCGAGATTCTTTAAGAGATATGACTTTGATCCAATATCCTTTACTGTTCCTGATGGTAAGGACAGAGTAGCTGCCCTCATTAGACTTTCTTCAACGCTGGCGGTGTAATTGACATATCTCTTGAGCCCAATAACAGAAGTCTCTTCATTTAGTTGCGGTGAACTGGCAGCAAGATCCTTGGAAGAAACTGGAGTAGTCATCGCAGCTATCACTGGGGCCACTTTCTCTATGGCGGATTTACCAGCAATAGAGATCAAAATCCCAAGTGCTACTGCAGATATTCCACCAAATAAGACATAAAAGAAATGTTTCATTACTCTATTTTACTTTAATTATCTATAAAAAACATTAGACCCATATCTGATATCAATATATTCATATTTGCCAGGATTTCTGCCATTGGTCAAGGCATGTTCCCAGAAAGCAACAAGATTGGCCAATTGCTCATCCAAAGACCGTAGATTATTGAAATAAACTACCGTATCATCGATATACATTTCATATTCATCACCATCTTTGACCAAAAAAGATTTTGGGTTTAATTTTGATTTGATTGCTCCATTGTAAAGATTTTGTAATTCAGAAAAGAAAGCGCTAGAGGTTGCATAATATGCAATAAGTGAATTATTATCAGTTTCAAGTAGAGAAAGCGCCGGCATGTAATAATGATTTAAATTTGCACTTGAAGATGCTGTCCTATCAAAGATAAATCCGAAGCTGTCAACCAAATAGCAATCTTCTAGGTTTGAAAATGAATCACCTTCATCTAAAACATCCGGTAGCTTTGCGCATACTGTGGCTACAGGGGTTTTTTCGACAATATTTACAACTATCCGACCGAGACCTTGTCTTACAATTGTCACTGATTTAATTTTCGGCGAAACATCGTTGAGTAATTTAACCAATCTATCGTGTGGATACAAAAAAATATTGGATTTGGATAATAAACCAATGTAATTTCCACTGATTTCAGTTCTAATTAATTTATTTGATATTTCTACAATATCAACTGTCGTTCCACGGATCTCTATGTCTCTAATTGAAAGAAATCTTATAGAACTTAGACGCGAGACTGATACTACAAACAATACACCCATCAATAACAAAAGCGTCCACCGCAGATAGGCTTTGGTCTTTTTATTAATCTCAAACTTTTTTGATTGACGAGAAGTTAGACGACTATGTTCATACATGTATCAATCATATCAGATTGATCGTATCTTTCCCAAAATATTTGACCAAAACCTCTGGGATCTTTATAGAACCGTCGGCCTGCTGATAGTTTTCAACAAGAGATACCAAAATGCGAGGGGTTGGAATTGCAGTGGAATTTAGGGAATGAGCGTATCTCTGTACACCCTCGGCGTCTTTGTACTTTATATTGAGTCTTCTGGTTTGAAAATCATGGAAATATGATGCGGAGCTGATCTCTCTGTATTTACCTTCTTTTGGAACCCAGAGCTCGATGTCGTATTTTTTGACCTGCCCCTGACCGAGATCGCCACCACAGTTGACCACGGTATGATATGGAATATTCAAAGATTCAATGAATTCTTCGGTGTTGCGATTGACTTCTTCGTGATGCTTGACCGAAGTCTCGTGGTTGGCTTCGCAAATGATAACCTGTTCAAATTTATAAAATTCATGAACTCGAATGAGACCACGAACATCTTTGCCGTGAGCGCCAGCTTCACGACGGTAACACGGCGAGAACCCCAGATATTTTTTTGGTAATTCACCGGATGAAAAAACTTCATCGGCATGCATACCCATGATTGGCACCTCTGCTGTACCGGCAAGGAAATCTCCATCTTGAGTTTTGTATAGATCTTCTTCCCCCTGAGGCAAATATCCTGAACCGAGGAAATTGATCCTGCGAAGAACAATGGGTGGGATGATAGGGTTAAAGCCTCTCTTTGCGAAAAATTCTAAAGCATAATTCCAGATAGCAAAAGACAATCTGACTCCATCGCCAGTGAGGAAATATCCCCTGAACCCATGAACCTTTGAACCACGATCAAAGTCAACCATTTTTAATTTTGTCATAAGATCTACATGGTCTCTGGGTTCAAATGTAAAACTTGGCTTTGTCCCCCATGATTTGACTTCTTTGTTGTCGGCATCGCTATCGCCATCTGGAACGGACATATCTGGAATATTTGGTACCTGCAACATAAGGGCTTGCCAGTCTTTCATTACAACTTTGAGTTCTTCCTCCCCTTTTTCAAGCGCAACTTTGACTGACTTCATCGAATCTATGAGTTTTTGTCTTTCCTCCGGTGAAGATGCTCTAGCGATCTTTTCGCTGGCGGTATTTTGCTCTGCGCGCATCTTTTCGGTTTCACCCATGATTGCGCGCCTCTTGTCGTCAATAACCAAAAGTTCATCAACAACAAAATTAATGTGTTTTTTCTTGGCCGCAAGCGCAATAAGTTCTTTATTTTCTCGTATAAATTTGATGTCTAACATGGAGTAAGTTTAGCATATTGATATTACTGAGGGGAAGCCTCAGTACTGAGGCTTCCCCTCAGTGAAAAATCTTCATTACTTTTTGATCACTTTTTCATCAGGATTTTATCTAGTCTGTGTATGCTTGGGGATGTTACAAATTAATTATTGCAAAACCATGAAAACAAAACGCCTCACATTCAATGAGTACCCACTATTACTTCGTCAAATTGAGCGACCACCAAAATTCCTCGACATCTCTGGAGCGCCCATTCCATCGGATGATTATAAATTCCTATGCGTTGTCGGAGCGAGAGACTTTACTCAATACGGCGCCGATACCTGTAAACATCTAGTAACAGGACTGAAAGGTTATCCTATTGTAATAGTTTCTGGACTAGCATTGGGCATCGATTCTATCGCCCACGAAGTAGCTATGGAAAATGGTATCAGGACTATCTCCTTCCCGGGCTCCGGTCTCAAAGAAAGTTCCATATATCCGCCCTCTCATCTAAATCTTGCAAAAAGAATTATCGGATCTGGCAATACTCTGGTCTCAGCATTCGAACCAGAGCAAGAGAGCACTCTCTGGACTTTCCCTTCTAGAAATAGGATTATGGCCGGCATCTCACATGCGACACTTATTATAGAAGGTAGAGTCGGTTCTGGAACACTTATCACCGCCGAACACGCTCTCGGTTTCAATCGGGATGTCTTCATTGTTCCAGGTTCTATCTTTTCCGAAACTTCTTATGCCCCGCATTTATTATATAAGGAAGGGGCGATACCGGTTACTAGTTCAAGAGAGATCTTGGTTGAATTGGGATTAGCAGAACCAGAACCGCCAATAATTAAAATAAAAAAGAAAAGGCCGTGGTACAAAAATAAGGGCGACCATAAGGGTAATTTATTTAGGAATCTTATACAGGCGAATAATGCAAACCTACCAGCTAACCAACAATCTTCTGAGCAAAATGTATCCGGTCAATCTAGTGATTCTGGGATTTTCAAACAAACAACTGGTATTGACACC
>CAYMXR010000021.1:0-12690 GCA_964394505.1 uncultured Candidatus Saccharibacteria bacterium | reverse complement strand
CCTTCATTGTCAATAACAGCATTTTCTGTTACACTGATTAACCAAGCCGTCAATCAATAGATTCGAGGTAAAAATTATGCCAAGCAACCAAGACAAAAACCTTATTATTCGCCCACCCGTAGTTGTGATTATGGGACATATTGATCATGGCAAATCTACCCTTCTAGATTACATTCGAAAAACAAAAGTGGTCGAAGGAGAAGCTGGTGGTATCACCCAACATGTCGGAGCATACCAAGCTATATATACCAGCGCTGACGGCATACAACACCCCATCACCTTCCTCGACACGCCCGGCCATGCAGCTTTTTGTAATATCCGTGAACGAGGTGCGCAAAGTGCCGATATTGCAATCCTCATAGTCTCCGCCGAGGACGGAGTCAAACCCCAAACTGTAGAGGCGTACAAAAATATCAAAGATGCAAAAATCCCGTTTCTTGTTGCGATCACAAAGACCGACAAACCAAATGCCAATATTGAAAAGACGAAAACTTCTCTCGGTGAAAACGAAATATATGTCGAAGGTTGGGGCGGAGACATATCTTGTATACCGATTTCTTCCATAACTGGAGAAGGCATATCGGAACTTCTAGAGATGATCATACTCATGGCGGAGATGGCCAATCTAACAACCAATCCAGAAGTTAACGCTCATGGAGTAGTCGTAGAATCAACTCTTGATACCAGAAAAGGTATATCAGCAACACTCCTTGTCAAAGACGGAACGATACGAGAAGGAACATTCATAGTTGCAGAAGGTTCCTATTCCCCTGTCCGATTTATCGAAAATTTCAAAGGTGAAAAAATTAAGTCTGCTACAGCCTCTATGCCAGCAAAGATCCTTGGTTGGAATACAATGCCCGCTTGTGGAGCATTATTTGTTACCGTTGGATCAAAAAAGGTTGCCGAAGAAATGATAGAGATTTGGAATGAAAAGCAAAAGAAAATAATGAGTGATTTTGACAAGACCACCAAAAAGGCTCCCGTCAAAACAGAAGGTTTAGAAAATAAAGAAGAATCCGATAAGCCCGAGACTGTCATTATCCCAATAATCATCAAAGCCGATGTGATCGGCAGTCTGGAAGGAGTCAAACATGAATTGGCAAAGATCCACCACGATAATGTTTCCCTTTCCATCATCTCTTCTGGCATTGGAGATATAAATGAAAATGATGTAAAAATGGCAACTAGTGATCCTAGAACTATCATTGTTGGTTTCAATGTCAAACCAGACAAAAAGACATCAGCCATGATCGACAGATCTCCTATTCCTCTAAATGTCAAAACTTTTTCTATCATTTATGAATTATCCGAATTTCTAAACCAAGCTGTTATAGAAAAAATTCCAAAAGTCTATATCGAAGAAGTTAGCGGTTGTGCCAAAATTCTTGCCATATTTTCAAAGGAAAAGGACAAACAAGTCGTCGGTGGAAAAGTTGAGTCCGGAACGATCGGTAACGGCAACGAGGTTCGCATAATGCGACGTGGTACCGAGATCGGACGAGGAAAAATCCGTGAATTACAATCAAAGAAAATCAAAGTTTCTGAAGTAGCGCTCGGTTTCGAGTTTGGTATGATGGTTGAAGCAAAGATGGAGATAGCGGTGGGAGATCGGGTGGAAGCAGTAAGAACGGTGGAAGTGAGAGGAGAAAGGTAAGAGTTAAGAGGTAAAAAACACAAATATTTAATCGTTCTTAACTCCTACCTCCTACATCTTAACTCTAACAAAAATATGCAACAAAAAGATCACAAATTAAAAGAAATGCTTCGTGAGCTCGCTGCCGAGTATTTCTCTCGCACTTCAAACAGACTTTCAATGATCACAATTACTAACGTTGAGATATTAAGTCGTGGTGGCAAAGCTATCATCCTTATGACCGTGCTTCCAGAATCAATGGAGGAATCAGCTCTTGAATTTGCCAAGAGACAACTCAGCAACTTCCGTGATTATGTCAAAGAAAAATCACGTATCGGTCGCATTCCATTCTTTGAAGTCAAAATTGATACTGGTGAAAAAAATAGATTGAGGATAGACGAAATCGAAAAAAGTATATAGAATAGCAAAAGACCGTTCTCCAAACGGCCACGTAGAAAAGTGGTAATTCGGCTCTCTGCAAAAGAGCTATACGCGAGTTCGATTCTCGCCGTGGCCTCAATGCAAGTGTTAAGTGCAAAATGCAAAGTTTAAAGTCGCAATTTGCCTTCATTTTACACTTTGCATTTTGTACTTTGAACTTTAATAAGCCCGGGTGGCGAAATTGGTATACGCGCAAGACTTAAAATTTTGTAACCGCAAGGTTGTGTGGGTTCGATTCCCACCCCGGGCACACGAAAAAATCCGCTTCAGCGGATTTTTGAGTGGACCGGGAGCAAAGCGCTTGAGCGCTTTGCGTGTGGGAATCGAAAAGTCTGAGCATATTCTGACGACTGAAAGGAGGAAGAATGCGAAGACTGTACCGTTCCCGTAGGGAAAGATTCCCACCCCGGGCACTGATCTGTACCCCATAAAGTAGACACGGTACACGTTTTCTTTTGTTAGAATTAGCAAATAATAATATTGACTTCCAAGTATAAAAATATATACTAGTATTGTTTTCGACGAAAGAGACCCTTGTGAGGTTTTGTCCTCATCGGGGGCTCTTTTATTTATAACTGCTATTTAACGCAAACAAAATTCTTGAAATCGTTCAAGTACGATATGGGTGCATTTGTACGCATTAATAAGATGGAACATTGTCTGTTGGGAGACAGAATAGCTGGCATTTTTTCCTTTTCCTGTAGAAAGTCAACTAAGCTACTAAAATCACCATCACTTGATATGATAATAGATTTATCAAACACACTTTCATATACATCACGAGATGATCTTAATACGAGGTCAGCATCACAATTACCTTTAATTTGACCGATGTGATCGCGAATCGTATCTTTAAAACGCACCAAGAAACCAGCCCTACGCATTTTATTATAGAGACTATCATTCATAGATACATATCCAATAAATATATAAGCTCTTTTAATACGATATTTATCTTTCAACCAGATATAGAATCTGTCGTAATCAATCATCCAACCATTTTTAACAGTGCCTCTATGTAAGTTTGCACCGTCAATATACGCATGATTACACCTATATTTTTTGCTTTCTATCGTCATGACGAACAATTATATCACAACAATCACCTCCCCCGATTCCTCTTCCTTTCTCCAAACTCTTTCAAAATCAAGTCAAACTCGGCGCGACTAAAATCTGGCCACAAGGTCTTGGTAAAAAATAGTTCACTATAAACACTTTGATAGGGTAGGAAGTTGGACATCCGGAGTTCTCCTCCTGTACGAATGATAAGATCTGGATCGGCAGTCTCCCCTGTCCAGAGATATTTTTTTAATGATTCTTCATCCATTATCTCTATTTCTTCTTTAGTCAATTTCGAAATTACTTTTACCGCATTCAGGATCTCTGCTCGTCCTCCATATGACAATGCTACTGTGAGAGTAAGTGGACCATTGTTTTTTGTTTTGAGTTCGGC
This sequence comes from uncultured Candidatus Saccharibacteria bacterium, assembly GCA_964394505.1. GTDB lineage: Bacteria > Patescibacteriota > Minisyncoccia > Phycocordibacterales > PALSA-1337 > C7867-002. The sequence continues at coordinate 9,160 of CAYMXR010000021.1, read as the reverse complement.
CTTTGCTAACATTTCTCTGAAGGACGCATCAAACAATGTTAGATCACCAGCGAATTTGAGGCGCACCCCTTGCCTGACTAGCGAATCAACTTCATTGGAAAGTGCAAATGTCAAAAGTTTCATAAGTGCCCCAACTTCTTCTTCGGTTCTTTTCCAGTTTTCGGTTGAAAAGGCGTAGACGATGGCGTTATCGATAGCGACATCTTTTACCCAACCAAGGATCTCTTTCAACTTTTTATATCCCTCAGTATGTCCCTCAAAACCTTTTTTACCACGCGCCTTGGCCCACCTGCGATTGCCGTCCATTATGAAAGCGATGCAATTTATATTTTGTTTTTCCATCTTAGTAGACTATTTTAAATTGAGAAAACGCCCCACTTACCTCTCCCCAAGTTATTCTTACATTTTTTACTTTTGATAACAGCGATCCTTTATTTAGGTATTGGATAAAGTCTTCAAGCTTTTCTTCATCACCCTCGGCAACAATGGCTACCGAACCATCATCTAGATTTTGTACCGTACCAACCAAGCCAAGTTTACTGGCTTTCCTCTGGGCAAAGTCGCGGTACATCACCATCTGAACCCTTCCCGTAACATTCGCTCGAAGTTGCTTTTTCATTTTATTATCATACATGAATTTTATCTAGATAAAAACACTTGCTGAATGAAAAACTAACTTAAACAAATAATTATCTCTTCAAAAAACTCCTCCTATGCTCCTTCAACAAACCATATTTCTTGATTGCTTCATAATGTTTCCTTGTTCCATAACCCTTATGAATTTCAAAACCATACTCGGGATATTTTTTACCCAACTTTATCATCTTCCTATCGCGCAAGACTTTTGCGCAAATAGACGCGAGAGCAATAACCATCTCTTTTTCATCACCCTTTATTATTGTTCTTTGATGAATATACTCCGGCGGAGCTTTGAGACCACCATCGAGACGCACCCGGACATCTTTGTAATCGACTTTGAGATGTTTTCTGACTGATTCAACCGACTCATTCAAAGCTGTTCGTATAGCAAAAGAAAGACCTCTTTTATCGATAATTCTCTCGCTTTCAAACTTTACACAAAAATCTACCAAACCTATTTTCTGGGCACTAACAATCTTGGCAAACCACTCTTCCCTTTGATTTTCACTAAGCTGTTTTGACTCCTTGACCCCTGCAAATATCCTACTTACACCTTTTTTTAGGAAAACAAAAGCCCCCAAAGCTACCGGTCCAGCTATTGGTCCGCGACCCACCTCATCAATTCCGATTGTGTATTTCATTTCCGCGAGGTGAAACCTCGCCATAAATATACACCAAAAAGCTATATAAAACCTATAAAACACGACTAACTGATCGGAGAGGTGGGGGCGAGGTCTCACCTCGCCTCCATGTTATACTTCCCCTATGAGCAAGTTTACCCACCTCCATACTCATTCCCACTATTCACTGCTTTCTGCCTTGCCCAAAATTGACGATCTAGTATCCGAAGCCAAGAAATGTGGCATGACCTCGCTTGCTCTTACCGATAACGGCAATCTTTATGCCGCGATTGAATTTTACAAAGCTTGCCAAAAGAAAGAGATCAAACCGATTATCGGCGTAGACTTCTATGTAGCGACCAGGTCTCGCAAAGACAAACAGGCCGGTATCGACAATAGACGCAGTCGTCTTGTTCTTCTCGCCATAAACGAGGTAGGCTACAAAAATCTAATCAAACTCGTCACCGACTCACACCTCGAAGGTTTTTACTATAAACCTCGTATCGATAAAGAGCTCATAGAAAAGTATAACGAGGGTCTCATCGCAATCTCCCCATCATTTTCTGGAGAAATAGCTCAGTCTCTAAAAAGTCGCAATCAAGACAAGGCTAGGGAGGTTGCAGAATTTTACAAAAAAATCTTCGGGATGTCTTCCTCGACCGCACTCCCTCGATTGAACTCGGGACAGGTCGGAATAGATCTCCTCCCGGGACAAGAAAACCGCCTTTTTGTCGAGATCACCCGCCATCCAGAGATCGATGGTCATGAAGAAAACATGAAGACTCTCGTAGATTTTGCCAAAAAAGAAAATATTCCAATAATGGCTGCTCATGATATCTACTATATTCACCCAGAAGACCGTCTGGCGCGAGAGACTTTGGTACGGGTCAATTCACACAGCGATTCATCTGACAAAATTTCTGATAGTGATGAAGATGATTTTTCTTTTATAAACCAAGAGCGAGCCTTGGAGCTTTTTAAGGACCTACCTGAAGCTCTAGAAAACACTGCAAAAATTGCCGAGCGATGCGAGTTTAAGATAACTCTTGGTAACTGGGTCTTCCCTGCATTCAAAGTAGAGAGCGGTAGAACTCCAGATGATGAACTGAAAAATTTGGTTTTTGAAGGTTTTGCAAAGAGAAATATCAACCAAAATGACGAATTGACCAAGCGCGCCGAATATGAATTGAAAATAATAAAAGACAAAGGTTACTCGCCATATTTTCTTGTAGTTGCAGACATGCTCCGTTTTGCCAGAGAAAATGGCATCTTATCAAACATCCGAGGATCTGTTTCGGGATCATTGGTAACATTCCTCGCTGGTATTACAAATATAAACCCTATCGAATATGAGATTCCTTTCGAAAGATTCTTGAATCCTGACCGTCCATCTGCGCCCGATATCGATATGGACTATGCCGATGATCGTCGCGACGAAGTAATTGAATATGTTCGCAACAAATATGGTGCGGATAAAGTCGCTCAAATTGGAACATTTGGAACAATGATGGCTCGCGGTTCAGTAAGAGATGTGGCGCGCGCAATGGGTTATGAATATAATATTGGCGATAAAATTTCAAAATTAATTCCCATGGGTTCTCAAGGTTTCCCCATGACTATCGATCACGCTCTAGAGCAAGTACCGGAGCTAAAAACTCTTTATGAAGAAGATGAGGATACCAAAAAAATTATAGACATGGCCAAAAAGATCGAAGGTTGCGCTAGACACATCGGAGTTCACGCTGCTGGTGTCGTGGTCTCACCTTCTGCTCTCACAGATTTTACTCCACTTCAATTTGACCCAAAGGGTGAAGGTAAGATCATTACCCAATACGACATGTATTCGATCGAGGAAGCCGGGCTACTCAAATTTGACTTCCTTGGTCTCAAAAACCTGACAATCATCGCCGACACTATTGCCAGAATAAAAAAGATTGATGGTATAACTATCGATTCAGAGACGATACCAGTCGATGACAAGAAAACATTTGAAATGTTAGCACGAGGTGAAACGGCCGATCTTTTCCAGTTGAATGGTGATGGTATGACAAGATTCCTAAAAGAACTCAAACCTTCTACTATCCATGATATAAACGCGATGGTAGCACTCTATCGCCCTGGTCCGATCCAATTTATCCCAGACTATATCGCACGCAAACATGATCCAACACTTATAAAATATCTCGATCCTGCTCTAGAAAAAATCCTTAAGAAAACCTATGGTGTTCTGGTTTATCAAGACGACCTACTCATAATGGCTCACGATCTCGCTGGTTATAGCTGGATAGAAGTGGATAAATTCCGCAAAGCGGTTGGTAAAAAAATACCAGAAGAGATGGCGAAACAAAAAGAAAAATTTATAAGTGGTTGTATGAGCCACAGCAAATGGTCGGAGAAAAAAGCCAAGGAGATATGGAAATGGATTGAACCTTTTGCCGCATATGGTTTCAACAAAGCTCACTCGGTTTCTTATGGTCGCGTGGCCTATATTACCGCTTACCTCAAAGCTCATTTCCCAGAGATTTATCTCTCAGCAGTTTTGACTTCGGAACAAGGAGAAACAGAAAAAGTGGCCGAAACTATCGCAGAATGTAAACGCATTGGTATTCCAGTTTTACCACCAGATATCAATGAAAGTTTCAGTCAATTTACCGTTGTTAAAGAAAGTTCTGAAAGCCATGTCCCTGCAGCGCCTCTAAACGATTCTACAGAAAAAAAGTTCACCTACCGCATCCGCTTTGGGCTTGTGACTATCAAAAACTTTGGTCAAGGTATTTCTACCGCAATAATTGACGAAAGAAAAAGGGGTGGTAAATACAAATCAATTTCTGATTTTCTAGATCGGGTAAAGGATCGAAACTTAAACAAAAAATCCTTGGAATCTCTCATCAAAGCCGGAGCAATGGATTGTTTTGGTATCGATCGGGGAATCTTGCTTGGAAACATTGATCTCATGCTCGAGTATAACAAAGAAGGACAAAAGAATAATTCTGATCAGACTTCACTCTTTGGCGGGATGTCTGATCATGCAACTGTCCCTGGACTAAAATTGATCGATACTCCAAAAGCGGAGATGCACGACAAACTCGCTTGGGAAAAAGAACTTCTGGGTTTGTATGTCTCTGGTCACCCACTAGAAAAATTCCGTGCTCTCTTAGAAAAAAAAGAAATGAATATAAAGAAAGCTCTGGAATCGTCCAAAGAAGGTAGTACTGTTATCTTCGGAGGTATTATAGACGAAGTTCGCCTTGTTCAAACCAAGAATAATGAGACTATGGCCTTTATCACTATCTCGGATTTCTCTGGCCGAGCGGAAGCTGTGGTATTCCCAAGAAATTACAGAGAGCAAAGAGAGTTAATCGTAAGAGACAGGTGTCTTGCAATAAAAGCTACGGTGAACACGCGCAATAATGAAAAAGGTTTTGTGATCGAGAGGGTCAAGGGGTTGTAAAGGGGTAATTCTCTCAATATTGATGTAAATCAAGACCACCCAGAACTAATGGGTGGTTCGGACTTGTCATTGGTACAATTGTAGCAAATCACGGAATTTAAGTAAAATAAAACCGCCCCGATCTAGTCGGGGAACGGCTTTATTTTGGTCTCGTCTGATAACAAACGACCGAACCTGTCATTGGCTCTATTCTAGCAAATTAGACTTACAAAAGTCAAGCAAACAAGGTTCTTTAAAGAACCGCAAACAAATATACAAAATATACTTAGCCAGCAAGGAGAATTGAACTCCCGAGACCAAAGTGACAGATTCGGTCTCGTCTCCAGACTGCTGGCAAATGACTATCTGCATACATTATCAGACCAGGATAAAATCCTGACAAAAAAGTGATCAAAAAATAGTGAAGAAAATATCTTTACAAAAAGGTTCTATTTAGATATCATTACTCCATAAGGAAATTGCGGTGACTACCAATCATCGAAATCGTAAAGATTTGTGCGAGAGCACCTAATCCAACAAAGAGACTACGAAAGTAGTGAAGTCCGGTGGAACCGCGAATATTTCGCCCGGGCAAGCAATGGCTTGTCGGGGTATTATTTTTATCCAGATAAAATGTCATAATTACTAATATTAATTAATAACCAATACCATGGACCCACAAAATCAGGAAAAAATGCATAATCTTCGACACACTCTCGCTCACCTTTTGGCGGCAGCCGTTTTGGAATTATATCCAAAGACAAAACCAAGTATTGGTCCGACTATCGACAATGGTTTTTATTACGACTTCGAATTTGCTGAGCCAGTCACTGCCGAAGCTTTGAAAGATATAGAAAAGAAAATGCGAAAGATTCTCCCTTCATGGAAAGAGATGGCTGGTAAAGAAGTGGGTCCGGATGAAGCGCGTGAACTATTCAAAAATAATCCTTACAAATTAGAACTGATTGAAGAAATCATTACAAAAGGTGAAAAAATTACTCTTTACACTGCCGGCAATTTCACCGATCTTTGTCGTGGTGGTCATAGCGATAATCCTGCAAAAGAGATACCATCTGACTGTTTCAAACTCTCGCGTGTCGCTGGAGCATATTGGCGTGGCGACGAGAAAAACAAAATGCTAACCCGCATATACGGTATCGCCTTTGAATCAAAAGAAGAATTGGACAAATATGAGGTGATGTTAAAGGAGGCGGAGAAGAGGGATCATCGTAAACTTGGCAAGGAGATGGATATTTTCGAATTCGACGACCAAGTCGGTCCCGGCTTACCACTTTGGCTTCCAAATGGTGGTGCAATGATCGAAGAACTGGAAAGGTTGGCAAAAGAAACAGAATTCCAGATGAATTATGTTCGCGTTCGCACCCCACACATAGCAAAGGATTCTATGTATAAAAGGAGTGGTCATCTACCTTACTACGAAGAGAGTATGTTCCCTCCTATGGAATATGAAGGAGGAAAATATTATCTAAAGGCCATGAACTGTCCTCATCACCACAAAATATTCGGATCTAGGATGAGAAGTTATCGTGATCTACCTATCCGTCTGGCAGAATACGGAACATGTTATCGACATGAAAAAAGTGGGGAGCTATTTGGTCTCATGAGAGTCCGTACGATGCAGATGAACGATGCGCATATCTATTGTACCGAAGAACAGTTTGCCAAAGAATTTCAAGCAGTCAACGAGATGTATATAAAATACTTCAAAATCTTTGGAGTGGAGAAATATGTCATGCGCTTTTCTACTCATGATCCAAAAAGGCTTGGAGAAAAATTTGTCAACGAACCCGAGCTCTGGAAAAAGACTGAGGATATGGTTCGCCAGGTACTTATTGATTCTAAGATTCCATATATTGAAGTTCCAAACGAAGCTGCTTTCTATGGACCAAAGATTGATGTCCAGGTCTGGAGTGCTATTGGGCGCGAGTTTACCCTTGCTACAAATCAAGTAGACTTTGCTGTACCAAAGCGTTTTGATCTCACATATACAGACAAAGATGGTACCGCAAAAACTCCTCTTTGTATTCATCGTGCCCCGCTCGGCACGCACGAAAGATTTATTGGATTTCTTATCGAACATTATGGTGGCAACTTCCCTCTCTGGTTGGCTCCTGTTCAAGTCAAGGTCATACCAGTTGCCGAGGCACATTTTGCTACAGCAGAAACAGTAAACGCTCTGCTTCGTGAACAAATGATCCGTTCGGAGATGGACTTATCAAACGACGGCTTTGGTAAGAAAATTCGCAATGCCAAGACTTCTCGAATCCCATACTTTATCATTATTGGCGACAAAGATATGGCAGTTAACAAAGTTACCCTAGAAAGCAGAGACAAGGGTCAGGTTGGTCAGATGGATGCAGAGGAAGTTCTAAATAAGTTGGTTGGGGAGATAAAGGAGAGGAGGTAGGAATATAAATCAAATAAAAAAGAACACCCTGGAGACATCTGCGTTCCGGGTGTCTGTTACTTGCCCAGCAACTGCTGAGCCCTGTTCATGATCTCGTTAGAATCAAGTGACAATTCATGTTCAATCTTTCTCTTCTCATCAATTAGTTCATGTCTCAAATTCCCACCTGCCTTCACGAGACGAGACTCCTGAAACACAATCTCTGCATATCGCAGTATTGAAGTTTTTTGATCTTTCATTTGATCTTTCATTCAATTAACACTCTAACACATATTCAAAAGCAAGTAAAATGGCAAATCTCATGTATCCTGGCCTCCCGTTTATTTTGACTTTTGAGATCCAAGAGTTATCCTTACCTTTATCACTCATATTCCGAGCCAATATATTTATCGCATCTATAGTTGCATCGTGTGTATTTTTCCTAAGATTCTCGATATTATTCCTTGCTTCAGTGTCATCTTTTTGATTCTTGGCAATCTGCTCAAACCGGCAAACAGTCTCTGTGTATTTTAGAGAATACAGGATCACCTGATCCAGCAATTGTTCAAGATCTTCATCGCCTTTACAAATTTCTTCAAGTTCTAAAAAAGATATGTAAGGATTGATTCGTCTTTCATTTTTCTCAGCTTCAGGAATTACATCAGGAGCAATTTCAGATATTTCTTCTAGGGACATGTGCATAATAGTACTATTATAACTCAATAAACCCAAAAAGTCCCCTTTCGGGGACTTTTTTGATTTTCCTGAGGTGTAACCTCAGTAACATTTTATTTGGTCTCACACCCGTCTATCATTAGATCTTCTTCCTATTGAAGATCAAATACATAACAGTGAAAAATAGAACCAAGATGACGAGTATTGCAACCCAACCCCATGGAACATTAGCAAGAGAAAATAGTGATGCTGCACTTGAACTAGTTATAGGAGCTGGAGAAGGAGTAGCAACAACTACTGGTGCTTCAGGAGCTTTTACGACTTTCTTTACAGGAGCCTTGTACGCGCTAGCAATAGTGATTGCATTGCTACAAGCTTTGACTCCAGTTAGACCATCGGCCGATGTAACGGTTACGATTGCACTCTTTGATCCCGATGTAGAATAGTATTTTATAACTGAACTTTGATTACCACTTAGATTGTCAGAACCAGACCAAGAATAAGTATATGGCGCGATACCACCAGTGACTTCAACAGACCAGTTGACTGGCTGATTGATCTTGGCATTTGTAGGATCAGCGAAGCATCCTATGTCAAGATTTCTATTATTTGCCACTGATGCGACCTGATAGACAGGTTGCACTTGATAGACTGGCTGATAAATAGGCTGAGGGTACGCGATATTTACAGGAGAACAATTGACTGTGATCGTATGACCAGCAGAACTAATGTTTACTGAAGCATACTTGAGTCCAGGCCTTGAATAATTGTAATAAGCACTTCTAGATGAACCCGTAAGTCCATCTGTGCCAGACCAAGAGAAATTGTAATATCCGTTTCCTCCAGAAGGATTGACTGACCAGATAACAGTAGCAATACCGTTATTGTTATAACTTACACTTGCACTACAGGAAGCAGCGATAGACTGATACTGAACCACGGGTTGCTGTACAACAACAACCGGTTGCGAAACGACGACTGGTTGGGTGACATATATAGGTTGAGTAACATAAACAGGTCTAGTCACAACTACTGGAGAATAACTATAACCATATCCGTATTGAGTACCGATCGGTGTACCATAAGGACTACCATAATAGTAGTCATCGTGATAACCATAACCGGCATTTGCGCTCTCTGGCATGATGGCAATGACACCAAAAACGAGCATTATTGCCAATGCTACAAAAGCGATTTTTGAATTATTTGTGTTTTTCATATGATTGGCGCAATTGCTTGCTTTGATCTACGGCTTTATTGAGCCATAATGCAAGAATGCACATTAAACTTCTAATGTCAGTATTCTATACTATATATTTGTAAAAGTCAAGGGCATGAATAACCCCACCCATTTCTGCACTCTGCTGGTAATTTAGATACATAATACTC
>CAYMXR010000020.1:10684-12922 GCA_964394505.1 uncultured Candidatus Saccharibacteria bacterium | reverse complement strand
AGCGCCTCTGCGCCTTGCATGAGTTAAAACTTTTGGACACAGAGACAGAAGAGAGATTTGATCGAATTACAAGAGATGCAGTCAAAAAATTTCAAGTGCCAATTTCGACTATAACTCTTGTAGACAAGGATCGTGAATGGTTCAAGTCTGCTATTGGTGTTGGTGCCAAAGAGAATTCGAGAGAGTCATCATTTTGCGGACATGCTTTGGTGTCAGAAGTGATGATGGTCATAGAAGACACTCTCGTTGATCCTCGCTTTGCCGATAATCCGATGGTTACAGGTGTTCCATTTGTGCGTTTTTATGCTGGTAAAGCTCTGTATGACAGAAAGACAAATCTGCCGGTTGGAGTTTTTTGTATCAAAGATATAAAACCAAGGAAAATGTCCCTAAATGAGATAAATGATTTTTTGGACCTTGCTACACAAGCAGAAGATGAGATCAATCGACCCGTCAACTGTTAATTGTCGAAATTATTCCAGCTAATAATGATTGTGTGAATATGTGTTGTGTTCCGGCTCTTTATTGAAATTTTTATAGAAATAGATTAGTATCTCGGCATGGAAGCTATCGCTGGATTACTAGGCAATCTATGGGAAGTTTGGTCAGAAATGTTCAAACTAGCTCGTGTTTTTGCACTAAAAGTTGCAAAACTATTAATTTGGTTTATTTTTGGCATTTTCATCTTACCATGCGTTTATGTCGCTAGCGCTTGGTATCCAAAATGGACAGATTGGGGAGAAAAAATGTAGGTCAAAATCACAAGGACAGTTATAATCTTATTATGGAAATAAAGCCAAATTTATCTATTGCTCCAATAGCTATTCACCCTACGATCTTTGTCATATTTGGAATAACTGGGGACTTGGCTACTAGGAAACTGTTGCCAGCCTTACTCGCTCTATATGTCAAAAAATTATTGCCACCGAGATTTTATATTGTCGGATTTTCTAGACGCTTTTTTTCTAGAGAAGAATTTCGTGAGCTTATTCGTAGTAAAATGAATATTTCTCAAGGTCAGTTCAACGAAGAAGACGTAAAGCATTTTTTGGACCATATGACATATGAGCAGGGAAATTTTGATTCACCGGTTGCTTACGCCAGATTAGCGGTGAGACTAAAGTCGATTGATGATAATTGGGGTCAATGTTCAAATAAACTATTTCATTTGTCTGTGCCACCAAACTTGTATGAGGGTATATTGAAAGAATTATCAAATTCAAAATTGGCTGATTCCTGTGATGATAAAAGCGGATGGACTAGAGTTTTGATCGAAAAACCTTTTGGAAATGACACTACTACCGCCAAATCATTAGACAGACTTTTGGGTAAACTTTTCAAAGAGGAACAGATCTTTCGCATCGATCATTATTTGGCCAAAGAGGCTTTGCAAAATATAATCGCTTTTCGTTTTGCTAATCCGATGTTCAGTACAATTTGGAGTAATAAATATATCGATAAGGTTCATATCAAACTTTATGAGAGGATAGGCATAGAGGGTAGGGGTTCTTTTTATGATCCTATTGGGGCACTCAAAGATATGGGACAAAATCATATGCTCCAGATGCTTGCTCTCATCGCTATGGATGAACCAAGTTCTTTAAAAGCTGACGGTATTAGGTCAAAGCGCTTGGCAGTCTTGCGTTCGGTCCAAAAGATTACGGGCAGTCAAATGTTAAAGAAGGTTTTTCGTGGTCAGTACAAAGGATACAAGGAAGAAAATGGAGTGTCATCTCATTCTGATACGGAGACCTATTTTAGAATTTTAGCATCTATCGATAATTCTAGATGGAAAGGAGTTCCTTTTTATTTAGAAAATGGCAAGGCTTTGAATGAGACTAAAACAGAGATTGATATTTATTTCAAAAATATTAAAAATAAATCCCCGCTGAGCCGATTTGGTGGTCGTAGGCATGAGCTTGATGGTCAAAATATTTTAACATTTCGTATTCAGCCAGATGAAGGTATAAAAATTAAGTTTTTCGTCAAGACTCCAGGTTATGGATTTGAGACTGAAGCCAAGACTCTGAAATTCAAATATTCTGATGTCCCACATTTCAATCTGATTCGCAACGATTACGAAAGATTGATCAATGATGCATTTATTGGTGATCAAACACTCTTTGCTTCGACAGGAGAGATTATGGCTTCATGGGAATTTATTACCCCTATTATCGAAAATTTGCACAAAATTCCACTTAACATTTACGAAAAGGGTGCAAAAGAGGTGGTGTAGTG
>CAYMXR010000020.1:4021-10584 GCA_964394505.1 uncultured Candidatus Saccharibacteria bacterium | reverse complement strand
TTTTTATTTAACCACCACAAAATTTGGCAAATCCTTGTTGAAAAAATGAGGTAGCCCTCGAAGTGAAATACCTGGCATTGGATATAAACCAGAACTTAGTCGGCGATATGCTCCATACGGATCAAGTCTAAGGGTTATTCCAGTTTTCATGTCTACTCGATGAAATTCTAAGTGTAATTGATTTATGCCTTCTTTGGTATTACCTGTTGTACTTGCGTCACCGATATATGTGCTGGAAGCTATAGCTATTCCTTTACTATTATCTATGTCAGATGTCATAAATGGAATATTCTTTGGAATGTTTTCTAGATGAGAATAGAGAGTGTTGTATCCTATATGTTTTATTGGGTCTCTTTTTCTTATCACAACAAATTTTCCCCAAGTTTTTCCAAATCCTTGAAAAGCAGTTCCATCGTGCATTGAGTAGACTGGAAAAGATAGAAATTTATTACCATCTTTTTGTACATAGTCTATACCCCAATGAAGACCTCCGATTTTATCACCCAAGTTTCCATCATAAGCTTCAAAAGCTTCCGCAATTGTCACGGGCGGGTTAAGTTCTGGAAAAGGATAGTTTTGTAATACGGCGTCGATCTTTTCTGGTTGAGCCCATGTCCTCAAGAGATTTGCTCCAAGTTGGTCGGAGTCGATCTTTTCTAGGTTAACATTATTGTTGTAATAATAAAAAAATCCGATTAGCAAGAAGAGGAGTATAAGAAACAAGTACTTTTTTGATTTATTCATTTGCTAAATTCTAACATTGAAGTTAATTTGATACGAGATCCCAATTTATTTACTAATCCTTCTTATATTGCTATGCTTTTGCTATGTCATTATCAATCGGAATCGTCGGTCTACCAAATGTTGGAAAATCAACATTATTTAATGCACTTACAAAGAAAAGTGTGCCAGCAGAAAATTATCCTTTTTGCACTATCGATCCATCGGTTGGTGTAGTTGCTGTACCAGATGAGAGATTGTGGAAACTAAGCGAATTTTCCAAATCGGCAAAGACTGTGCCGGCTGCAATAGAATTTGTGGACATCGCTGGTTTGGTAAAAGGAGCATCGGAAGGTGAGGGTCTGGGAAATAAGTTTCTAGCTCATATTCGCGAGACCGACGCTATCGCTCAAGTGGTAAGGATTTTTGAGGATGAAAATGTGATTCATGTGGATGGTAAGATCGATCCACTCAAAGATATTGAAGTTATAAATTTGGAATTAATAATGGCTGACATTCAAACTGTTACCAAGCGAAAAAATACTTTGGGAAAAGAAGTTAAAACTGGCAAAAAAGAAGCAATTATTGAAATGGGTCTAATAGATCGCCTTCTTCCCGCTCTCGAAAGTGGTAAGCTTGCTTCGACTGTTACTGCTGACGAATTTGAAGAGCCGTATCTACAACAACTTTGCCTGATTACTTCCAAACCGATCCTGTATGTTCTGAATAAAAAAGCGGGAGCAAAAAATCTGGATGAGGTTAACCCCGCCTCCCCACAAGGCTCCGGCGAGGCAAGTCCCGCCTCCGCACAAGGCTCCGGCGAGGCAAGTCCCGCCTCCGCACAAGGCTCCGGCGCGACGATGGACACTAGATGGGAAGAACTAATAGAATTTCTAAATAAAGAAAGTAATGGTCGAACCTCGGTCAATTATGTGGTAGTTGATGCGGGCATTGAGCATGAATTGAAAGATTTTGATGATAATGAAAAAAAAGAGATGCGCAGAGCATTAACGGGCAAAGAGGACTTGTCCTCCGAAGCTTTAGCGAAGGAGGATGGGATTGATTCTCTTATTACTCATGGTTACGAACTTCTTGGTCTTATTACATATTTTACTACTGGAGAAGATGAAAGTAGGGCATGGACTATCAAGAAAGGTTGGACAGCGCCCGAGGCCGGCACTGCTATCCATACAGATTTCAAGGAAAAATTCATCCGCGCCGAGGTTATCGAGTGGGACAAACTTCTGGAAGCCGGATCTTATGGCAATGCTCGCGAAAAGGGTCTACTTCGAACCGAAGGGAAAGAATATGTTGTTAAAGATGGGGATGTGGTGGAGTTTAGGATTTAGAGAAAATTTAAGACCCCTTGATGCTATCGCAGGGTCTTGGAAGATTCAGGGTTCCGATTTTCTGAGCTTGATACAGCCGACGATGAAGCAAATGAATGCAATCGCCAGGAGAGCTTGATAGATCGGATCACTGTATCTCTCGGGGTGTTTGGCATTGTCCAAAGCTACCCACCAATAGGCTCCATTGCCCATAAAACTCACCTCCTTCTAACGATGATATTAAAACTATTATCACAAATTGTCAAATTTAGAAGATGGTAGTCTTATAGAGTTTAAAATCCAGCATACCCCTCCATTCATTTTTCCTGTACAATATACCCATGAATCACCTTATTTCAATTACAAAGTCCGATGGTACGAAACAATTTTTATGACAAAAGAGAAAGAAAATCCAATAATTATATACAAAAGAGAAAATGGCGAGCCTGGTATTGAGGTTCGTATTTCGGATGAGACGGTGTGGTTATCACAATCACAATTAGTTGAACTTTTTGATTCAAGTAAGGCCAATATAAGTGAACATATTAAAAATATCTTTATAGAAAAGGAATTACAAAGAGAGGCAACTGTTCGGAGTTTCCGAACAGTTCAAAATGAAGGAAATCGTGAGGTGGTTAGAGATGTTGAATACTACAACCTTGATATGATTATATCATTGGGATATAGGATAAGATCTGATGTTGCTACCCAGTTTCGTCAATGGGCAACAGCAAGGCTTCGTGAATACATCATTAAGGGTTTTGTTATGGACGATGATCGCTTCAAAACAAATGGTGGTGGTGTGTACTGGAAAGAGCTCTTATCTCGTATTCGCGATATTCGATCTAGTGAGAAGATGTTGTATAGACAGGTATTAGATCTTTACGCCACTAGCGCAGATTATGATCCAAAGTCTATTCATTCAACAAGATTCTTCAAGATTGTACAAAATAAATTGCATTATGCAGTACATAAACAGACAGCGCCAGAAGTTATTTATAATCGTGCGGATAGTGATAAAGAATTTATGGGTTTGACGGTTTTTCGTGGAGATTTACCAGTACTTGAAGAAGTGAGAATTGCTAAAAATTATTTGTCTACGAAAGAGTTGGAGAAGTTAAACAGGCTTGTTTCAGCATATTTTGAGTTAGCGGAGTTGCGGGCTATGGATCAACAAGTAATGCGTATGGTAGATCACATCAAATCTTTGGATAAATTACTTTCTGAATATGGTGAGGGTATCCTGATTGATTCTGGAAAAATAACACATAAAAAAGCTATAGAAAAAGCAGAAAATGAATACAGAAAATATCAGGTAAAAACACTTTCGTCAGTCGAAAGATCGTATTTAGAAAACATTAAGTCATTGGAAAAAAAGATGAAGAAGAAGGTTAAAGAGTAAAAACATAAGATGCTCCGCTTCCATTTTTCCTGTACAATATACCCATGAATCACCTTATTTCAATTACAAAGTCTGATGGTACGAAACAATTATTCGAAGAGGAAAAGTTAGTTAGTTCACTAAAGAGGGTTGGAGCATCTCCGGAAGCCATAGATGATGTGGTGGACGAAATCGGAAAAGAGATCCGTGATGGGATGACAACCTCCGAGATTTACAGGCGCGCTTTCGATCTGTTGCGCAAGCATTCTACAAAAGTTGCGGCAAAATATTCAGTAAGAAGAGCCATGATCGAACTTGGACCAGATGGATTTCCTTTTGAGAGATTCGTCGCAAGATTATTCAAGATGTGGGGATATGATTCTGTAACCGATCAAATTGTACTCGGTAAATGTGTTGACCATGAGGTAGATGTTATTGCGTGGAAAGATGATACTTTGGCTATGGTTGAAGCAAAATATCACAATGAATTTGGACTTAAATCTGATCTAAAAGTCAGCCTCTATGTGAAAGCTCGCTACGATGATATTCAGGAAAATGAATATGATTATGGGGGCAAAAAGAGAAAACTAAATGAGCGCTGGCTGATCACCAATACAAAATTTACTGATAAGGCGGTTCAATATAGCGAATGCAACAATATAAAATTGCTCGGTTGGAATTATCCAGAAAAGGGCAATTTGCATGAACTAATTTCAGAAAATAGCCTGCATCCGATTGCGTGTCTTACATCACTTACTCGCGATCAAAAGAGGGAATTGGCAGGATTGAATATAATGGTGTGTCTAGATCTGGTCGGTAATCCGCAAGCCTTGAGTCAAATCGGTGTGAAGCCAGAAGAACATGAAAAGATCTTGACTGAAGCTCAAGTTGTGATAGAACAGGCAAAGTAGATTTACAAACCTAATGGATTATGAAATATGAAAACTACTTGGAATTTTAGTTTACTTTACAAATCGATCGATGATCCAAAAATCGAGAAAGATATAGAAAAGATTGAAGAGGGTATCGATGTATTTTCCAAGCGTTTTGATGTTGAAGACAAAAAATACCTGAGAGACAAGGATGCATTGTTTCTCTTATTGACTGAATATGAAAATCTAGAAAAGAGAACTGTTGACCTTCAACCTCTAAACTATCTCTCGTGTCTCATTGATACTGATTCAAAGAATAATAAAGCCATATCAAAAATTTCATTATTCGAAAACCGTTTGGTCCAAGCACAAAATAAGATGCTATTTTTCGAGATTTCCTTGGGGACGATCGATCAAGCTTTCCGAGAACAGATTTTGTCGGATGACAGGTTTAAACACTACAGATTCCAGTTAAACAAAATATTTGATGATCAAAAATATACTCTTTCTATAAAAGAAGAAAAGATCATGGGACTCAAATCTTTACCTTCTTATGATATGTGGGTCATGATGAATGATCGAATCTTGAGTGATATAAAAATTAAATGGAAAAATAAACTTATCCCCGGATCAGAGGCTTTGGATTTGGTTCAGAACCTTCCAAAACAAAAAGATAGAGCCAGATTATCTCTCGAGATAAATAAAGAAATCAAAAAGATGGCTCCGGTTGCAGAAGCTGAGATCAATGCCATAGTAACTAACAAAAAGATCAATGATTCATTGAGAGGTTACAAAGAGGCTTTTGATGCGACGGTCCAAGGATATAGAAATGACAAAAAGACAGTATTGACTCTGGTCAACGAAGTTACAAATAATTTCAAAATTTCTCACAAATTCTACAAAATCAAATCAAGATTATTGAATGTCAAAAAGATGGGATATTTTGATCGAGGAGCTCCGATCGGCAAGATCAGTAAAAAATTTGACTTTGTTCAGTCTACAAAATTATTAGGAAATATTTTCGGATCAATCAATCCTTTATACAAAAAAATATTAGATCAATATACTGATAATGGTCAGATTGATGTCTATCCTAAAGTCGGTAAAATCGGTGGGGCATATTGTCGTGGTTCATATACAGAACCGACTTATGTTTTGTTAAATCATGCTGATGATTATCGATCATTTGAGACCTATGCTCATGAGATGGGGCACGCTTTCCATACCTATCTTTCCAGATCACAAAGTCCGATTTACGCGGGTTATTTTACTGTATTGGCAGAAACGGCAAGTACGCTTTTTGAAAATATTGCCTTAAATAGCGTTTACGATTCTTTGTCTAAAAAAGAAAAGATTATTGCTTTGCATGACAAGATAAATGGAGACATAGCAACGATCTTTAGACAGATTGCCTGTTTCAATTTTGAAAAAGATATTCACGATAGTGTCAGGGCAAAAGGCTTTTTGTCAAAAGAAGAATTGGCGGATATGCACAACAAGCATATGCAAGCGTATCTTGGTCCATCGTTTGAATTGAAACAAGATGACGGTTTGTTTTTCGTCAATTGGTCGCATATTCGCAGATTTTTCTATGTATATTCATATGCCTTCGGTCTACTAGTATCAAAGGCTTTGCTTAGACGATATAAACAGGATCCAGCATTCTGGACTTCTATAGAAAAGTTTCTTTCGGCTGGTGGACGAGATACCCCAGAAAATATCTTGAAAGATATCGGTATTGATGTCACAAAACCAGATTTCTGGAAGGAGGGCTTGCTGGAGATAGAGGAGGATATCAAAACATTGGATGAATTGACGAAAAGTCTATAATCGTGTTAGATTTCTACAGGATTTTTCATGGACATATTACGAATCCCGCCCCATTTTCCAAAACCATTTGAAAAATCGGGCGGGATTTGAGTTCCGCTAGAAAGAGATAAAAACTGTGCCGGAAAAGACAATAATGTGTGAGGAGTGCAAAAAATTTCTCCCGAGGGATCGATTCTTGATCGTGCCGGGTGAAAAAAAAGTTGTCTGTATTACATGTCACGGGGCATGTGTACCGATACCACAGCATCCGAACGAGAGTCCTTCGGGGAATCGGTAACCCTCAGCAGACCCTCCCGCCGCGCGCTTCACAGCCCGCGGCGGTTTTTTTCCGCGAGGTTAAACCTCGCAGAAATTTGTCTTTTTTGCTAGTATGTAGTTTATGAAATCCGCAGAAATACGCGCAAAGTTTTTGGAATTTTTCAAGAAAAGGGG
>CAYMXR010000020.1:0-3921 GCA_964394505.1 uncultured Candidatus Saccharibacteria bacterium | reverse complement strand
ATGTATTACGATATCAAGAACCGTTTTGGTGGCAAGGGAATTACAAAAGAAGAATTCTTAGATGCTGATAACAAGAGAGATGTAGTCGAAATCTGGAATGATGTCTTTATGCAGTATGAAAAAAAAGATGGCAAAATTGTCGGAAACTTGCCGAAGCCGTCCGTAGATACCGGCGCTGGACTCGAGCGCCTCTCTATGGTTATGCAGGGTGTGGATAATATTTATGACACAGATCTTTTGAAGCCGGTCATTGAAATCTTAAATCTTAAATCTAAACCTACTACGCCAGGGCTACGCAGGTCAGGAATCTTAAATCTTGAGTCACAGAGAATAGTAGCAGATCATATTCGAGCTTCTTTTTTTCTAATTGGAGATGGTGCTGTTCCATCCAATACCGATAGAGGATATGTCCTTAGAAAACTTATAAGAAGAGCGATTAGGCATGCTGAAATCTTGGGAATCAAGGAAAATGGTCAATTAAATGATTTGGTTGATGAGTTTGGAAGGATATATAAGGATATTTATCCAGATTCAGTCATTAAGCTAGACAGGATTAAAGAAGAAATTAGTAGAGAAGAAATAAAGTTCAAAGAAACTCTAAGTCAAGGACTGAAAGAGTTCGAAAAAGGCACTGACGCTTTTACCCTCTTTTCAAGCTACGGATTTCCGCTCGAGCTTACTCTAGAATTGGCAAAAGAAAAGGGGATAAAGATTGATGTTGAAGAGTTTAATCAAAAATTCAAAGCACACCAAGCTCTTTCTCGCTCCGGAGCTGAACAAAAGTTCAAAGGCGGGCTCGCTGACGCAAACGATGCTATGGTTGTCCGATATCATACTGCCACGCACCTTCTTCACCAAGCACTTTTTGATGTTTTGGGAGACAAGGTCATGCAAAAAGGCTCAAATATTACAGCCGAGAGATTGCGTTTTGACTTTACTCATGCAACAAAAATGACCGATGAAGAAAAAAAGAAAGTCGAAGAAATTGTTAATGAAAAGATCGCGCTAAAATTGCCTGTAAATAATATAATCTTGCCCCGTGTAGAAGCAGAAAAGACCGGAGCCAAACATTTTTTTGGAGAAAAATACGGTGAGGATATTTCCGTCTATTTTATTGGCAATGATCTTGCTTCTGCATATTCCAAAGAATTTTGCGGTGGCCCTCATGTAAAAAATACAAGCGAACTTGCTGGTCCAGAAGGAAAGTGGAAATTTAAAATTCAAAAAGAAGAAGCAGTCTCAGCTGGTGTAAGGAGGATAAAAGCGGTTTTGGTCTAAATTACGAGATATCGGTCGATATTTTTTGATTGAGATAAAATGGATAGGTTATCCATGTTGGTGATAGTTTGGCTCTTGGTGTTATAATAAAGGCGATGTTTTCTTCAAATACAGTCTCGAATAAAATTGTTCTTGTCTTGGATGTCCAAAGCTCTATCGTCCGTGGATCATTGATTCTAATCCAAAAAGGCACGTTACCCGTAGTACTATTTTCTTATGGTTCAAATATTGATTATAAGGTCGGCAATAGTGACGAATATTTTATCAAATCTACACTTAGTTCAATAAAAGAGACAATCCAAGCTTCTTTGAGATACTTACATCTCCGCAGGAAAGATTCAGCGCATATTCCACACAAAGTGTTCGAGGTACATTATGCTCTATCTTCTCCTTGGATAATATCGGAAGCAAAAATATTGACCTCAAATTATGAAAAGGAAACTGAAATAACCCAAAAACTAATTTGTGATCTTATTGATTCCGATCGAAAAAAGATCGCCAAAGATCGCGCCGAGCCTACCATGGTCATAGAACAAAAGATCTTTGATGTAAAACTAAATCATTATTCTATAAATGATTGGGAAGGCAAAAAAACTAAAGTTTTGGATGTAGCCTTCACTGTTTCTGTTGCTGGAACAAAAATGATTGAATATTTTGTTGAACAATGTGCGCATATCATAAACAGAAACAAGATCAAATTTCACTCTTCCTTATTGCTCCAATATATCGGCATAGAAGAAGTCTTGGAACCAGGACAGAGTTATTGTCTTGTCCATGTCCATGGCGATGAAAGCGATGTATCTATTGTTAAACAGAAATCCTGTGTATTTTTTGGGTCATTTTCCTATGGTACCAAGACCGTGATAGATCAGATATCAAGATTATCAAAAACGGGCAAACAAATAGCAGAATCAATATTAGTCCTCTATACCGGAGAAAAGTTACAGCGAGATCAGAATCAAAAAGATATTGAGATCGTCGAGGGTGTCGCTCGGGAGTGGTCAGATAAATTGAAAAATTTGATTGTCCAATCAAAAAACGAGGTGATACCTCCAATGTCTATCATAGTCACTGCCTGTGCTCATGACGATTATTTTGTAAAGGTTCTCAAAAGATCTTATCCGGGTCTAAATGTTTATATATTGTCTATAGATGATCTTATTTCTCATGTTGAATTCGATGGAACAACTGATAAAAGAAGATTAACTGCTTTGCATGCAATCGCTATTCACAGTCTATTAGGGTAAAAATGTGTTAAAATAAAAAAATGCCAAGACGAGTACAAGATATAATTCCACAAGGACACAGGACTATACGAGATATACCTATTTCCGATCGCAAACCTTCTATGAAGTCAAGCAAGGCCAAAGATGCCGAGATTGAAGAGTCAGTTCTCGAAAGACCAAAGAAATCCAAAAATCAAGATTCGGATATTTCCATACCACTAAATCGCGTCGAGGTCCCGGATCATAGAATACCGGTCACCCCACCAGCCTCTTTTGGAATTAAAAAGACAAATAAAATAATGAAGATGGGCAAATGGCCGATCATTGTCGTGTCCGCTATTGTTGTTATAGTTGTCTTGGGATATTTTTCTTCAAAATATTATTCTCGAGCCACTTTTTCTATTATTCCAAAAGCTATTCCTGTATCAATAAACAGTACCTATGTTGCCCAAGGAAATGCCGATTCGACAGGTCTGTCTTATGAGGTTATTACTTTGAATAGTTCTGCAACTACCACGGTTGATTCAAAAAACGGTCCAATAACTAATACAAAAGCAACAGGCAAAGTTACTCTGTACAATTCATATGGCACTCAATCTGTAAGATTGATAGCTGGGACGAGATTGAGTAATGAAAATGGTCTCGTCTACCGATTGAGTAGTTCGGTGGTGGTTCCTGGATACACAAAAACTGGTTCAACTATCAATCCTGGTAAGATAAATGTAAATATTGTCGCCGATCAACCTGGACAAAAGTACAACTTAGGAGAGACCGATAAACCAGTGACACTGAAAATTGTTGCTTATTCTGGTTCACCAAAATACTCGACTATTTACGCAAAACCAATCACAAATATTACGGGAGGTTTTAGTGGAGTCAAAAAAATCGTGAGCCCAGAAGCAATATCTTCTTCTACTGCCTCAATGAAAGCCAAGATAACCGAGGATCTTATTCTAAAAGCAAAGACGGCAATTCCTTCAGGATTTATCATGTATGACAAGAGTTTTTCTGTTACATTTTCCAATCCTCTTATAAGTGGGGACAATCCTTCTAACTCTGATGTCAGTATGACAGGCACGATCTATGCCATCGCTTTTCCAAAATCAAAATTGATTGAGACGGTAGCTGGTAGTCAGACAGTTTCCTTATTTAGTCCATTTTCTTATACTGCACCCGGCCTAGAATCTTTACAGGTTTCGATAACAAATCTCAAAGATTTTTCTCCAATAAAAAAAGGTACACTGGTTGTTGCTATAAAGGGTGATATAAAGATAGTTGGTACCATACCTGTCGATGAAATAAAGAAAAAATTGGCTGGTATTCCACTATCAGAGACTCAGGATGTGTTTAAATCGTATAGTCCGGTGATAGAGTCTGGTTCTGGAGAACTAGCTCCGCCTTGGGCAAATATTCCAAC
>CAYMXR010000019.1:0-13625 GCA_964394505.1 uncultured Candidatus Saccharibacteria bacterium | reverse complement strand
TATATCTCCTCCAAAACATTCTGCTTGTTATATTTTTTCACAACAGCTGTTCTGGTTGGCAATTGACCGTTTTGATCAAAAGCAATCACGCCGGAATAACCATCATATGGATCCATGGTGTACAGATATGAAATGACCTGATCTGAGTTATGAGCTCCTGATTTTATTGCATCCAACACAATCATTGTCATGTCATATGATACCGCTGCGCTTGGCGCTTCTGGTTTCTTACCAAACCTCTTTTCATATTTATCTTCAAATTCTTTTAATTTTGGCGAGGATAACATCTGAGCAAAAACCTGATCATAAAGCAGATTGGGATACTTTTCCTTCATGATTGGAGATCCGGCCCTCGCAACATTTGTCCCAATCGGCACTGTTAATCCCAGTTGTCTAGCCTGAGCCACAAAAGCACCATGTCCTTCATCTTCACCAATCGCTACATATACAATATCTGGATTATCAGATTTTATCTTTGTTATTACAGTCCTAAAATCTCTCGTAGTTTGATCAAGAGTATGTTCGGAAATAATCTCCACAGATCCATTCTTTTTTGCTTCTTCTTTAAATACATCCGTATTTGTTTTTGACCAGTAATTATTGGAATATACCAATACGACACGCTTGTAGCTATTCATAGATAAGTATTCAATCAATTTTGTATGCTCAACTCTGTCACTAGGAAATGCAGACCAAAAATACGGTGGTTTTACGAAGGGTGCCTCAGCAACTATCCAAGGTGAAATAAACGGCACCTTATGTTTGGATGCGACTGGAGATACAACTTCACCAAACTCCGTCCATTCCGGACCAATAACAGCTATCGCTTTGTCAATTTCAACCAATTTCGTTGCACCCGAAACAGCACTTTTCAAATCAGATTGTGCATCTTCTATTACAACGCGTACCGATTCATCGGACAAACCAAAGTCTTCTACAGCCATCAAAAAACCATTTTTTGATGATTCACCAGCAAAACCAGCATAACCAGTAACATTAAATAAACCGCCTATAGTAATGATATTTGTTGACCAAATCTGGCCAACAATTAAGGCGATACCAAAGATTACAATAATAATTACAAGGATTTTTATGATATTATTCTTCATATATTATAACAGAGGATATATTAGATTAATTTCCCCTATTTACAAAGTATATTATATATGCTATCCTTTGTTAGGAAACTCTCCATTATTAGAGAGTAATTAACATTTATGGATTTATCTACATTATCAAAATTTGGACTGAGCAATAATGATACGAAAGTTTACGAATCACTGATTAAATCAGGTAGATGTAAGACGGGTATCATTATAAAAAACACTGGAATATCTAGTTCTGGAACTTATATTTGTTTACAAAATCTTATTAACAAAGGACTGGTTTCGTATCAAGTAAAAAATAATATCAAATACTACCAAGCTGAATTACCAACTCAGCTTATCGAAGATGTTAGAAACCAGACAAAATATTTAGAAATCCTATCGAAGGAGATTACTTCCCTTCCAATCAATAAACCAGAAAGAAATGAAATAAATGTCTATCAAGGAATTCGTGGTTTCAAGAGGGCACACGAAATTATGCTATCCGAAGCCAAGAATGGAGAGGAAATAAATGCCATCACCTACTCTCTTTATTACGGTAAATCAAAGAGTATCCGTCAATTCTTTTCTTCTCTAGATAAAAAATTACTTACTCAAAAAGGATGTAAAATCAGAATGATTGTGGATGAAGATCTAAAAAAAATAATTATGTCAGACCGAGAAAGTTTTGTTAAGAAATATCAATTTCATTGTCTCCCCAAAGAATATTTTAGTCCATGCGGAATAAATATTTCTGATTCAATGGTCATAATTGCTGTTTGGGGACAAAGCCCAATTGCCTTTACCATTCGCAATAAAGCGGTCATCGAAAATTTTAGATCAAATTTCCAATTTTTATGGAATACACAAAAGAAGTAAAATTGGACTATTTCTTCCCTCAACACTCGCTAACCGGAAGTTTCGGAGGGTAAAGTTACAATCTATACTCCCCCTACTACGCTCCTTCTTGCAGTCCTCCTACAGTAAAGTTACGGCTGGACACAGTCGGAGCTACGAAAGACAAGCCACGAAAACATTATAACCTATATTCTCCAACCAACCCCTGTGGCCTGTAGAGCATAAGCAGTATTAATATAACACCATATGTCACTTGGCGCATCTGGGCGGCGATGTCGGATGGAAAACCGACGAAGCGAAGGATTTCAGGGAGGAGGATGAGCGATATGGCACCAATGACCGCGCCTTTATTGTTAGCAAGACCGCCCAAGATGATGACCGCTAGAATGAAGATCGATTCGGTAAGAGTGAAGGTAGAAGGATCGATAAAAGTGATGTAACTTGCAAACAATGAGCCAGCAACCGAGGCCATCATTGCTCCAATAACAAAGATAGCGAGTTTGTACCAAAGGGTTCTATAACCAAAGACCGATATTGCTTGTTCGTCTTCACGAATAGCTTTTAGAACACGACCAAAAGATGAGCTGGTGATAAATTGACATATAAAATAAATTAAACCTAGAAAAACTAGAGCGAGAATAAGAAATAACAGATTCGAATTGAATTCAAAATTCACAATTCCTCCTCCTTCGCTTAAGCTTCGGAGGACAGGCAATTCAATATTCGGTCTCGGAATACCCGGAATACCGAGTGGTCCTCTGGTAAGTGATTGCCAATTCAAAAAAATACTATAAATGATCACATTGAAACCAAAGGAGCCGAGAGCGTAATAGTCATCCTTGAATTTTGATAGGACAAAACCGATAGCAAGACTACACACACCTGTTATTATTAGGCCAATAATCAAAGCCAAGAAAAAGTTCATGCCTGTAGAGGTAATCAAAATAGCTGTAACATATGCACCTATGCCATAAAATGCAGCTTGAGTAACACTCAATAATCCGGTAAATCCAACTACCAAGTTTAATGATAGGCCAAGAATGGCATATATTGAGATCAGTATGGCGATGTGTATGAGGTATTCCATGTTTATAACTATTCTTGACTTTTTACAATATAATTTGATATGATATTAGCATCACGAACAGAAAAGATCACCCTATAAGGTTTTGTCCTTATGGGGCCTTTTCTTGTCATATTCGAGTTTTTTATTCAAATCATTCATGAACCTCAAATATGGCTTAAACATCTTCATCTTTAGTAATGCTGAAAACTTAAATTTGTCAGGAATAATGAGTACTTTGAGTTTTTCTTTCTCAATAAAATATTTTACTAGGCAATGAAAATCTCCATCACCGGTCACTATAATTGCTTTATCATATTCATGATACTCAATCATTGACCATAGAACTAACTCCGCATCACAATTACCTTTTGTTACACCATCCTTATAAACCATAGTTGGCTTGAATACACAAATAAAACCAGCTTCTTGAAGATTTGTGTATAAACTATTATTACACTCAATGTATCCTATAAACAGATATGCTTTAGTAACAGCATATTTATCGGATAAATATTTCCTGAATCTGGCGAAATCCAACTTCCATCCAAGTTGCCGAATAGCTAGATTCAAATTCTGGCTATCTATAAAGGCATAATTGTTTTCTTTTTTCAGCATTGTTTTTTTATTTTCTTAAAATCCCCTGCGGTCTCCAAAGTAGAAACAAGATCAACACTCCAAACGCTATCGCATCCTTCCATTCTCCAGAAATTTTCCAGATACCAAAATTCTCGACAAAAGCTAGGAAGAAGGCACCGATCACGCCCCCATAGACATTACCAATACCGCCGATAATAGAAGCGATGACACCTTTTAGAAGCAAAGACAAGCCCATGGTCGGCTCGATACCTGTATCAAAGCCAATGAGGATCCCAGCCAGGCCACCGATAGCTGAGCCTATGAAGAAAACTTTGCCGATAATCTTTTCGGTATTTATGCCAACAATCTTTGAAACTTCTTCATCATCCCCTATTGCCTTTATAGCCTTACCAAATAATGTATAGCGGAAGACCATGGCGATAACAGCCATTATTACAAGAGCGGTGATGAGAGTAATAAGTTGTGTCTGAGTGATAACACCGCCCATAATATGAAAGATATTTTCTGAACCCGCATTCCTAGATAGAGTCTGGAATTGACTGGTAAATAAAATAGCAATGATTGCCTGGATCGCTGTAAGAACACCGAGCGCAGCTACTAGCAGAACCATACCGGAAGACTTACGTTTACGAAGCGGAGAATAGACTCCTTTGTATGTAAGAAAGCCGATCGTACCCGCAATTACAAGTCCGATAATTATTGAAAGAAAAATATCTAAACCCAAAACTTTGTAGAAGAAGTAGACCGAGTATCCACCAACCGCCGTCATTGCCCCATAACCCAAGTCAAAAAACCGCGTGGTTCCATAGATAAGATTAAAGCCCAAGGCGATCATTGCATAGATCGCCCCGGCAATAATGCTATTTAAGATAAGTTGAGGGAGGATGGACACGGTTTTTAATGCCTAAATTAAAACATTATGAGAGGGGGAATGCAATGACTGTTCTGGCGAGGTCCGACCTCGCCCATCGGGAAAAACTGCTATAATAAATACATGAACAGCGAAAAAATGATAAGACAACTTGAGAAAGTCGGCATGTCTAACAAGACTGCAACTGTTTATTTGGAATTACTAAGATGTGCCGGGGCATATCCGGGAGAACTGACAAAATCAACAAATCTAAATAGAAGTACAATATATAAAATCTTAGCCGATTTGTTATCAAGAGATCTTGTTACAGAGACCGAAAAAAGTAAAAAGCTATACTATCAAGCTCAAAGACCAGAGAAATTATTACTGGATATTAGAACCAGAATCAAAGAGATTCAAGAGCAGTATGACAATGCCGAAAGGTTGGTTCCCCTTTTATTGGATATGTATTATGAGAACAATGTAAAAGATCGCGTGGTTGCAGGCGAAGGAATAGACAAGACTCCAACATGAAAAAACCCGCCAGTGTATGAGACTGGCGGGCTGTGTAACCGTGATATACCTATGATCCTGTCTGACCTCGTGCTACGAGATCACAAAACTCGGGACAAGATTTTTTCAATTCATCAACAGTTCCGGCACCAATGATCTTACCGTCCTTAAAGACGATAACCCTGTCGAACATTGGCAGGAGACTGAGGGTGTGCAAAGACGATATGATCGTCATGTGAGCAAATTCACGAAAGATGTTTTCGTAAACCATGGTCCCGATTCTAGTATCCAAGCTTTTGGCCGGCTCATCGAGAATCAAGATTTGCGAACTTTTGTAATCTGAACAGGCGTACAGACCCCTAGCTAATGCCATACGTTGTGCCTCTCCACCACTTAGATTAACCCCTTTTTCCTTGATAGAAGAGTTAAAACCTTTTGGCAAAGCGCGCGCAACGCTAGTAAAGCAGGCGGTGTCCGTTGAGTTGATGAGGGCCAAGTCACCCCCTTCTTTTCCAAAGGTAATATTCTCAGCAATGGTGGTCGCAAAGATGTCAGGGTTTTGCGGAACCAAAGAAGTGACATTGGCCATCCTATCGAATCCATCGGGAAGGATGACATCGTCAACCTTGACCACGACCTTGTTCGGCAGATACAGACCACGAAGTATTTTGAGCGTCGTCGTCTTACCACTACCACTCTCACCAACAAACGCAATCTTCTCACCTCGACGTATCTCAAAAGATATATCGTCAAGATGTAAATCACGATTTCTGTCGGCGTCATGATAGGAAAACTGGAGATTTTCGACTCCTATAGTCGTCCAATCATTACCCAAAGTAGCGTCATTCTTTGTAACAGCTACAAACTGACTAGCTAGACTTTCCGAGTTTATAACTCGTGATGAATTCTTGACCATACTGCTGTACATGCCAGCAAAATCGAAAAAGACTCTGCTCATATTGTCCAAATATCTAACCAAGATAAACACATTACCAATCATCACTCCTGTTGCTGTGTTCAATTCTTGGGCAAGATATAGGGACAAAACCAGAGCAAACATCAGACTACAACTCATGTTGACGAGAAACCATTTAACTTCCGATTTCTTACAGGTACTTCGATAGACCTCATTTGGTTCGTACAACTCTTTATGTAACCTGTCGAAGACTAGACCCCCTACACGCAAGGTAACAATGGTTCCGATATTGGTAATCGAATCCAATATACTCTGAGTTATTCGATTCTCTGAACTATTGATCTTCTTATAACCAACCATCAATGTGGTGTCAAAACTAATGACGATCCACATTGTGATAATTATCATAATAATGACAATGACACTGGCCCAAGGGCAGAAATACACCAAGGCACCATAACTGACAATCATTCTCATGATTGCATAAATCACCTGAAAAGAATCATCAGAGAAGCTATGCAGTGCATCAGCTCCCCTGTTGACCTTGTCTATAGTGTCACCACTATGATGTTCAGAATGCCACATCAAAGGCATAGACAAGATGCCACCAAGCAGTCTTTTTCGGTAATTAACTCTCACCAGAAAAGCATTGTATTGCTCGAGAACTCTACCTGGACCATGAAAGGCCCAAAATACCAAGTCCACGATAATAACCATAGACAAAAGCAAAATCAAACTAGAGATATTACTTTTGGTAACACCCTCAATCTGAATCGTGTCCATAACCATTCCCATGATCTGCGGACTAGCCACCAAATCAATGGTGATCCCAACAATCATCAGGGTAACAAACGCAACAAAATTGCGCCTATTCCCTTCCGAATATTTCCAGACCATGCTAAACAAATACTTAAGCGGATTGACTGACTTTTCTTCTTTCATATACCACCCTTTTTGTTTGTATTTTTGATGAATTAACTATGTCAAAGAACTAAAAACACCGCGTTGTGTGCGGTGTTTTTAGTCTTCAAAATTGATATGAGAATCAAAAACTAGGGACACCGCGCAATAACAGATTGCCAAAAATACCGTCCATAGTGTTTGGCAATGCGACCAGATTGTGTCTGGCTGTATTGGTATTTAGTTGGTTTATGTGTTGAATCATTTATATTGCGCACATGTTTTGTGCCAATTAACTATACATCAAATTGTGATTACGTCAACACGATAAATGTGGACATGTTACGCGATGTTTTTATACTGACTCTTCCCCTCAACGTTCCGTCACCCGCGAGGTCCGACCTCGCCCCAACTACTGCACCTCCAGCACTGGTACCTCGCAATTTGCATTCACCCAGACCGCGTCATAATCGGCAATCTCTACCCTTTTGCCGTCTTTGATGTAGTAAGCTTTTGGTGATGGGATAACACTGGAGTCGTCTATGACACTAGGCATTTTGTCTACGATCATTTCATCGGGGCAACTGACCTGACTCATTTCATTGCGGATTTTTGCACCATTTTGAACTTTATCGGGAGAGGATTTTGTAAAAGGAATTGTAATAATAGATCCGATCAATGATGGATAAGCAGTAATCTTACATAATCCCGACGTCTTTATGTAATCAGCAGAAGATCTGACAGGGGCTGTTGTTGTCCAATAGTGACAATATCTGCTTTCAATAAGATACGAGACTACAAGCAAGACTATGATAAGTACAACTAATATTAACAGCTTCTTTTTCATATATATTTATGATAATTGCTCCCTGTTCTCTAAGTATACACCTCCATCCTGAACTTTTGCAGATAATGCTTGTTGTACGCGCCTTGCAAGAACAGGGATTAATAGATTCAAAGCATCATCTTCTGTTACAAATCTAAATTCGCTAATCTCCTTCGAATCAAGCCTGATAGACCCTATTTCATCAACAGACAATATTCCTCCGTCAAATATAAACATGAGACTTTCTGATTTCTCTCCCAGAGGATCCTGGTAATCAACACAAAGCAACTTGGTAATTTTCTTTCTCAAACCAATCTCTTCTTCAACTTCTCTTTCGACTGCTCTTCGTGGAGACTCGTTGGTTTCCACAACACCACCTGGTATTTCCCACACATCTTTGTATGTTGGCTTCACTATCAAAAACCTTCCATCGGCATCAAAAAACAATGCCCCAGAACCCATCCTCTTTTTTGGTAATGATTCGTAATATCCAGGTGTTGTCATTTGTTTAAACTAACTTCCCCACCTTCTCTACATGCTCGACCAAGGTATTCGTATACCCCATCTCATTGTCGTACCACGCCGACTTATTAATTAATTCTAAGACGGTCATATATGTAATTATTCCACTTACATACACTCGGTGTCGGGTCCAGGGCAGCATCGGGGTATGAACTTATTCTGTAGATGTGACATGAACTTTTTAAACCATACAGTGCAATTATTACAACTACTATTATTGCTAAGATGAGAAGTGTCTTTTTCATATTTTATGATTATATTAATCTTCCCGCTGCTATCACATGCCGCACGAGTGTATGCGTATACCCCATTTCATTATCATACCACCCTAGAACTTTTACTAGATTACCACCAACGACACGCGTCATAGCAAGATCAGCAATAGAAGCGTGGAGGTTGCCTATAATATCCGAAGAGACAAGCGGTTCGTCGGTCACAACAAAGACACCTTTCCAACGATCGGTCTTGGAGGCCTCGACTAGGATCTTATTTATCTCCTCAGCGGAAGTCTCTCTTTTTGAAATAAATGTAATATCAACGAGGGATCCTGTGACAACAGGCACACGAACAGCGATACCGTCGAAGAGACCATTCAAGTTTTTCATAATCTTTGTGACAGCGATAGCAGCACCAGTCGAAGATGGCACCAAGTTCATGGCACCGGCTCTGCCTTCACGAAAGTCTTTTTTATTTGGTCCATCGACAATACCCTGACTGGCGGTATAGGCATGAGTTGTATTTAACATTGCCTTTTCGATACCGACACTTTCATCAAGTATTGCAAGGAGTGGTCCAGCGGCATTTGTGGTACAAGAGGCATTGGAGGTGATTGGGGACTTACTCATATCATCTTCATTCATCCTCATAAGAACCATAACTCCCTTTACGGTACTTTCTGGTTCATCTTTAGTCGGAGCAGAGACGACTACTCTTTTTGCACCAGCATCAAGATGAACTTTTGCTTTTTCTCCGGAAGTATAGTGACCAGTACATTCGACGACTATGTCGATATTCAAATCTTTCCAAGGTAATTTTGTAGCTTCTTTTTCGCTCAAAAACTTTATCTCTTTACCATCTACCAGGATAGCAGAATTATCGGAAGAAACTTTGATGTCGGCTTTAAATTCGCGATAAGCAGTATCGTGTTTGAGTAGATAAGCAAAACTCTTGATGTCGCCAAGGTCATTGACTGCGACGACCTCTATCTGGCTATCTGGATTGTTGTGTACAACTCTTAGGAATGCTCTTCCAATCCTTCCAAAACCGTTTATTGCAACTCGAATTTTTTTCATAAATAAAATGTTATTTGTGATAATTGGGATAATTATAACATAACAAATGAAATGATCTGTTCTAAGAAGCAATTCTGTGTATTACAGAGTTGCGAAGTGGTGCGGATTGTGGTACCAAGTTGGAACCTTTTTGGCTCAAAATCCTTGTTTTACAAGGTTGTCTAAATTTTGAACCTTATCCGAGTACAAAAAACAGCCAGGACTTTCATCCCAGCTGTGTGTTAACTAACCAAAGAACAATTACGGTGTCAGGCGGTTAGGCCCGCGATAGAGGTAGGTCACTTCTCGGACATTCTTGCGATCCAGAAGGACCATGAGGAGCCTCGTAAGACCTACTCCGAATCCTCCGTGCGGCGGGCAGCCGTAGCGAAAGAAGTTGATGTAGTGCGCGAGAGGAGAAAGAGCCAACCCCTTTTCCCGTGCCTGCTGTTCGAGCGTCTCGATACGATGTTCACGTTGCGCGCCCGTTGTCACTTCAAGCCCTTTCCATAAAAGGTCGAAGCTCTTGGTGATTCCGGGATTGCTGGCATGGCGCATGTGATAGAACGGCCGCACGTCGATCGGGTAGTCGATCACGAAAACAAACTCGTGACCAAACTCCTTCTTAATGTGTTCCGCCAGACCTCTTTCGCCGGGTGGATCAAGGTCGGTGATTTGCTCCATTGTATGACCCTGCCTTGCGAGAATCTCTCGCGCATTTGCCAAGGTAACCCTCGGAAACGGGAGCTGTGGAATCACCACGTCAACTCCGAAGGCATCCTTGATGGCCTTGCCATGTTTTTCCGACACTCGCTTAATCACATGATGCAACCAAGTCTCCTCGATATGCATCAGATCTTCATGGGAATCAACCCACGATATTTCCATGTCAACCGAGGTGAACTCGGTGTCATGCCGTGATGTGAACGACGGATTGGCGCGGAATACAGGCGCGATCTCGAAGATTCGATCAAACCCCGCCGCCATCGCCATTTGCTTGTAGAACTGAGGCGATTGGGCCAGAGTCGCTTTCTGTCCGAAGTACTCGAGCTGAAACAGCTCGGCACCAGATTCGCTTGCCGTTGCCATAAGCTTCGGCGAATGTACCTCGATAAAGCCGTTGTCAGCCCAGAACTCCCTCATAGCCTGTTCCATGGTCGTCTGGACCTGGAAAATCAGGAGATTTGAGGGCTGTCTCAGGCTAAGCATCCGCCAGTCCATTTGCAGATCAAGGGATGATTCCGGAGTAATCGGCAATGGCGCAATGGCGATGCTTGAAACATCAACCGACTCAGCCACTATCTCGACTCCGCCAAGCTTCACGCCCTTGTTTTCGACCACACGGCCGACAACAGTGACCGCCGATTCCGCGGTGAGCGAAGAGATGGTCTTTTTCAATTCATCCTCGTCACCACCTTTTTCATGACAGATCTGGACCTGCCCCGTCTGATCCCTAAGGATCACAAACTGCATTTTCTTTTGGTCGCGGATGACCTGGGTAAACCCAGACAAACGCACCGACTCCCCGATTAAGGCGGGGACCTCCTTTGCTAGCGTTCTTTTCATTTTTATCCTTGCTGTAGATGTTTGTTATGGTGAAACTTTCCTTCGAAAAATCCTCGGAAATGGTATGGCATCCCGGACATGCGGAATGTTGAGCATCCAGCGGATAAACCGCTCGAGACCCATGCCAAACGCCGCATGAGGAACGCAACCGATTTGATGGACATCACGAACGAATTCGTACCTAACGTCCATATCCTTTCCTTTTTCTCGCATTCTCTCAACCAACATCTGAAAATCGTGGATCTTTTCGGCAGTACCGAGAAGCTCCCCGTATCCATTGCTGGCAATGAGATCGGCGACGCGAGTGATCCTCGAATCTGTCGGATCAATACAGTATGGGAACGGTTCCACGCTTCGCGGAATACCGGATACCCAGAATGGCTTGCCGATGATTTTTGACAATTCCGCCTCTTCATCCGAACCAAGGCTTTTCCCGAACTCGAACACGAATCCTTGTTTCGCTAGAAGCCGCAACGCCTCCTCGTAAGTAATACGCGGAAACTGCGTCTGTAATCCGTCCATGCACACCTCCTTACCCAGAACTGAACCCGTGTGCAAGAGCTCATCGTGGCATTTCTCGGTGATATATCTGATCAAGCTTTCAACAAGACCGATAATATCATCAAGATTTGCCCACGCCGCTTCAGCTTTGATGTGCCAGTATTCCATGAGATGCCTTTTGCTTCGGGATTCTTCTCCGCGAAAGCTTGGGCCCATGTTATACACGCGCTCAAAAGCGTGAACGGCGGCTTCAAGATAATACCCAACGCACTGCGTTAGAAAGATCTTGTCGCCGTGAACATTGACGGATATTGCCGAAGCATCTTCATACAACGGCACCGGCGTAAGAACCGGAGCGTCGATTGCAGTGAACTGGTTCTGGTGGAACCAATCTCGTGTGTGCCGCATAACAGTGTCACGAAATTTCAAGATCGCCATCACTTTCGGATTTCTCAGATAGAGGTGGCGATTTCTAAGAAGATGATCAGTCAGTCTTTCGTCAAAGATATCGACGTGTCCGCGAGGAGTAGGCGACATTTGCTTGGTCACCTTCCCAACGACATAGATTCTGAGGACGCTGATTTCTCTTTGCTCCCCATGATTTTTCACGGTCCCATTTATGGCAACCGCGGTTTCAACTGGCAATTCCTTGAAAAGTGCGAACTGGTTTTGACCAATCTGACCCTCTTCAATAACAGCCTGGATCATGCCTGTACTATCGCAAACATCAAGAAAAATGACTTTCCCTTGGCAGCGTTTAGCACTGATCCATCCAAACAGGACGATCTCGCACCCTGGTTGTCGGGTATGGAGATCTCGAATGTAGACCTCTTTCATGCTGAACTCCTTCAGGTTAATTGTTTGACTGGAAAAGTCTTTATTGACTGCCAAAGTTACCTCTTTGACAAAGAACAGAGACTGCGTATTGTCTAACATATATTTCATTTATAGTCAATGATGACAAGTAGTCTTATTTGTATTAGATTTAACAAATTCATATGGCAACAAACTCAAGAAAACAAACAGTTGTCGCTATTGGCGGTGGTGAGTTAAAAGACCTTGACACTCTTTCAATTGATAAGAAAATAATTAAGTTGTCTGGCAAAAAGAAACCACTAGCACTGTTCATACCCACAGCTAGTGGAGATGCCATGGGTTATGTGGAGTGCTTCAGATCTATCTACGGAAACAAACTCGGATGTCGTACTGATGCGCTACTTCTCATTAAGGAAAAACTTTCGGCGAAAGAGATCAAAAACAAGATCTTATCCGCTGATATTATTTACGTAGGTGGTGGTAATACCGCGCGCATGCTGAGAATATGGAAAAAATACGGTGTTGATCGACTTTTGAAAGATGCCCATAGGAAAGGAGTTATTTTGTCCGGATTAAGCGCTGGAGCAATATGTTGGTTCAAATATGGTCTAAGCGACTCTAGGAGGTTTGCAAAGAATAAAGATGATTTTGCTTTTATGCGTATTTCCGGTCTCGGTATTATCCCTTGCACTGTTAGTCCCCACCATATTCGAGAAAAAGAAAAGCGAGAACCTGGCCTAGAGGTTATAATGCGTAAAACAAATGGGGTTGGTTTGGCTATCGATGATAATGCCGCAATCATGGTTCAAGGAGATGAATATAAAGTTTTAACATCAAAACCTGGTGTTGGTATTGTTAAGGTGTTCAACAGAAAAAATAAAATCGAACGCGTAAAAATACCACACGAAGGTACTCTTGAGGATTTGTTTTCTCGCTAAAGCGGGTTATTCGCCCCCGCTCGACTATCTTTGGAGGTTAGGTGATTCATGGTCGCGGGCACTAGAAGCAGTGGATGTTCACTTCCTTCTCATGGAACCATATTCCGCCTGAAGCATATCGGTACTGCGTAGCGCCCCACTGTCTGTGTGCTACAGACGGTGGGAAAGCGCGGAGCAGTACAGTTATGCGAAAGGCGGACTACTGTCCCCTCGTAGAGGAAGTGAACATCGACTGCTTCGTCCATATTCTTTAGCCTATAGGGTTATTCCGCGACCATGTATCACCTAGCCGGAAAAGATTGTGGAGCGGGTGGCGCCATTATCCACTGTTTTACCTTGCAAAAATTGACTAACCTCACATACATATTGCACTCATTAATCAAGTGGGCGCAAAATGAAA
>CAYMXR010000018.1:7144-13749 GCA_964394505.1 uncultured Candidatus Saccharibacteria bacterium | reverse complement strand
TACCTCTATAAAATATCTCAATATAGAGTCGAATCTTCTGTATTTTCTGTAGACTTGATTTTTCCAAAAATATTCTATAATATGGTTACATAAAGCTATGCTAACCCCTTTAAATCAATCACAATTTATTTCTCGAATCTTTTCCGACGCAACTGGTCGCCAGTTTCGATTAACCTTTTTGGTAGCGATTGTAAATGGGGAAGTCCGGGGACATCTTGTTTCGGCTGAGCCAGTATCAAGTTCCAATAACCAAACACTAATAACCAATTACCAACTCACGGGTGCTGTTTCTGATGGTAATTTTTGTCTTCCAATAATTTGTAATAATAAAAAGCCGGCTACGATATACGTTTCTTCCCTAAAGCCGATTGCCACCCCATATTTTTCTCTGGAGTTTCTTATAAATAGTCAACCTACTAGAGCTCCTTCCTACAGATAAATCTCCCGGATGTCTCATGTCCGGGTATGTTGGTATCTGTACATTAAAAAACGGCTCAACGTTGAGGGGAAGCCTCAGTACTGAGGCTTCCCCTCAGTAAACCACTCATTCATTACATATCAGATAAAGGAAAAGGGCGGTTGCTTGGTAGCACCGCCCCTCGGGTGAATTTCCAGGTATTCACCTACCCTACGTCCTGCGGTCTTGTCGCCAGAGAGCCTCGAAGTCATGACCTGATGGAATACTCTGCTCATCAAGGAGGTCAAGAACAGCCTGACACCCCGATTCTACGGCCGCCTTGCGTACCTTATCAATCTGTAAAGAGACGGCGATGATCGCTTTCTGAGCTATTTTGAATCGGTACACTAGGTCACTCTCAGTTGCATCTGCTGCTAACATCAACCTTGCCTTATTGGGGCTAATGTGATGTTCAATGTCACTCAACGCACCACTAACTGTAAACAGTCTCTGTGCCATATTTCAGCCTTCTCAGTATTGTTATTGTGGGAATCACACCCACAGTTCTAAGCCTGAAAATAACATATTACTAACCAATAGTCAATTAATCCAAACCTTATGTCTAAAATAATCGGAATAGACCTAGGAACCACCTTCTCGGCAGTTGCCGTGATGGAGGCTGGTACACCCAAGGTTCTAGAAAACGCAGAAGGTGCGCGTACAACGCCTTCGATTGTCGCCCAATCTAAAACAGGCGAGAGGTTGGTCGGCCTTCTTGCAAAGAGACAGGCTGTAACCAATCCAAAAAATACAATCTTCCAGATCAAACGCTTCATGGGTCATACATTCGATGATCCAGGAGTGCAAAAAGATATCAAAAATGTTTCCTTTGAAGTTAGGAAGTCTGCTTCAGGAGGTATAGAAGTTAACATGTCTGGTAAATGGCTTCGTCCAGAAGAAGTTTCGGCAATGATCTTGCAGAAACTCAAGAATGACGCTGAGGCCAGACTAGGCGAGAAAATAACCGAAGCTGTTATCACAGTACCGGCATATTTCAACGACTCACAAAGACAAGCTACAAAAGACGCTGGTAAGATCGCTGGTCTAGATGTAAAGAGAATTATAAACGAACCAACAGCCGCCGCTCTCTCTTACGGCTTTAGTAAAAAGAAGGATGAGAAGATTGCAGTCTTCGACTTTGGTGGAGGTACATTCGATATCTCAGTTTTAGAGGTTGGAGATGATGTCATCGAAGTGAAGTCTACCGATGGTGACTCACACCTTGGAGGTCGTGACATTGATGCAAAGATAGTCAATTGGTTGGCAGATACATTCAAAAAAGAAAATGGCATCGATCTCAAAAATGATCCTCTAGCTCTTCAGAGACTAGATGAGGCAGCAGAAAAAGCCAAGATCGAGCTTTCGACTGCTATGCAAACCGAGATCAATATTCCTTTCATCACATCTGGTGCAGATGGACCAAAGCACTTGCTTGTCGTTATGACACGAGCAAAGCTCGAAGAGATGACACAAGAATTTGTTGATCGCGCAATTACAATTACTAAGCGTGCAATAGACGCTTCACCATTCAAGATTGGGGAAATCCACGAAGTGATCTTGGTTGGTGGACAGACTCGTATGCCGGCCCTACAAGAGGCCGTCAAGAAGTTATTCGGTAAAGATCCTCACATGGGTGTGAATCCCGATGAGGTGGTTGCGGTGGGCGCCGCTATTCAAGGCGGAATCTTGGGTGGAGAAGTTCGAGATGTTTTGCTCTTGGATGTTATTCCACTTTCTCTTGGAATCGAAACACTAGGTGGTGTGGCGACAAAGCTCATAGAAAAAAACACAACTGTTCCTACCCAGAAATCTCAAGTATTTTCTACAGCAGCAGACAATCAAACATCTGTAGAAATTCACATTACACAAGGTGAGCGTGCTATGTCGGCTGACAATAAATCTCTAGGACGATTTATTCTTGATGGTATTCCACCTGCACCGCGCGGTATGCCACAAGTCGAAGTAAGTTTCGATGTTGATGCAAACGGTATATTGAATGTAACTGCAAAGGACAAAGCAACAGGCAAGGCCAACTCAATCAAGATCACTGCTTCTTCTGGTTTGTCAAAAGAGGAAGTTGAGAAGATGAAGCAAGAAGCGGCTCAACATGAGGCCGAGGACAAAGCAAAACATGAGGCTGTTGATGCAAAAAATATTGCCGAGCAACTCATCTACACATCAGAGAAAGCTCTCAAAGATGCCGGCGAAAAAGTACCAGCCGAAGTTCGCAAGTCTATCGAAGACAAGATTGTTGACTTGAAAACTGCCAAAGACAATGCAAACCCAGATGTTGCATCTATCAAAAAGGCAACCGAAGCTTTGTCTACTGAGATTCAAAAGATTGGAGAGATATTGTCCAAAGCGCAAGCTGAGGCAAAGCCAGCTGATGCGAGTGCGAGTGGTGATAAGGGTGCAGAGGGTGGCCCTTCGACAAGCTCAGGGCAAGATGACAATGTAAAAGACGCGGAGTTTAAAGAGAAGAAGTAATATTGAAAACGCGCTTGCCCTGCGAAGCTCCGACCGAAGGGAGGAGCGTAGTAGGGGAGTTTAAAGAGAAGAAGTAAAGTTTCCTTGAGGTTTAACCTCAAGGAGGATTCTCGAAGCTTTCCTCTGGTATTTGTTGATAATACTAGGGGGAAGCGATCGAGGATCTTAAAAAACACCGCGAGGTTTAACCTCGCGGGAAAATCAAATGAAAGACTATTACAAAACATTAGGAATAGATAAAGGAGCTTCAAAGGATGAAATAAAAAAGGCCTTTCGTAAGCTCGCGCACGAACATCATCCGGACAAGACCAAGAACGATCCGATATCAGCGCAGAAATTCAAAGAAGCCAGCGAGGCTTATTCCGTATTGTCTGATGATACAAAAAGACAACAGTATGACACCTTCGGTTCAGCCGGTCCTGGTGGGGGTGGTTTTAGTGGCGGACAAGGTGGTTTCGGCGGGTTCAATGGCACAGGTGGTTTCGGTGGTTTTGATTTTTCGGGTTTTCAACAGGGTAATGGTCAGGGTTTTGAATTTGATCTCGGTGACATATTTGGCGAATTTTTCGGTGGTGGTCGAGCAGGAGGTGGAACTTCATCGAGTCGATCTGGTAGCGCAAGGCGCGGAGAAGAAAGGGGCAGTGATATCTCGGTTGATCTATTGATCTCTTTTGAAGAATCTATCTTTGGTGCAGAAAAGACCTTGTTGGTCACCAAATCGTCCAAGTGTCTAACTTGTAGTGGTAATGGTGCCGAAAAAGGTGCTTCTATGAAAAAATGCGAACACTGTGGTGGAAAGGGTCGTGTTACCGAAGCTCGCAGATCATTTTTTGGGGTAGTCAACACATCTAGGGTTTGTGAATATTGTCATGGGCAAGGACAAATCCCGTCGTCCAAGTGCGCCACTTGTCATGGTTTAGGAGTTAAGGAGCGCACGCAAGAAATATTGGTCAAAATACCTGAAGGTATAGAAGATGGACAATCCATGCGTCTAACTAGTATGGGGGAAGCGGTACCTTTTGGTGTTAGCGGTGATCTTTATGTAAAAGTCCATGTCAAACCACATTCTCATATTCGTAAAGAAGGTAACAATCTTGTAACTGAACAAAAAATCAAACTTACCCAAGCGATCATTGGTGGTGACATCACTTTAAAATCTTTGGACGGCGACCTTATTGTCAGTATTCCAGAAGGGACAAATAATGGCGACGTTCTACGAGTAAAAGGTAAGGGAGTACCACATAGTAGTGGTCGAAGAGGTGATCTATATATAAAGATTACTATTGATATGCCAAAGAAGTTGTCGAAAGAGGCGAAAAAGGCGATTGAGGAATTGAAGAGGGAGGGGATGTAAAAAAGGTAAAAGGTAAGAGGTGATAGGTTAATTATTATGCAATTAACTTTTGAATCAAAAAGCGAGGTTGGAAAAAGGTCTTACAGATTAAGTCTTAGAGTATTGAAGTTGTGTAATTTTCTACCAAATAAAAAAGCAGTTTGGGTTATAAGTGATCAACTGCTCAGGTCTTCAATGTCGATTGGAGCGAATATAGCCGAGGGACAAGGTTCAAGTTCTCGTAAAGAGTTTAGAAGATTCTATCAAATTGCATATCGGAGTTTAATTGAAACTCGATACTGGTTGTTTTTATTGTTAGATAGTAAGATACTTTCTTATAAGAATGTAGAATTATTAATAATTGAAATAGATGAAATATCAAGGATGCTAACAAAAAGTATATTGACTTTAAAAAGAAGCCAAAATTAATCATTTCGCAACTTTTTCCTCTTCGCTTTTACCTTTTACCTTATAGTTGCTATAATTCCCTCATGAAAAAAATACTTCTCTCTGGAGTCAAACCTACAGGTCGCCCACATATTGGCAATTATTTTGGCGCGATGAAGCAATTTGTCGACCTGCAAAATAGTGGTGATTATGATTGTTTTTTATTCATTGCTGATTATCACGCCCTCAATCTTATCCAAAATGCGGATGAGATGAGGCACTTGACTCGAGATCTCGTCCTCGATTATCTGGCTATCGGCCTTGATCCAAAGAGATCGGTTCTATTCAAACAATCCGACATTTCTGCTCATACTGAGCTCGCTTGGATATTCGACACCATCGTTACGATGCCGTACCTCATGCGCGCCCATGCATTCAAAGACGCTGAGGCCAAAAACAAGGAGATCAATGTTGGTACCTTCAACTACCCAGTCCTCATGGCTGCCGATATTTTGCTTTATGGTGCAGATGTTGTACCAGTCGGTCAA
This sequence comes from uncultured Candidatus Saccharibacteria bacterium, assembly GCA_964394505.1. GTDB lineage: Bacteria > Patescibacteriota > Minisyncoccia > Phycocordibacterales > PALSA-1337 > C7867-002. The sequence continues at coordinate 8,537 of CAYMXR010000018.1, read as the reverse complement.
GATCAGAAACAGCACATAGAGTATGCTCGCGATATTGCCGAAAAATTCAATCATATTTTCCCTTCGACAAACATAGAGCAGGTGGAGACATTCAAATTGCCAGAACCAATTATCTTGGATAATGTCGCTACGGTCCCGGGTATAGATGGTCGCAAAATGTCCAAAAGTTATAACAATACGATTCCTCTTTTTGCCACAAGAGAAGAGATCACAAAAGCAGTGATGTCTATTGTCACAGATTCTGGCGCAGGAATACCGGAAAATGTTTACGCTATTCACAAATTATTCAAGAGTGAAGCAGAACTCAAAGACCTATATTCTGCCAATGCTGGCAAATACAAGATTCTTAAAGATGCTTTGGTGGAGGATGTCGATGCATTCATAAAACCGCTCAGGGACAGGAGAGATGAACTTTCAAAGAATGAGAATATAGTTAAGGAGGTATTGAAAGCAGGTGAGGAATCTGCAAATAGAGTTGCAAGCATGAAATTAAAAGAGGTGAAAGAAAAAATTGGGGTTTTGTAAGAGGGGGCGAGGTCGAACCTCGCCCGATATAGCCTAAATGCCGTTTACTATAAAAACAGATAGTTTCGAGGGCCCATTGGATCTACTCCTAGATCTTATAGAAAAACGCAAACTTTTTATTAGTGATATTTCATTGGCCAAAGTAACCGATGACTTTATTGAACATGTAAAAAATCTAGGAACTGTTGCTATCTCTGAGTCAGCCCATTTCATCTTGGTTGCATCAACACTTTTACTTATAAAATCAAAATCACTTTTACCTGGGCTAGCGCTTACCGAAGAAGAAGAGGTCGATATCGCTAGTCTAGAGACTCGCCTCAAAATTTATAAAAAAATCAAAGAAGCTAGTTTGCATATTCAGGGTATTTTCGGAAAAAATATCATTTTTATGCAATCCCAAGCCAGACCGATTGTTCCGGTTTTTGCACCTGAACCGGGATATTCACTCGATAAAGCTTTGTTTATTTTGAAAGACCTTATCAATCGTCTACCAAAAAAAGAAAATGCCCCAAAAGTTTTGATAAAAAAAGTTATCAGTTTGGAAGAGATGATCGGAACATTGACCAAGAGGATCACGAGCCATCTAAAGATGAGTTTCAGGGAATTTTCCAAGGAGCACAAGGAAAACAAAGTCAATGTAATTGTTAGCTTTTTGGCAATGTTGGAATTGGTCAAGCAGGGGATCGTGCATGTTTCCCAAGAGAACGCTTTTGGTGACATTGTCATGGAGACAAAGGAAGTAGGTGTTCCTCATTACTAGAAATGATATATAATATAGTCATGGACATTTCTTCTAAAATTGAAGCTTTATTGTTTTACAAAGCAGAACCTGTAACCACAAAAAAACTGTCTGAAATTTTAAAGACGG
>CAYMXR010000018.1:0-7044 GCA_964394505.1 uncultured Candidatus Saccharibacteria bacterium | reverse complement strand
TTTTACAAAGCAGAACCTGTAACCACAAAAAAACTGTCTGAAATTTTAAAGACGGATTTACAATCGATAGAGCAAGGTCTCATTGAACTTCAAAAAAAATTGGAACACAGGGGTCTGTCGCTCGTTCGAACAAAGGACGAAGTATTGCTCGGTACCAATAAAGAGCTATCGTCACTCATAGAGGAAGTGACCAAAGAAGAGATTAGTCGCGATCTAGGCAAAGCTGGTTTGGAAACTTTATCTATTATCCTATATCAAGGACCGATATCTCGAGCGGATATTGATTATATAAGGGGTGTCAATTCTCAATTTATTCTTCGCAATCTCCTCATTCGAGGTCTTATCGAAAGAACAGACAATAAAGTTGATGCTAGAATATTTCTATACAAACCTAGTCTGACCCTGTTGACCTACCTTGGCATATCAAAAATCGAAGATTTACCAGAGTATGATACTATCAGAAAAGATATCAAATCTTACAAAAATGATGCAATAAAAGATCAACAGGAAAAATAATGTCTTCAGCTGTACACAAAATAGATCGACCTTTTCTAATCCTGGTTACGGTTTTGACCGTGATAGGATTTATTGTGTTTCTCTCTGCATCACTTGGATTACTCACTCGTGGTGGTTCTAGTTTTGCAATGGTCGCCACCAAGCAAGGTATTAGTGTGATTTTAGGGATAATTGCCTTTTTGGTTTTTTCAAAAATTCCATATACCTGGCTCCGAAAATCAGCCTTTTTTATTTTGCTTGGAGCAATTATCATAAATCTCTTGTTGTTTATACCCAGCCTCACTTTTCATTTCAATGGCGCCTCTAGATGGCTCGATCTTGGATATCTAACCTTTCAACCTTCAGAGTTGTTGAAGATTGCTTTTATTATCTATTTATCGGCATGGATTTATTCCATGAAAGATAAGATCGAAAAATTTAAATTTGGTCTGCTACCTTATATTGTTATTGTCGGAATTTTGAGTATTCTCTTACTAAATCAAAGAGATACAGATACTTTGGTAGTCATAGCGAGTACGGGACTACTTATGTTATTTGTTGCTGGTATAAGATTTCGGCATATCATCTTGGTTGTAATTCTTATGGGTATCATGTTGGGTGGTGTAATTTTGATTCGTCCTTATGCTTTAGATCGAGTCAAAACATTTTTGAATCGAGGTTCTGATACTCAAGGTTCTGGTTATCAAATAAATCAATCCTTGATTGCTATAGGTTCAGGTCAATTGATTGGGCGAGGCTTTGGTCAAAGTGTTCAGAAGTTTGGATATTTACCTCAACCAACCGACGATTCAATTTTCGCCGTTACTGCAGAAGAATTTGGTTTTGTTGGAAGTTCTCTATTGGTTATTCTATATCTGTTATTAATTGCAAGCATATTTCGGATAGGCAATAGAGCGCCGGATATTTTCGCTGGGGTTATGGTTATTGGTATAGGTGTCCTTATTATTGTTCAATCTTTTATGAATATCTCTGCAATGCTTGGACTTATACCGCTCTCTGGTATGCCATTGCTTTTTGTTAGTCATGGAGGCACCTCTATTATCATCACACTCTTAACTATGGGTATTGTTGCAAATGTTTCGAGACACATGAAAGGCCTATCACGAAGTTATAGTCAGGATTTATAATCATTCAAAAACTTGCCGAGTGGCCATAAAACCATGTAGTATGAGCATATGGACATAAGATATATACGCAATTTTTCTATTATCGCCCATATAGACCACGGCAAATCGACCTTGGCTGATAGAATGCTGGAGATAACAGGTACTATTGAAAAGAGAAAGATGCAAGATCAGGTTCTTGATTCTATGGAACTAGAACGAGAAAGGGGGATCACAATTAAGATGCAACCAGTCCGGATGAAATGGCAAAATGCCAGTCAAGAATATGTTTTGAACCTGATCGACACTCCCGGACATATAGATTTTTCTTATGAAGTTTCGCGATCGCTTCGAGCGGTAGAAGGATCCATTTTGCTCGTCGATGCCACTCAGGGTGTGCAAGCGCAGACGCTCACTACTTTGAACATGGCTCGCGATGCTGGCCTTGTCATTATTCCGGTAGTAAGTAAGATCGATTCGCCACTTGCTCGAACAGATGATGTGGTAACTGAAGTATGTCAGCTTCTTGATTGTGATGTTCATAGTGTTCTAAAAGTCTCTGGTAAGACTGGTGAAGGAGTAGATAATTTATTAAATGAAGTTATCAAGCGTATCCCGTCTCCCCACAATGATGATATTTTACAAGGAGCAAACAATTTCCGTTCTCTAATTTTTGATTTTCAATATTCCAATCATACCGGAGTTATTGTCTTTGTACGGGTAATGAATGGGGAAGTAAGAAGAAGAGAAAGGTTGAAATTCAAAGTTGCGGAAAAGGAATTTGATGCGATCGAAGTCGGTATTTTTGCACCAGATAATACACCCGTCGATGTTCTGGGTGCTGGAGAAATAGGCTATATTGTGACAGGGATCAAAGAGCCTGGTATTGCATCGGTTGGAGACACTGTATCCTCAACACGGGACACTTTACCTCCTTTGGAGGGATACAAAAGTCCACATCCGGTTGTTTGGGCCTCATTATATCCAGAGAGTCAGGATGATCTCCCCTTACTTAGGCAAGCTCTTGGTCGTCTACAATTGTCTGATTCAGCTTTTACCTACGAAGAAGAAGCGTCTGGTACTTTGGGTAAAGGTTACCGCTGTGGTTTTCTTGGTATGCTTCATTTGGAAATAGTGACAGAGAGATTACGCCGAGAATTCAAACTAGAATTGGTGGTCACTCAGCCAAGTATTACATACAATGTTACTTTGAAAACAGGGAAGACTATGACGGTATATTCTCCAGCTCTTTTTCCAGAAGATCATGATGTCAAAGAGATCTCTGAGCCGATAGTGACGATGAAAATAATTACTCCACCATTGTATCTAAATGGTTTAATGAAATCGCTCTACGATCATGAAGCAGAGGTGCTGTCGACAGAAAATTTTGGTGACAACAGGACGATGGTTGTATTGGAAATGCCTTTGCGAGAGCTTATGCGTAACTTCTTTGATGAAGTAAAAAGTATTTCATCTGGATATGCTTCGATCTCATATGATATTACAAAAGAACGCAGTGCCGATGTGGTGCGTCTAGATGTCCTAGTTGCTGATGAACCGGTTATCGCCTTTACCCGAGTGGTCTCAAGACGCCGCGCCGAGAAGGAAGCGGAACAAATGGTTGAGAAGTTGTATGGCATTATGCCTCGCGAGCTATTTACCTACAAGATCCAAGCCAAAGCCCTAGGCCGCATCATTTCTTCACGCTCTATCTCCGGCAAGAAAAAAGATGCTGCTGGCACGCTCTCTGGTGGTGACATTACTCGTAAAATGAAATTGCGCGAGAAACAAAAAGAGGGTAGAAAGCGCCTCAAGGAGCACGGTACTGTAACGATACCTCAGGAAGTGTTTGTAAAGATCATGAGGTCGGGGGAGTAGGGTATAAATCTTAACCTTCTACGCTAAAGCTTCGAAGGTCAAGAATCTAAAAAATTAAATCTCAAATCTAAAATCTGGGATAACACTAAATGCAGTGGCACGATTTACCACCTATATTGAACAAAACCCTGGTTTTCCCTAAGTAAAAAATTAATACCAAATAGGAACCGACATGAGGATCATACTCAATATGACCAGAATCCCGACTACTAGGAAGCCGATACCTACGGCCTTTTTTGTTTTTTCATGAAATAAAAGCATGAATCTAGTATACTGTGTGATATGAAATACGGCAACTCTAGTTTATGGAAAAAATTTATCTCTTCACCTTTTACTCTAGTGGTTTTTATTTTAGTATTCTTATTCTTAGTTAAAACAGTTTGGGGTATTCGAGAAAAGAATTCTCTAAGTGTCTCTAAACTTGAGCTAGCTCAAGCAGAGCTCGCTAAGCTCGAAACACATGAGAAAGATTTGGCAGAACAGATCAAATATCTTTCAACTGAACAGGGTATAGAATCCGAACTCCGAACCAAATATCGTGCAATACGCGAAGGAGAGTCTGTCGCCGTTATCGTCGATGACAATCAGACCGCCTCGGTAATAGAGACAAGCTCTACAGATATAAATAAAGAGAATGAGAAGTCATGGATCAAGAAGTTCTTGCAGTTTGTTGGGTTTTGAGAGTATGATATTTTTATGCGGGTATGGTTTAGTGGTAGAATGCGACCTTCCCAAGGTTGAGACGCGAGTTCGATTCTCGCTACCCGCACATAGTTTTGAAATCAGCGTTTTTGGGTGTTTTCCACATGATGTCGAATGGACTTTTGAGGCTAACTGTATGGATATTTTTCTCTTTGATGGAAAGGTTCCAACAGAGATTTTCCATAATGTTTCGTTTTTTGTAATCATCGCCGTCAAGAAACTCTTTTCTGGCTCTGCTGGCTTCCAGAAATACTTTTTTGGTCGGTTCCAACACGTAGACTGGTTTCTTGGATTTTGTTTCCTGGATCTGCTTTTCAATCAATATTTTCTCGTTTTGAAACGCGAGAATTTTGCCGTCATACAGTTCCTTTGAAATCTGTCCGGCGAGGAAAGTATCGAGTAGCAGAGATTCTTTTGTCTTGAGGGCGTTTAACTGCGTCTCAAGGGTCTGTAATATCTGATCGCTGTACGCAGAATCAGTTTCACTTCTTTCTTTGGCGGCTTGATACATGAGTTCGATCTTCCTTTCACTGAAAGCAATACCGTCGAAGATGACAGATACTTTCTCATAGAGATAATTTTCTCGCATGTAGTTATGGTGTTCATCACAGCCTTCTCGATTGCCGGTGCAGTAGTAGTAATGATGGTCTTTTTTGAGTGATGCCGTTAATGCGCAACCGCAGTTTTCGCATTTCATGAATCCGCGAAGAGGGAAGAATAGCCGTTGCGGTCGCGGGTGTGAGCGGCCATTCATAACATCCTGGGCTTTCTCAAATGTTTCCTTTGAAATTAAGGCTTGGTAATTGGCGGGGTAGAATTTTCCGTCTCTTTCCATGATTCCCGTATAACAAATCGATGAAAGAATTCTTTGAATGTAACTCTTGGTTACTTTCTTGTCAGTCCTGCTCCGGAATCCTTCTCTGTAAAGGATGTCTGAAATTTCCACGAAACCATGCGAGCCGGTTAGGTAAAGCTCAAATGCTCTAGGTATGTACTTTGACCTTGCAGGATCTATGACAATATTTCTCATCGTTCTGTCATTCAAGTATCCAAGCGGAGCGCGGTTTGGCCATTCGCCTCTAGCCAATTTCTCCCTGAATCCTCGTTTTACATTTGTACTCAAATCACGAATATACTGATTTGCCATGGCTTGTTCTATGCTCATGAGTAGGACGTTGTCAGTGGGCAAATAGTTTTTCTCAAATGTCTTTATGCACTTAACCTTGCCGCTCTGCAAGAACCATTGAATCTGTCCGCCATCGACGGGATTTCTTGTCAGACGGTCGATCTTCCAGCATAGTATGGCATCAGCTTTACCGGAATCAATCAATTTCATCATTTCATTGAATACCGGGCGTCCCGGAGCCTTGGCGGACATGCTTTCTCTCATAGTTTTGACCACAAGCAAGTCTTGGTTCTTGGCGATATCCGTAAGCTCATGCTCCTGCGAATCAAGAGATAGCACCTGCTTGTCTTCGGTATCGGTAGATTTTCTGCAATAGAGAATATATTTCATGTGATTGTGATGTTAGGTTAATAATTATGAGAATTAAGTTAGCGACATTTTACTCCTCAAATTTCTTTCGTACAAATTTTGTAAATATTTCATGGTGATTTTTGATATGTTTTCTTTGTAATCTCTCCCATGAATATGCTCGGTCTGGTCCATTCCTTGATAGGTTTCTCTTTTTCATACCGGCGAGCTAATTCTTCAGCCATTTTTCCTCGGACGACGATCTCTTTTGGGAAGCCGTGTGATATCCGTAACATTCTCATGGCGTTGAAGAGGATTGTATTGCTTCCTTTGGTGATGTACTTACTGATGTAATACGCCAAGCGTCCAGATCCATTAGTTTTTGTCGCATCCACGAAGCCCTCTCCCCATAATTTAGCGAGGGTTCTAGTCTTTCTCTCATCTCCATGCAAAATACACCGTTTACCTTGGCGCGTATCGCCGAGAGACAGTGGCACGTTAAAGAGTAGGCCATGAAAGTGGATTCGTCCCCTTGGGGAGAGTTCGGGAATAAAGAGGGATTGAGCTTGAGGATATTGAGCTCGCAGCCGCACTTGGAATGAGCGTAAGGAGTCATTTGCATAGGAAGCGTCGGAAGCATCTCCGGCAAAGGTGAGTGTGACCAGAAGCGGACATCCATACTCTTCAAGAGCAGAAAACACCCTCCGCACACATATCTGCCTGGTCCTTCGAATATTATCGGGTCGCCTAAGGCCGTATATGGAATTCCTTCGTCTCTGAGAGTATACGCGTACTTTGCGCGGGTGCGGTTCCTTCTCGATCCTGGTGATTTCGACGATCTCACCGTACTTTTTATAGATGTAGTGCATTTCATTAGTGAGATGAAGACTTACAACTATGAGGGGATATCAAGTCAGGCGAAGCGCCGCCCGGTGCCTGCGCATCCGGGTCGGCGCTCTTCGCAAACGCCAAATACAAACCGGCCATTGAGTGCAGATACTCATTAGCCTGTTCTGGAGACAGCTCCAAACCGTCTTCTTCTTTGAAGCATCGGATTGTCTCGTCTATTAAGTTTTTGCTGAAGTTACTTGATTCACTCATACCCCTTTCGGGTACAAAAAACAGCTACGAAATGAAACGCAAATAACCCATTTGTTTAGAGGGTTAGTAGATTTCTTTTCTAGCTGGAATCAAGTGTCGAAACGAGCCTGTTACAGATCTAGACGCCAATAGCGACCGGCGTACGATTGCAAAATTTCGGAGAGCTTACTTGTACCTGCCTACCATTATAAGCCTCCCAAAATTGCTGTCAAATTTTTGAATAACCCCACCCATTTCTGCACTCTGCTGGTAATTTAGATACATAATACT
>CAYMXR010000017.1:0-13826 GCA_964394505.1 uncultured Candidatus Saccharibacteria bacterium | reverse complement strand
GAGCAAATAAAAAAGCGCACATCGTGCGTCTTTTTTATTAGGCAAAATTATTTCAAAAGTTTTTCGAAGACTTCTGGCTGAAATCCGACTAAGATATTTCCATCAATATCTATAACAGGCACACCCATCTGACCACTTTTTGAAATCATCTCTTGAGCTCTTGCTCTGTCTCTTGTTACATCAACATCCTCAAATGGAACATTGTTTTCCTTGAAATAATTTTTTGCATACACGCAATATGGACAAGTCGGTGTTGAGTAAACTATAACTTTGTGATTTTTTGTATTCATATATTTTTATATTAATTAAATCTCTACTAATGAATAATAATTATTTGTATTTACAAACGAACTTTTTCAAATCCTTGACGAACTCATAATCCGGAAGCTCGTAGCAGATCCTTTTACCTTCACGCATGGGTACGACCAAACCCTCTTTGGACATAACTTGGAGATGATGCGATACGATAGCGACACTCATACCGAGCTCTCCGGCTATATCTGATACGCAGACCTTTTTCTTGCCAAAGATGATGCACAGGATTTTGAGCCTGCTCTCATCCCCTGCTGTACGCATAAGTTTTGCTAATTCATTCAAACGCATATTTGAATGATATACTATGGAGAAAGGGGAGTCAAGTATAATCACTACTGTCCGGTTAAAATTGTAAAGTCAGCTGTGGAAAGTCAGGAGGTTTGAGTCGTTTGATTGTTTTTGTATTTAATGAGAGTAGGTCAATGATGTTTCTTCGGAGCATTAAGGCCTCTCTAACCATCCTAGTAAGTTCGAGTAATGATCCTTTGAATCTGGTCTGGAATTTGATGTAACACATGAGTAGGAAAAAGATCATTGCTATCCAGATCTGAGAAAGTACTGCATTTTTTGAAGTTCCCAGGAATGATTTAATTTTCAAATTTTGCTTAATCCATTTGAAGAAAAGCTCGACTTGCCAGCGATTTTTGTACACGAGAGCAACCTGTTCTGGTGTCAACTCAAAATTGTTTGTGATGAACTGATAGATCTTGCCGGATTCTTCATCTTTCCAAGTAATTCTACGTAAAGGTTTGGTGTAATCAAATCGGTTTTGAAACTCACCAATGAAAATCTTCTCATCAGCCAAGCAGTGAGGTTTTGAGCCTTTTTCATGCTGTCCGGCTACGAACACACATTGATTGTTTCTAGGTCTGGTTACAAACCAAATCTTTTGTTCGGTTAACTTGTACCACCACTTGTAATCGACATAACCACGGTCAAAAACAAGGATACTGTGAGGTTCAAGACAATTGAAACGTTCCCGGGCTTCAGTTACGTCACCGCGTTTTCCGTCTGTCATAGTAATGAACTCTGGCATACCAGACCTCACGTCAAAAAGAGTGTGCATTTTGAGTACACCTTTTGTCGTTCTGTACTTGGCCCAAGGGAACAGACTAAGACAAAGCTCGATCGTTGTAGAATCAAGTGCATACAATGGATTTTTGAATGTGAAGCGGTATTTTGGGGTTACCTCCGTACAATGGGTAAGCAGGTCGTAAAATGTTGATTCGAAGATCTTGTAACTTCTACGTTCGTGAGCTTCAGAAAGCGTCGAACGCTTCACTGATTTGATTCCTAAGTGATACCAGGCACCTTCGTGAGTATTTAATCCTGTTTCAACTTCACGCAAACTGTTCTTACCAGAAGCTTGAGCATACATGAGAACCACGAGTTCATTCCAAGCACTGTATTTCTTGGTGTAGTAGTCCCCGGCATGCTGTCCGACAACAGCATCAAAATGATATTTGGAAAGAAATGAAGTCGTCTGACCGAAAATTGTGCTAGAGTATTGCATATGAAAAGGCTCCAAGAGCTGAGTTAAGTTACTAAAAGCTTGAACACTTCTAGTATGGCTCAAAATTGGGGCTTTTTCTAATTGTGGAGAAAGTTAACCGGACACTAGTGTAAACAAATCGCTAAACTTGCATAGTTCTGATTTATATGTTATTATTATACCTAGACGCTATTGTGGTGTCTCTCGAAACTTAAACAAAGAAGGAGGTGCCGATTGAACCTTTCCAAAGAAACCATTGGCCTGATCTCCGGCATCCTCGTCGTGATCAGTGTCATTCCCTACGCCTTGAGAACATGGCAGGGCAAAATCTGTCCGAACGTCACGAGCTGGGGCTTGTGGTCAGTGATTGGCCTTGCGCTACTCCTGACTTATCGAAGCTCTGGTGCGGAAGCGAACGTCTGGCCGGCAGTGTTTGGTTTTACCAACCCAACACTCATCACGATTCTCGCTCTCATCAAAAGGGGTGAGAAGACGCGATTTAGCCGGCTCGAGTGGGCGTGCATAGCAATATGCGTCGTCTCACTCGGAATGTGGGCGATCATGCGTGATGACAAGTCACTGGCGCAGTACGCGCTGTATGTGGCTATCATTGCTGATAGCTGTGCCGCAATTCCAACGATCGCATTTGTGCTCAAACATCCGGATCAAGATCGTCCGTTCGCATGGGGTCTGTTTGCAGTCGCTTACATTCTGGCATTGTTCGCAGTGCCGGATCACACGATTGCAAACTACGTGTTACCGATCTACATGTTCCTCGGTAGCGGATTCATCACATGGCAGCTGGCTCGATTCCGCTTGAAAGAGCGGATTCCAGCAACACAGTGGATTTGAAACAACATCAAAACGAAAGGAGTAGCTCATGCCAGTAATCAAAGTCTGGTGCCTCCCGAAGTCCACTGAGCGAAAGCTCAATCAGGTCTTCGCAGGCATCGTCAAAGCCGTCGAGGGTGTCCCCGAGCTTGGCCTCAAAGGCAAGCATTCGATGACAGTCCTCTTTCCGCCCGACATGATGAAGTTTGGTCTCGGGACCGAGATCATCATCGAAGTGACTGGTTTGTTCATCAAGCCGGAACGCAACGATGAGGTTCGCAACCGTTTGGCCGGACGCCTCGGAATGGCGCTCAAAGAGTACTTCCCCAAAGCGATGGTCGAATGCCTTGTGTATACCTTCGATCCTACTCAAGGATTCTGGATGAATCCTCGCATGGGAAGGCGACACAAGCCAACCGCCGAGGACTTCAAGTAGTCCTTCAAAGTGTTCCTCAACGCAAACCCACGCCGCCTCGCAGAAACCCTGCTGGGTGGCTTTTTTTATTTGTAATTCTTTAAGTCTTTATCCATCGATCGCACAATATAAGCGGGCCCAACTTATCCAATATTTGTAAAATCTTCCACACCATCTTACCCAACATAACCGCAATACGGGATATTGACCCTCTTTCTTTTTGACTCACCCGGAAGCCAATTTTGTGGCAACTTCCTCCAAGCTTCTCTTCCCCTCTCTCCATCATGATCGCCGTCTTTGATAGCAAAGTCTGTTGACCCTAGATGGACTGCATGTTTGCCATATTTTCTATTGATATCATCTATGACCGTGTAGAGATCAATTTGTTTTACTTCTTTTACATAATTGCCAAAGATATCCAATTGCATCGGATCTTTTGTAAGATCATGCAAGTTGAATTGAGTAGTTCTATAGTAATTATTATTATTAAAAAGTTTTTCGAACTCTGGCCTTATCATTTTTATAAAAGTCATCGGATTGGCGACTGGTCTTTCCAGCTTTATCTCTGCCCCAGAGTGGATGAAGTTTTGAGTCATAATTCCAAATGAAATATGCGCACTTACAAGATCAAAACGGCGCGCCTTTATGCAGGCATTCTCGATAACTTTGCATAAGCGAGAAAAGACTTCTTTCTTATCATTCGACGGCGGTGTGAATGTCTTTCTCTTTGTAATATTCCTATATTCATCTATAGGCTCGGTTTGTAAAGCTTTGACCGGTTCACCTCGGAGTTCATACCAAGTCTCTATCTGTGGTTTGGCAAAATTTTCTTTTACCCACTCGGCTTTTTTGTAGGCAAAATCCAAAGCAGTTTTTACTCCTTTACTCAAAAGAAACTGTTCTGACTTGGCCCCTATACCCCAAACTTTTCCAATAGGTAAATCTTTCAAAAAATACTGTGCCTTTTTACCTGGAATAATAGTAATACCATTTGGCTTTTTCCATTTTGAAGCAACTTTCGCCAATGTCTTGGTTGGTGCCAATCCGACCGAACAGATCGTCCCGAGTTTGGTATCAATATCGTGCTTGATAGCTTCTACTATCTCTTGATATGTCATCTTGAGTGGCCTCCTCATCCCAGTTATATCTGCGAAACATTCATCAACCGAATATTCTTCCACATCATCGGAATATTGCTTTACAATTTCGAACATTCGAAGAGAATATAGACCAAAAGTTTCATAATCTGAAGGAAGTATTATGCATTCCGGACAGACCTTTTTTATTTCCCTCATACTCATACCTCGTATTACTCCAGCCCTCTTGGCCTCTATGCTCATCGAGGTCGCTATCCCCCTCTCTAGTCCGATACATACAGGCTTACCTCGCAACTTGATATCCCGTTGCTGTTCACAAGATGCAAAAAAAGAATCCATGTCTACATGAACTATGGCCTTGGAAAAACTCCGAGTACATACACATGGCAATTCTTTATCCATATCTTCGAATTATTGTTTTTACAACAGCTTTTACTTTGAGATATTCTTGCGGATGCATATCTTTGACTTTGGGATTTGCAGGTTGAAGAAATAATTTTCCCTCTTTTGTTTTGCGAATATATTTGACTGTCTCTTCTCCATCTATCTCAGCGATGACGATATCTCCGAGTTTGTATCTGTCGGTACTTTCAACAAGTAAAATATCTTCATCCAATATTCCAGCTTCAATCATGGAGTCACCTCGCACACGAAAAAGTTTGGCGGCATACATATCGACTTGTAATAGATCAGCAAGATCGATGGTCTCCGAAGTCTCTTCCTCTGATGGATTTGGAAAACCGACAGTCTTACCCGCATGCATGCTTCCTAGGTATGGTAATTGAAAAATTGTACTAGAGACGAGTCGCATAACAACTAGTTTAGTGAACGACTGTTCACTTGTCAACGTAAACTTTGTGTACAGATTATTATCACATCAAAAAAATTGACTCCCCGCTAAAATTCTGTTTTACTTATTGTAAATACAACTAATTATGCCCTACATATACGCCCTTGCGAGTACCATAATCATAAGTCTAGTTTCCCTAGTCGGAGTTTTTACTTTGTCGATAAAAGAGGAATTCATCCGCAAATATGTTTTACTCTTTGTGAGCATGGCAGTCGGTGCCCTACTTGGAGATACCTTCATCCACCTCATACCAGAATCTTTTGAAATGATAGGAGATGGCACGACCGTCGGCCTACTCATCATCGCCGGCATATTCATCTTCCTTATTTTAGAAAAATTCTTTCACTGGCATCATCATGACGATGACACCGACGAACATCACATACACCCAGTAGGAAAACTTGTACTCTTCTCCGACGGCGTCCACAATTTTATTGACGGCATTATCATAGGTATAAGTTTCTTGGTCAGTATCCCTGTAGGTATCGCAACAACTATTGCGGTTGTACTCCACGAGATTCCACAAGAGATCGGTGACTTTGCTGTTTTACTCCATGCCGGCTATTCGAGGAAGCGCGCGCTCTTGCTCAATTTCTTCTCTGCCCTAACAGCAATTCTAGGAACTTTATTTGCCTTTGCATTAGGAGAAATGGGAGAGGTATTCACCGCTTGGATCTTACCTATTGCCGCCGGCGGATTTATCTATATTGCTTCGAGTGACCTCATACCAGAGCTACATAAAACCAAGTCTGGACGACAGTCTTTATTGCAATTTTTGTTTATAATAATCGGCGTGGGGCTAATGCTTGCGATGACACTGTTGGAGTAAATACCATTATCCTTAAATTTATCCTATAATCTAGGTATGGGAGAATCATACGACACACCAACAGAACAAACCGAGAGAAGGAGAAACTCCGAGGAATCTTTCGAATACCTCAATGACCTTTTAAAAATGGTTGAAAAAGACATCTCTAGGGAACTTGAAGAAAAATATGGAACTAATAGACTAATCGGTAGGGACTGCAGTATTAGGATGGATGCTTTTTATGAGCTTGATCGAGAACAACTTGGAAAAGACAAAGAATCTGCAAAGGAAAGAGAAAAAGAATGGTCAGGAATAAACAATCCAGGAGGACGTAACAGGCTCATAAACGAATATGGTCTTAAGAAAGATGCCACGGACCAACAAATACTTGAAAAGTGGTCTTTGGAAAGAGGAAAAGGTAAATCCAAACAATTGGAAATGGTTGTTACTGTCCTCCTTCACAAGGCTTTCGGGGATAGATATATTGTAGTCCGTTCTTCGAAATACGATGATTATTTTGGACATTTCGACAATGTTATTGTCAACAAAGAAACTGGTGCAGTTATCTGCGCAGTGGATGAAGTAAGAGAAAATGTAAGAAGCGAACGTAGGTCAGAAAAAGAAGAAAAGATCCTAGAAATATCGAGGGCCGGTGGTGCAAAACTAGCTTATGGCTTTACTTTCAATGCCGGACAGATAGAACTAAGGTCTTTGAAGAATTTACCGATATTCTGCCTTGGTCTTAATGAGGATGAATATGATGAAATAGTCAATGCTGTCGAATATAAGAGTGGCGAAGCAAATGAACTCAATTCAACCGAGAAAACAATTTTAGATAAAATCCTAGCATCTATTCGGGCACAGAGGGATGCACTACTCGCTGATCCGGAGGTTCAAAGACAACACGCTGTTGTAGAAAATCTGAAAAGGGTCGATGAGTTGTTGGAGTAAATATGTAACTTCAACCGGTTACATTTTATAACCAGTTAGGAAAAGCTATCTACCCAATATCTAACTGACAGCGACTTCAGTTTGTCATGATTAGTGACAAACTCAATCCTAACCCCTCACGATCAAATTCAAAATAAGTTCTACGACTTTATCTTTATGCTCTTAGCACCTTGATTTTTTGTTTATAATAAGCGATACTAATAATGTCATTTGGTTCATCCGTGAACTGAAAGGGTTTTACATCCAAGAACAGTCCTCTTTCGGGAGGGCTGTTGTGTTTTAGGACCTTCTTTCAAGTTCCTTGCCCCCTTCGGATTCTATTATTTACAAAACTTGTTTGATCAATTCCCCCTACCTCCCCTCCACAAATCTAAGTGAAATAGAATTGACACAATGGCGAATGTTTTTGTCCGTCAATTGCTCGCCCACAAATACATGCCCCAAATGCCCGCCACAATTGGCACAAGTGATCTCCGTCCGCTTCCCATCCGCATCTGGAGTGCGCACAACCGCGCCCTCTATCTCATCATCGAAACTCGGCCACCCGCAACTGCTTTCAAATTTATCTTTGGAATTATATAGCGGTCGATTGCACTGCCTGCAAACATATACGCCATGAGCTTTATTATTGACATACTCACCCGCAAAAGGCGCCTCCGTGCCTTTGTCAATTATCACGCGTCTTTCTGCGGGGGTTAGGGGGTTTAGCATGATGGGTTAAGAATATAGATAATTATTTTCTATAAAGTACAAAATGTGGAAGTTTATCAATACCGATATAGTTGAACATCTTGTAGTTTGCACGGCGGGCTTCAGGTGAAAGTATGTGCATCTTTAGATTTTTCTTTGGAATAAATGGGTAAAAACGAATTTCTTGATGATCCCCTTCTTTGTCTTTCCAGATAAAATTGCTAATGAGTGGTGGTGTAATAAAACCAGATTTTAAGACTTTTTCCATAATATCCCAACCAGCACCAAATATCTGATTTTTCGGTTTTGAATTATTGGTCTTCACTTGAGCACGGAAGTTACACCCTACACACTGCACATCATAAAGAGGATAATTCTTCGGAAGCCTCATAAGGCTCTTACTACAATTTGGACATGGCACTTTACCTACAACATCAATTTCCCCACTATCGCCAGATTGTTGAGATTTAGACATGATCCTATTAGATCATGAAGCGCCGACAAATTCAAACGCAATACAATAGATCTTTAGAAACATACAATATTATTTATTTATAATTCTACAAGTAATTTCAGCACCTCCTCAACATTGCCCGTGTGAACGAGAAAAAAGCGTAGCTTGCTACCTCCAAGATTTTCCCACGTCTCACCAATTTCGACCTTGTACTGAGTATCTTCATTGCTGATTCTATCTCCACCTTTCCATTCAAGAGCGACAATAACACCTTTCTTTGTTACAGCTACAAAGTCAGGATAGAATTTACCCTTTCTCCAACCTTGGATATAGAACGGATCTATTTTCTCTCTATTTCGGACCCAATATTTAATATTAGGCAAAGCATCAAGATCAAGTCTGTTCACGAAGGTTAATTCTTCACCATTCAACTTATCAATCTTCTCGTAGTAGTTTTTATTAAATTCTTGAGGAACTGCTTGCTTGAGAGTTATGGAAGACGAAAAAGCATCAAAGGTTTTAGCAACAAGTTTCTTTTTCTTTAGGAATCCATCAAATCTTTCTTTTGCATATTGCTCAAGAATATTTTGTATAACACCATTTAGCTGTTCAGCTAATACATATCTATTCACAGATAATTCTGAGATTGTGTATTTCTTGAGTTGATATTCAATTGCCTTATCAAGAAAAGCCACCTTATCCGACTTATTGAGAAGTGTGTATTTAAGTTTTTTATCAAGCCATTGAACCAACTCATCCTTTGTGAAATTCTTATCTGAATAAGTGAGCTTGAGTGTCATCTGTGCACCACGTGTCCATTCATCATCATTTTTAATATCAATGATAGCTCTACCATCATTATCGTAATGCACTTGGAAATCAAACTTTGCATCCTGCTTTGAAAGCTCAAAATCTTCACCAACAAGATCTTCGAAAGATAGTTTGTCGTCTTCATACGCCATCATTGGGACCTTCAAAGTATCTGATACAGCTTTCTTTGACTCCAACTCGTATACAGCATCCTTCTTATCTGAACTTATAATATCTGCTCTACTGTAACCATTACTCTCAAGCCCACCAATTATTTGATTGGCTGCCTCATTGAAATTTTGTGCTGATGCAAAGACGTAACTTCGATTAAAGTCTTCATTAGCTTTTCTCTTTGCATATGGCATACGGATAATACGTCCGATAATCTGCTCAACAGCAATTTTTGATCCAAGGTTTGCGACTGAAATAAGTACATAAGCAAATGAACAGTCCCAACCTTCAGCAAGGGCGTTTACCGTGATTATGTATCTGATCTTGCAAGTCTTACTAAATAGATCAACACCTTCAAGCTCATTTTTCTCTGATGTTTTAATAGCAATTTCTTCAGCCGGAATCTTTCTATCAAGTAAGAATGTCTTCAACTGTTCAACAGTAATTGTTTTACCATCTTTGTTTTGTGGCTGTGCTTGTAGGAGAGCAATAGGACGAATATATTCACCTTTAATTTTCTTTGCATCTTTCTCGAGTTCTATTCTCTTTTCAAGACCACGCTCTACGGCATTTTGCCACTGTGCAGAACTTTCAAGAACAATAGGAATCTTCACCATCTGTTCTTCCTTCAATTCTGATGCATGAATATCTACGAGAATATTACTTTCACTTCTAGGTGTGGCAGTATATTCAATGATAAAGCTTGGATTGAGATCTTTTAAGAAATCGATTGATAACTTTGTGGTTGTCTTATGACCTTCATCAATCACGATCAAAGGATTGCTCATGCGGACCACATTGGCGAGAGAATTTATTACAGTATTTTCTTCGTCTTTTTCAAGATTATCTTCGTTGTGAAGGTTTTCAAAGTGGCTTAGTAATGCACCATTTTCTTGGTAAACCTTGTACTTCTTTTGAAGTGATTTCTCTTTTCTGAAAGCCTCAAGACTTGAGATGATGATACATACGTTATCATTCACATCTTCCTTTCTGATACTCAAAGCCTCTTCATTTGAAAATACTTTGACTCCATTTTCAAAAGCCTCATCAAGGATTCGACGATGTGGGTCCTTACGATCCTTAAACTTACGAAGTGTTTGAGTTTTGATTGCCTCGGATGGTACAAACCACATTACGATACCTCTTTCAATCTTGTGCTTGAGAGCGATATTCATAATCTTCTCAGTTGCATGACAACCTACAAGAGTTTTACCTCCACCTGTTGGAATCTTGATACAAACAAATGGAATTCCTAGAAATGCATCAGATTTATATGGCTGGCCTGTTTCATAAATGAAAGCATGTCTAGCATTAGATTCAACTAGTTCCTGTAAAAAACTTTCTAATTTATCAAGTGTATTCTTTTGGTATTTTTTGAGTTCCATAATTTATTTATAATACACAATTACTGAAATGATCAAAGAAATTACTGAGGTGATCAAGGCTAATAAAGCAAAAAAATTGTGATCTTTTTTATAAAAAATAAAATGCCAATTTTTTTTAAAGCAATTTGATAATTTGGCATGTCCCCATGGAGTTAACTTATACCAAACCTTCATATCATGTCCTTTTTCAATCTTTTCTACAGAATTATCTTTCTCCATAAGATATAGTATATGTGCAAATTTTTCAGGAGTAACTACGGGCAAATCGAAAGCAGCAACCTCCTTACTAACATCATGATTAAAATCCATAACCATCGTTGACCAATTACAAGAACCGCCATTTTTCTCTAAAATATTCAATACAATCTTTTCAATTCTCTTATTGTTCGACATAAATTTTAATAAATTTTTACTTCGTAAGGTATTTGCTTGAAGACAAGATTGAACTTTTTGAGAGTATCATCGTCAAGCATGCATCGATCTGCATACACAACCTTTCGATTCTCAGTCTTTCTGAGTTTCTTTATGAGGCTCTTATCAAGCACGTTTTGCTTTGGCTCTTTGTAGACCAAATAATATTCTGTTGTACAGTCTTCACCTATAAAGTTACCATCGATTTCCTTCTTATCAATATTCTTTTGAGTTTCGGTAAAATAGATGTATGTTGCAAATTGATTGAAGTCACATGATTCTTCAATCTGACCATTTTCATTAAAAAGAGGTTTATCTAACTCGCAATATTCAAAGCCGCCCTTATAGTCGTATTTCCTGATTGCTCGTTTAACACGTTCAGCTGTAATATCTTTAGCTATAGCATCTTCCATTTCTACAAGAATAAACTTTCTATTACCACCATCTTCTTTATTAAGATCCAATACAGCGTGTCCTGTTGTACCAGACCCTGCAAATGAATCCAAAATAACTGAATTATTATCTGTTGATAATTTCAATATCTTAGTAATAAAATTTACAGGCTTTGGTGTATCAAAAATCTTTGAGCCATCGAAAAGATTCATAAGCTCTCGTGTTCCTTCAGTTGCGGTATCGACATCATTCCAAATCGTGAACACATTTACTCCTTTTTCTTCAGCCTCAGATTGAAATCTTTTATATTGAGGTTTTGATTTGCCAGTTCTGCCAAAAATAATACGGTTAGTCCTTAATGCTTCTTCGAATTTCTCTTTAGTAAAACGCCAATGTCTTCCTTTTGGAGGTAAAAAGGTTTCATTTGTATTTGGATTTAATATTGGGTACATTAAGTTCTCTCGAACTCCAGGTGCATCCATCGGATCAGCAACCCAATTGCCGCGCAAGTCATTGTCCGGATTAAAGAATTTACCGCCATCAATCTCAAGTCTATTTAGACTATGCTTTTCTCTCTTTTTTGCAAAACATAAAGTGTAGTTATGTGCTAATGAAACGTCTATATCATTTTGACTCGATTTACGATGATTCCAAATAAAGTTAGCAACAAAGTTTTCTTCTCCGAAAATCTCATCCATCATTAATTTCAAACCACAATGCTCGTTATCATCAATTGATATAAAAATAACACCATCATACGCAAGTAATTCACGTAGAAGTTTCAACCTAGGATACATCATGCAAAGCCACTTATCATGGCGTGTTAAATCATCAACTTTTACAGTCTGTCTTAACCACTGTTTTATTTTTGGTGAGTTAACTCTATCGTTATAAACCCAATTTTCATTTCCAGTATTATAAGGGGGATCGATGTAAATACACTTAACCTTTCCATAATAGTAAGGCATTAACGCCTTCAATCCTTCAAGATTATCTCCATGAACAATGAGGTTCTCTGAGTCATCACCCACAGATACGCTTTTTACTTTTTTTAGTAACCGGAAAGGAACCTCTTTATCGTGGTTTACAACCGCTTCTTTTCCAATCCAGTTCAGTGATGGCACAACACAAGTAATCTACCACTTTCTCAGCCAAAAATGAAGGGTTTGGGGCCAAATCTAGCACTTTCATTTGAACACATTCTCGAGTAAAATTTATTACATGGGCAAATCAAAATTATTCAAAAACATGGGAGATGTGCCTCCGGATGTTATTCTCAATTTCAAAAACAAGGAATACGCCATCTGCAAGCAAAAATGTGAGAATATTATGATCTCCGAGCCGAAAAACTGCATTGCTTTAATTTACCTAGGACATATTGCCGAATCGGAAAAGGATTACGAGACATCAATCAAATATTACAAAAAAGTTACAGAGATTGAACCTCGTTTTCCATTTATTTGGAGTCGTATTGGAGAAATTTTTAAAGAACAAGAAAAATTCAGAGAAGCTTTTGATGCTTTTGTCGAAGAAATTGCAATCTATAACAAAGAAGCGGCACCTTGGTGCATGGCTTCTTTATGTGCAAGCAAAATTGGAAGACATGGTTTGGCAGTTGGAATATTGAGGTTGGCGCAAGAAAAAGTTGGAAAAGATGGACAAAGTATTATCTCCTATTCACTCGGAATTATGGAAGAAGTTGCTGGTAATAATGACGAGGCTCTGGTCAGTTATATACAAGGTCAGCTCAGTTCCAAAGATGATGAAATCAAAAACCGATCTGCTAAACAGATTTATAAACTGTTAACAAAAAAATGAAGTGGTTCTCTCAACAAGCTAATTAAACCCCCACAAACTCATACTCCCACCCTGGTTGCCATTTGAAGTGAGTAGAGGTTAGTTGCTCGAGCGATGTCCCTTTCATGAGATGATCTATGTTCACACAAAAAGTCAAATTTGGCGTCAATTTGGGTCACTTTTTGGCCAAATTCACGTTGTTTTGCTACAAAATCGGATGTTGACTCTTCATACCGGTATGATACAATACTGACATAAGAAGTAAGACCTCTTGCGTTGGGTTACCGGATGGCAACCCGTTAAAGCAAGGGGCTTTCTTTTTTATGGCAATAATTGGCTTTCATCGATAATTTTACTTTTTATCAAATTATAAAATTTGTGATCTTTGTATTCATATTTTCTAAATATTGACCAAGAAATAAAATCAACAGCTTGTAATGACTTATCATCATGAGAAGTTGTAAGACTTACATTGAATTTTCCATTTCTCACTTTTTCCATCGGACTTGAAATATACTCAACAAAATTGTCACGAATTGTCTTTTTTGTATCTTTTCTATCCACAACAAGATCTATATCTTCACTATCAGATAAAATATTGCCTTCATGCAATTTACCAAGGAGAATATTGGCTGCGTAATTGTACAAATAATGTTTTTGATTCTGGAGATCAACAAATACCTTGTCTTTATTTAGAATCACAACCATAATTTTCAAATCAGCACACTCTGATAACAGTTTAGCTATTCGAACCCTTGTAACATCTTTTTCGTTTGAGGCATGTAATTCGCCAATATGTTTGTGTTTTTTCCTCAGTGATTTCCACACTTTCTTTACTATCCTTTCAAGTGATCGCTTTTCTTGAATAATAGCCATGGTTAATAAGAACCATTTACTTGATTTATTACTAAAACCCAAATCGCCACTTTCATCCAAGAAAATAAATGACATTCCGA
>CAYMXR010000016.1:9711-14115 GCA_964394505.1 uncultured Candidatus Saccharibacteria bacterium | reverse complement strand
CCGAGAATCTTTTGGGTGATGTTACCACATGCGATAGTAGACGATTTCATCTTTGGACAAGAACACTTGGGTCAGTATTTGAGAAAAGGAGATATTGTTATAGATGGAGGCAATTCTTTTTACAAGGAGTCTGTCCGAAGGGCAGAATTACTGAAAAAGAAAGGCGTGTATTTTTTTGATAGTGGTACAAGTGGTGGTGTCTGGGGAGAGAAAAATGGTTTTGCTCTCATGGTCGGTGGTGCAAAAGAAAAATGGAATATTGTCGAGCCAATATTCAAAGCTCTTTCGGCAGGAGACAATTATGCTTATCTAGGCAAGGCCGGTGCTGGCCATTTTACAAAAATGGTCCACAACGGTATTGAATATGGAATGATGGAAGCTATCGGTGAGGGTTATGCAGTTTTGAATGCGAGTCCTTTCAAACTCAACCTAAAAGATGTTACTCGAGTTTATCAACAAGGATCCGTTGTTCGAAGTTGGCTTATAGATCTCTGTCGTAATATTTTTGAACAAGAAGATGTGGCAAATACTTCTGGTAAAATTGATGCAAACGGAGAAGGTGAGTGGACGGTCAATACTGCCAAGGAACTTGGCATCGATGTCCGGGTTATAGAAGACTCAGTCAATGTTAGGCGCGAGTCGGTAGATCCAGAGAAACAAAAGAAATATTCCAATAAAATAGTTGCACTTTTGCGAAAACAGTTCGGAGGACATGCTATATATGGGAAGAAAAGTAAGAATTAAATATTGGTAGAATGGGGATTATTATTGGTATAGTCTTTTAACTGTTATAATAGGTTAGTCATTATTAGTAATAATTATATTATGTCTAATAAATTATTGATCGTTGCAGTCGTCGCTTTTATGGGCCTTGCTAGTGTAGTTAGCGCTGGTGGAGATAAGATCACTCTATGTCATGTTACTGATTCGGCATCAAATTCTGTAGTCGAGATTACCGTAGCAATCAAGGCTTTGGCTACACATCTTGCTCATGGTGATTTTCTCATTCCAGAAGGGGATATAAACTGTTTTGGTGATGATGGCGGGGTCGTTCCAGAATAAATAGAGCTATTTCTAGTTATAAAAACCGACCCCGGGGTCGGTTTTTAGTTTGATTGCATGTAGAAATTCTCCGTTACAATGCTATATTCGCTTCGCTCATATATCACCTACGCTCGGATTATGTGTAACCACGCTTCCACAAATCCTCGCTTGGCGATATAGTCGCAAAGCTCGTGTATCGCCGGCGCTCGGATTATGTGTAACCATGCTTCCACAAATCCTCGCTTGGCGATATAGTCGCAAAGCTCGTGTATCGCCGGCGCTCGGATTATGTGTAACCATGCTTCCACAAATCCTCGCTTGGCGATATAATTCACCCATGAATCCCATAACCTTTGAAGGTCCGAAAATTACTAACCCAGAGCAAGAGTTGTCACGGTTGCGAGAAGTAGCGGTCAAGCATGCCGAGCAGTCGAAGATTGGTGGCGTAGAAGTCACTCCGCATGAAGCCGTAAAAGAGACTTTGAAGCAGTATGCAAACATCAAACCAGAAGAAGTTTTGCATCCAGAATATGCAATCCAAGGTAATGAAGCCGAGGCTATCACACTCGAACTCCAACCGGAGGCCCATGATCATGTCTTGGAGAGGTTTATAGGCATAATGCAAGAAAAGGGTATCAAAAACGCAATGTCGGTTTTGGAGAAGATGAACAATCCGCACCTCATGGATGATTTTCACCGTTTTCTAGTCCAATTCATCGCTTCAGGTTATACGATTCCTGATCTTCGAGAAAAAGACGAGTTGTGGAGACCTTTGCATATGACACTCTTCGAAGTCAGCCTGCCAGAAGCTTCCGAAGAAGACAAAAACAAACAGCTCAAAGAACTAATTTCAGGAATGGAGCAGTTTTATTCGGCGATGCTTTCGGTAAATGAAGACAAAAAAAGCCCCGCTTGGTTTACTGTAGAGGTTGCTTGCGCCAATGGTAGCGATCAATTTATCTTTTATGTTTCAGTACCAACAGTTCGCAAAGAATTATTTGAAAAACAGATATTGGCCGTATTTCCCGGCGCTCATGTTCACGAACACAAAGATGATTACAATATCTTCAATGAAAATGGGGTTTCTGTAGCATCATATGCCAGATTATCAAAGCATTTTTTGTATCCTCTAAAATCATATGAAGATTTTGATATCGATCCTTTGGGTATGATTCTCAATTCTTTTTCAAAGATCGACAAAGATGGTGAAGGCGCATCGATCCAGTTTGTGATCGGGGAAAGGAAAGATCAATTGATGAGAGATTCAGAAAAGTCATTAGAAAAAATGAGAAAAGGTGAAAAGATTGCTGATGCCCTAAAAGAGATCAATCAATCTGCGGGTGGAGTAGTGCTAAAAGAGATATTTAATATTTTTAAGGGTCAGGAAAAAATTGAGAAGGAAAAAGAAGAAAAGGCAAAGCGTGCGCAAGCAGTAGACACTACTTCTTTGGATCAATTTACTCATAAACTCAAAAGCCCTTTTGTCTCTACGAACATTCGGATTGTCGCTTCGGCGGGATCGATAGGTGAAGCAGAGGGTATCCTCCATGATCTTGAATCTAGTTTCAACCAATTCGAAAACGGTCATGGAAATAGAATAGAGTGGAATAGAGTAGAGAAAAATAAATTGGCGGAACTATTTGAAAAATTCTCCCTTCGCGCTTATGATTGGAAAGAACAAATTGTCTTGAATTTACAAGAGATCACAACCTGTTTGCATTTCCCAGCAACTCATGTTGGCAAAGCAGCACCACAACTCAAACAATCAAAATCTGGTACCTCCCCTATACCGTTGGAAGTCTCTCATAGTGGAACACTGATCGGAGTCAACAGCCATCGTGGTACAGAAAAACAAGTCTTCATCGCTCCAGAAGATAGGATGCGCCACTTTTATGTTATCGGTCAGACTGGAATTGGTAAGACAACACTTCTCAAAAACATGATTGTTCAGGATATAAAAGCCGGTCAAGGAGTCTGTTTTATCGATCCACATGGTTCTGATGTTGTAGATATTTTGGCCAATATTCCACCAAATCGTTATGAAGATGTGGTCTATTTTGATCCAGCTTCAACCGAAAGACCAATGGCATTGAATATGCTCGAGTACGATGTCCGTTTTCCAGAACAAAAGACTTTTGTGGTAAATGAAATGTTCAATATTTTCCAAAAACTCTACGGCGGTGTACCCGAGTCTATGGGTCCTATCTTCGAGCAGTATTTCCGTAATGCGACAGGTTTGGTGGTAGAGGATCCAGAATCTGGTTGTACTCTCTTGGATGTCTCGAGAGTTATGTCTAACAAAACCTTTCGAGATCTCAAGATTTCAAAATGTAAAAATCCGATCATTGTTCAATTTTGGAGAGAGATAGCAGAGAAAGCAGGTGGTGAAGCTTCGCTTGCAAATGTTGTACCGTACATCACATCCAAATTCGATGTGTTTTTGGCAAATGAGATTATGCGTCCGATCATTGCTCAAGAAAAATCATCTTTCAATTTCCGCGATATTATGGACAACAAAAAGATATTGCTGGTCAATCTGTCAAAAGGAAGACTTGGCGATATCAACTCTCACTTGATCGGTCTTATTCTCGTCGGCAAGATCTTGATGGCCGCTCTCTCACGCGTTGATCTTTTTGGTAAAAATATGAATGACTTCTACCTCTATTTGGATGAATTCCAAAACATTACGACAGATTCTATCTCTACCATTCTCTCTGAGGCACGCAAATATCGTTTGGCAATGACGGTCGCACACCAGTTCATTGGCCAACTTGATGATAAGATCAAAAATGCGGTCTTCGGAAATGTGGGTTCGATGGCAGTCTTTCGTGTTGGTACCGAGGATGCTGAATTTTTGGAAAAACAATTTACCCCGGTATTTACCCAAAACGACATTACCAATTTGGACAACTTTAATGCGTATGTAAAACTTCTTTCGGATGGTCGTCCAGTTAAGCCTTTCAATGTGAGGATAGAGAAGCCAGAAAAAGGTAATGTGGAACAAGTTCTTAAATTGAAAGAGTTATCATCTCTAGTATTCGGGCGCCCCCGCGTGGAAGTTGAAGAAGAAATTATGAGTAAGTATAAGGTGATGAAGGGGTAGGGTGGGGTGTGAAATAGGTGTATAATCTCAGTATTAATAAAATAAATTAATAATATGGCGGAAGTCAATTTAAGTGGGGTAGAGTCTGTAAAACAGAAAGAACAATTTGAGATAGACAAGGCTCTTGATACCGCAGGATTTGCGGAATTTATGGTAAAAAAGGAGACGAATCAAGATAACCCAGAAAATATAGAAGCTGATTTTGAACTTTTCAATAATGTAAAAGTTGTAAAAGAAGGTTTGAAAAAGTTGTATGG
>CAYMXR010000016.1:0-9611 GCA_964394505.1 uncultured Candidatus Saccharibacteria bacterium | reverse complement strand
GCAAGGAAAGAATTATTGGAAGGTGTATCAGAGATTGGTTCGTTGAAGAAAGTAATACAGAAAAAGGCTTATGAAGAACTAGAAACCCTATTTGATAATGGTCAAACTCTAGATAAATCAGAGAAAGCTCAAAGGAAATTTGAACATTTAAGGCAAACCTCAAAAGAATCAGAGTTGGGAATCGATATATTTGAAGGTAATGATGAAAACGAAATCCAGAAACAAATAGACGAAGCAATAGACAAAGCTGTTTCGGAGGCGATCGCGAATACAGTTAATCAAACGGAACTTACTGGTAATGGCGGTAATTTTACGAAACTGGAGAAAGCATTATCAAAGATTACTTCCAAAGAAAAAATTGGATCAAGGGAAGGTAATGAAGCAAAAGCATTCATGGTAAAGACATTGGAAGATGTAGCAGGCATACAGGAGGCTACCGTAGAAGGAAAGGTGAAGAGAATTATGCTCAACAGAATCATTAACAAACTTAAAGGTCAAAAATAATAATCATGGACACAGAAATAACAAAACTCGAGAAACTTTTGGCAGAAAAAAACTTCACTGAGGCAAAAAAGGTGATTGGTGACATTGTATCTGCCAAGATGTCAGATCTCGATAAGGGTCAGGCGCTTGTTGGTGTAGCTTCAATATACCTCGATATTTCAAACGCGATAAATGAAAATTATAGAGCCACTTTAGAAGAAGCAATCGCAGGTATGAAAGCTCTTAACTCCGAAGAATCAAAAGTTAATGATAAGATCAGAGTAGCAGAATTGAAAGAGGATCTTCACGGGTATGGTTAGGTGACACAGTCGAGATATTATAAGTAATAACACAAAGAATTATGGCTAATGATTTTGATTTGAAGCGAACCCTCGAACAATTACAGAGAGATATTCAAAAAGAGACAGGGGAATTGCACACGAAGCAGGCTGCCGTGGCTACTATCGCTGAGGAAAAAACTAGATTGGAAAAACAGAAGCAGATAGATATTGCAGAAAAAAATAGGATGGAAGCAGAGTTACCAAAACTTGTGCGCAAGATCAATGATACAAGCAAAAAGATTTCTGATATTGATAGAGAGAAACCGAAATTGGAAAATGAAATTAGGATTAAAACTGCAGATCTAAATAAAAAAGGTCAAGAATTACAAAAAAATCAAGAAAGTTTGAAAAACGCATTAGCAAAAAAATAATTTTTGTAAAAGTTATCCACATTTTTGAAAATATTTTCACAAAAATATTTTGAGAGTGTTATTATTGATATGTATCAGTCGAATACTTTTATCAAAAGTAAATTCACTCTAAAATGGCAAAGAAAAGAAAGACAGCAAAGAAGACAAAGAAAACTAAGGCTAAGTCAAAGAAGAGAAGGTAGTTCTGCTGAGATTTAATCTCAAAAAATAAAAACCCTGAGCTTTTTGAAGGGTTTTTATTTTGCAATTATTGATCTTATATTTTTTAGAGTGCGGTTCAATTGGTAATCGGTTATTGAGAATTGGATAATTTTCCTACTATTACCTCAATCATTCCTCTAAATCCGTGTGAGCCCAAGAAGGCGATAACATCGCCGGTAGCAGTATTAGACTTTAGGAAAGTAACAAGCTCTTCGTCATTTTCAATATATTTAACGTTAGAATGTGTTTTTGCGATAACTTCCGCAAGTTCAGCACCTTCCATTGGTTGTTCGTCTTTGTCTTCTGCAATTTTCAATTTTGTTAGTCGGGGAATGATCACAATGTCAGAGTCAGAAAAAGCATTATCATATTTTGCAACAGATTCACGACTCCTGCCACCAATATTTGGTTCGAAAATAGTAATAATCTTTCCTGTGTAGACAGATCGAAGTGTACCCAAAACAGAACTCGATTTCTCAGGGGAATGAGCGATGTCATCAATCACGGTCACATCTCCCTCATATCTTTTTTCCATTCTTCTTTTTAGTCCTTTAAAGTTTGCCAAAGCATTGATAATCTTTTCTCCGGATATACCAAGACTGAAAGCCATAGCAAAACAGCCGGTGATATTTTCTGCTTGGTAGAGTCCTAACATAGGGGAGTGGATCATATAATCTTTTCCATCGTGCGAAATGGTTAGATCCAAACCGTTTTTTGTTTGAGTGACATTTTTGTAAGCGAAATATTCTGATTGGGTTTTTGCTATAGGTAGTTCGCGACCATAAGGTATGATTTTACCTTTGAATTTTTTCGTAATTTCTCGAACATCATCTCTATCAGTACAGGCAACTATTGTCCCAGTTGTGGGCATTTCTTCTACCAATTTTTTGAATGCATTGAAATAATCTTGCTCGGTAGGGTATAGGTCGGCATGATCCCAAGACACGGCCGTCAAGAGTAGATCAGTTGCTTTGTAATGGAAAAATTTTGCTCGATTGTCGGTCGGTGAACTTTTGTATTCGTCACCTTCAAAGACTGACCATTTTGAATCAGTAAGCTTGGCCGAAGATGTATGAGAAAGTGAAATACCACCAAACATATATGATGGATCCAGACCAGCTTGTTCTAAAATAAAAGATAAAAGGGCAGAGGATGAAGTTTTACCCCAAGTACCTGCGCAAACCACCGATCTTTCTTTTGCGAAATACTTTCCAATAACCTCTGGATAAGAAAAGGTTGGAATGTCTTTTTCTTTGGCATAGATGATCTCCGGATTACTTGTACCTGAAGCGGTGCCGACGATAATGATAGCGTGAGAAAAATCTTGATTAGTGCTGTTTTTATCGACGAACATCTTTTCTGGATGCCACCCTGCATAAAATTCGACACCTTGTCTTTCCAATTCGGTTGAGACAGGAGGAAAAAACCCCTTATCACTACCAGTAACAATCACACCTCTTTTGTGGAAGGCGATAGCAAGAGCGCTGGTTGCTACTCCGCAAATACCGATAACATGCAGTCTTTTTGGTAGTGTGGTTGGTTGATTATTCATTTTAATTATTTTAATAGAAAAAGCTTTATATCGTTGCTTGTTTAATTAATAATTTCTCCATCTCCTCTTGTTAATATCTTTTTTGCTTCATCCATATCAGTGCTCCAATTTTTACCATCAAACCATTCGAGGCCAGCAAACTGTAATTTGTATACATCACTTGATCGCTGTAGAGAACCAAGGTAAATGTATTTTAATTTGGAATTTTTGGCAAATAAGATCGCATTTATCATCATGGCCATGCCCATATCTTTTGGACGTTTATCGAGATCATAGAAAGGATAAGAATAATGAAGGATTGAACTATTTTGGTAACAAATAGCATAACCGTCACCGCCAGGATGAGAGACATCCCCCCCTTGAAATTGCAAAAGTAAGTTGAAATTACTCTTGGCTGTGTCGGTAAGCATTTCCTTCACCTTTTGGGCGCTCATTATTCCTTTGCCAAACTTTGCTTCGTAAAAATCTTTAGCTAATTTTCCAATAGAAAAATCGTAGTCTTTGGGGGGATGTCTCTCATCCCGGATTTTGAGGTTCGGAAATTTTCTTAGTATCCTTCTGTTTTCGCTATTCAGTTCAAATTTCGCAAGATCGACCCGCAGAGAACGGGTTTGTTGCATTACACCTTTGCCGATTCTGGTGAAAACATAACCCTTTTCATACATGTCGGTTATGTTACTCGCTTGGAAATCACTGATTATTTTTTCATCCCAATGCAGATATTTCATAATGTTTTTAGTACAAAGCCAACCAGAAGCCGAATA
This sequence comes from uncultured Candidatus Saccharibacteria bacterium, assembly GCA_964394505.1. Lineage (GTDB taxonomy): Bacteria > Patescibacteriota > Minisyncoccia > Phycocordibacterales > PALSA-1337 > C7867-002. Next base: position 5,899 of record CAYMXR010000016.1, on the reverse strand, counting down.
CAACAAAGAAGAAGTGAACTACCCAAAAACGCATAACAGTCTTTTCTTCGCTCCAACCAGAAAGTTCGAAGTGATGGTGGAGTGGAGCCATTCGGAAGATTTTTTTGCCAAAGAAATATCTGGAGATAACTTGGATGATGACAGAGATAGCTTCAACATAAAACATAAAACCAAGGAAGAATAACGAAATAGTTTCGCCAATGGCCATCGCGTTGACTGCCAATAATGCTCCGAGACCCAAAGAGCCAACATCTCCCATCATGAATCTAGCTGGCTTAATATTGAAATAAGTATAAGTCACGATTGCCCCCACAGCGGTAGCGTTCAAGATCGCCAATTCTCCGAACCCATTGATCCATGACAAGACTGTAAGAGCGCTCATTGTCGTAAGTAGCATACCTCCAGCTAAACCATCCATACCATCTGCAATATTAACGGCATTTGCTGTAAACATTACGATGAAGATGATTATTGGTATGATAAAAAATCCGGCATCGACACTACCTCCAAAAGGGAAATAGATATAATGCCAGGCAGGGCCAAGTTTTGAATATACCCACCATGCGGTAAGGCTACCTGCGACGAATTGTAAAATTAATTTTTCATGAACAAATACACCTCTGGATGTTCTAGATCCGAACCAGACAGACATTCTTTTGAATAGGACCCAAGGTAAAGTGATAATGTACCAAATACGCATGCGCATCTCTTTGTGGACGCGGATCAGTTTTATGACATGGTCTATTTTCTTTGAATGTCTCTCTTGGCCAAATATATTCATAAGATCATCGATCGCTCCCAAGGCTCCAGAAAAGAGCATGACGCCAATAGGAACCCAAGTAAAATTTCGTGACCAATTGAAAATAATAGTTATAACTGCAACTGTAATGATAATCAATAAACCACCCATGACAGGGGTGGAGTTTTTGTAAGCTTGAGAATTTATGATTTTGAGCTCGTTTTTGACCCCTTTTATGACATGGAATTTGTATAAAATCTTTGAGAGTAATGGTGACCAAGCAAAAGCTACGATAGCGCCAAGAAGGGCAAAAGCCATAATATAAGCCAAATCAGCGGTACCTTGAAGGACGGTAAGCATGTAAATACAATACCATAAAACGGACTATTTACCAAAACCAATTGAGTCTTCGGATTTCAGTCACAGATCTTTTTGCTCGAGCAAGTAATGGATTTGAATCACTAGTAATATTGTCTTCCGTCCATCTTGCTTCGGTGATGGGATGATCCAGGCTGTTGATTTCAATCTTGCCACTTCTCACACCAGTACCATAAAGCCCATCTTCTGGGTAGGCAATAGAGTGAGAATAGAGGATTATTTTTGGTAATGAATTTTCATATTGAACTTCTCGGATAATAAGAATATGGTTGCGTTCACTCGAATCCATTTTTTTGGTCATAGTGATGATGTCTCCTGGAAGAATCTCTTTTGGCGATACGACTAGACTGTTTTTGTCGTTGGCAAATGTCTCAACATTGCAATTTTCTAATGGGCGGATAGCACAACGGATTTTGCCAATCAGGCCATTGCAATTTACAAAAGAGATGTGTTTTTTTAGGCTCCCAAGCTTGCGATGCGCTGATTCTGCTTCTAAGACATGGTAGACAAATCCCGAGCATTCAATGCCAATATTATTTTCGACCAATAATTTTTTTGTAGATTCTGGTGTTAGTGCTTCTGGATCAATTTTGGATTTGATCATGATCGCCTCCAACTCTTCCTTGATATCTTTTGGGCTCCCTTTGCCATTCTGTGTTCGAAAGCGTGCTCTAGATCTGGAAGTTTTGTTGTTGAAATACGGAACCGATGAGACTGTTCGCCCAATTGAAAAATGAACATAACCGTCTATGACATCCAATGCTTGTTTGGAAAGAGTTTTAGTTTCCATTTTAATATTTTAACACATGAACACAGATTAAAACTCTAGATTTAATTTGCAAGACTTTATGGTCTCTGCTATCAATTGCCCGTCCTTATCTAGGGTACCGTGAGCTTCTATAATGCTTTTGTTGCTTTGGATGCGAATCAGGTCTAGATTTGGTGAAGTGTTTTGGTATGACACAACTTCAAAACCTTTTTGTTTTAGGACGGCAGTTGCATCATCGAATACACTCTGAATTTGCTTGGTAACTCTTTGGACTATCTGTGCACCATCCTCTATGCATATAATATCTTGATCAATAGGCAAGTCGAGTAATGCTCGGATATGGGCCTCAAATGTTGTGATGCCTTTTATCTTATCGTTTTCTCTTCGTATCAATTCGAGTGAAGATTCGAAAACTGTCGAGGCTGGTTGTCTGGCATTGATTTCTATGAGATATATTCGTTTAGTTTTTTCGTCTTGAATAAAATCTAGACCAAAAAGACCCTTCCAATTATCTTTTTGTAATTTGTTTCCAATATCCCCAACCATAGCCTGAATGCTTTGTACATCTCTAGATGTTAAGTACTTTTTGGCAAAACCCCAGTCGTTACCAATTGAACTAAACTCATTGTCGGTAAAAGGTAAAAGACCAGTAATCTGATAACTAATATTTCCCATCATTATTTTGTCTTTGGATACGATAGCGTTGACTGTAAAGGACGGTCCTTTTATGTATGTTGTAAGCCTGGCCATTCTCTCGGGGAATTTTTCTTGAAGTAGAGAAAGCTCTTCTTTGGTCTTGATGAGCATGGTCCCGTCACCAGTATGGCCATGTGCCCATTGAATGATGAAAGGTTCATTTTTCCAAATAATTTGCTTTGCTAGCTTGACTGTATGAGGTGGCAGATATTTTGTTCCGAGCTCGCCAAGCCAGCGGATTTGAGAAAGTTTGTTTTCTACTTTCTCGGAAAGAAAAGATTTTGGGTTTATAATTTTCCATTTTTTGGCATTTGCTTCTGATTCGACTCGAAGGGTGTTTTTGAAAACTAGGATATTGGAATCGGGAGTGACTATCCTTGCGGTTTCTGGATGTGAAAGTAATTCGGTTGTGCCCAAGAGTTTTTTGTCTGGACTTTCTATGAGGTAAATATAGTCAGGGTACTCGCTTCTCAGGGTTTCTCCGTAAGTGGTTTTGTTTGTAATGATAATATAGTCCTTATTTGGGGTTGTTCCTAGGGCCCTTTCGATCTCTCGAGTTACATATATGATTTTTTTGTCATTTAAATTCATGTGCACAGTCTAAAGTCTATTGGTCCAAGGTGCAAGTACTTTATTGTTTGACAAAAGTCAAAAATTCGCGTTTTGTTTTGTTTTTTGATAAGGTATGTTTATGTCTACCTTTTCTGTTGTAGCGACACCGATAGGCAATCTCGGGGATATTACTCTTCGGGCTTTGGATGTTTTGCGTAAAGCTGACCTTATACTCTGTGAAGATACTAGGATGACGAAAAGATTGCTAGTTCATCACACTGTTGATGTTCCGACTATTTCATATCACACTCATAGCAAAATTTCTCGAAAAGAAGAAATTGTGAAAATGTTAAAAGAGGGTAAAAATTTAACCTTGGTTTCTGATGCTGGAACGCCCGGTATTTCTGATCCAGGTATTGAACTTATCAAATATTTGAGACAAGAATTTGCTGTTGAATTGGAAACTGGGAGTTTGAAAATTGAAACAATACCTGGCCCATCGGCACTCACGGCTTCGATAGCGATCGCCGGTATTCCTTGCGCGGATTTTACTTTTCTTGGATTTTTGCCACACAAAAAGGGGAGAGAGACTCTGTTTGGAGAGATTGCTTCGAGCGAGCGAACGATGATCTTTTTTGAATCTCCTCATAGGATAATGAAGACTCTTTATTCTCTAATTCAGCATTGCCCGACAAAGCAAGTTACGATCTGTCGGGAGTTGACTAAAGTTTTTGAAGAAGTTGTCACTGGTACGGCTTTGGAGGTAAAAGATTATTTTGAAAAAAATAAGGAAAAAATCAAGGGGGAGTTTGTGGTTTTTGTTTCGTAGAATTTATAAAAAAAGGATAGGGCGGGACCCAAAATGATCACGCCCTATTTTGTTGATCCGATTTCTCCGATCGTGACCCATTCGTGTAAAGACTTGAAAGTTAGAAACTTCAGACCCGTACCATTTTTCACCCTGATCCATGCAAAAAGTGGTCTTTCAAACCGTAACTCATATGACCCAGTTTTTGATCCTGGAGCATTTACGGTCGTAAGATCACGGACACTAATGATCACCATCCGTTCCTCTTCTAACTCAATCCCTTTTTCAACGACTCTTGCAACCATTATGTACTCACCAGTAACTAATGAAAGTCCAAGTGGCCATCTCAATTGACTAAGATCGGTTAATCTCAATGATCTGAAACTTTTTTTCATTTTTCTCACCTCCTTTCTAGCATAATGTTACCACCATAGGTTATAATGGCGAAATCATGTCTAAACGCCAGATATTAATGTTGTTAGGATTCTTGGTAATAATACTTCCATTATCCGGTTTCTCTTCTTTCTGGGATTCAATTATTCAATTTTTAATTGGAATAGCAATCATCTTTTTTGCTTATCAGATGGGAGCTCGAATCAGTGGTGATAATTTGTTCAAAAACGAGGTAGAAGAGACAAAAAAGATTACCAATCCAAATTTACCTTTCGTTGATAGCAAAAATCCATCCGTAGATATTGATCAGAAAAAATCAGAAGTTGTGACTGTTGAGAGCAATATAAAAAATAATTAATTATTAAATGAAGTTATCGAATGACAATAATTTTAATCGCAACACCATCATCTTACTTATCATTTGTTGTCTTATAATTGTCATAGGCTTTTTATTTTTGTTATTAAAACCAATAAAAAAGATTCATTATCCAGATTTGTCAGCAATTATCCCCGATCGGCTAGCTGGAGTAGTGATTGAATCACAACCAGAATTTGTCGTGACTCATATAGACACGCCAGATCCATTAAAGGCAGTTTATTTTACAAGTTGGGCAGCTGGGAACAATAAGTTTAGAAAACATCTATTTGATCTCATCGACAATACCGAGATAAATGCTGTTGTCATTGATGTAAAAGATTATACGGGTAGGATAAGTTTTCCAGTCAATGATCCTGAACTAATAAAGATCGGTTCGGCAGATAATAGGATCTCTGATATAAAAGAATTTATTGGAAAACTACATGAAAAAGGTGTTTATGTGATTGGTAGGATTTCTTCTTTTCAGGATTCATACTTGATCAATACATATCCTGAATCAGCTGTAAAAAATAAAGAGGGTAAGATTTGGCAAGATTATAAAGGGGTCAAATGGCTAGATCCGGGCTCAGAGCAAGTTTGGAAATATCTTGTTGCTATCGGTAAGGAATCATACTCTGTTGGCTTTGATGAATTAAATTTTGATTATATTCGTTTTCCTTCCGATGGAAATATGCAGGAAATAGTTTATCCTTGGAGTCACGATAAGACCAGAAGAGAAGTGATGACTTCTTTTTATTCGTATTTGAATGAGCAATTTGCAACGAGTAGTATTCCTCTTTCGATCGATCTCTTTGGTCTTACAACTTCGGCGGAAGGTGATCTTGGTATCGGTCAAAATCTAACTGATGCACTCGCGTATTTTGATTATGTTGCACCGATGGTTTATCCTTCCCATTTCGGTAAAGGATTTATTGGTTTTTCCAAACCTGCAGAAAAGCCTTATGAAGTTATAAAATATTCTATGGATCAAGCAATCATGCGAGCTAACATGGCTTCGACTTCACCAAACAAGATTCGCCCATGGTTGCAAGCTTTCGATCTTGGAGCGGTCTACACGCCAGCTTTGGTTCGTGCGCAGATCCAGGCGACTTACGATGCGGGTCTCACTAGTTGGATGTTGTGGAATGCGGGGAGTGTGTATAAGAAGGATGCTTTGATGCCAAGAGAGTAGGTTGGGAATCTTAA
>CAYMXR010000015.1:0-17138 GCA_964394505.1 uncultured Candidatus Saccharibacteria bacterium | reverse complement strand
GAACTGTCGCACAACTCTTTTGATCGTTGAAATAACAACCAAAAACAAATGCGACTAAACAAGAGAGAGGTAGAAGATGTCAAAAAAACAAAAGGAACCACCAGTGGTGGTTCCGGCACCGAATGCGAGGATCGAGAACAATTCAGTCATCATCGAGGCCCAGGCTGGTTTGGACCAGGTCCTGGTGCAAGTACTCGATGAAACGAAAAAAGCTGTCACCGCTCCGATGACAAGGAAACTGATCGCCGTCGGAACAGGCTCGTCACCGAACACCATCAGACTGGAAGAAATGACGTGGTTGAGGGACCGGGTCAGTGGACAAGAATACACTGTATTGATAGTGGGGACTGACCCTGGAGGAGATAATCTGTCCCAGTGTGTTGACTTGAAGTGGACCGCACCAGGACCAAGGATCACCCTACCTCCACCACCTGAAGGTGAACCGGTACTGTTGGCAAATCCCAATCCGGCACCGGCCAAGCCGGCGAAGGACGATGACGCATTGAAGTCACCGTCAAAACCGCCGGCAACCAAACCCACAGACCGAGAAGCGGTAAACAGGTTGAATATAATCATCATTGATCAAACCAATGCGCTCGGTCAACTTGAACAGTCTGGTGCACTGCCTGAATGGATGAACATGGCCAGGCTCAATAACATGAGTGCGGCGGCTGAAGAAGTCGTCAGGCAGTTTCCTGACGATGAGACAGTGAAGTCGTTGGAGGGTCGGATTCTCGCCAAGGGAAAGCTGATCAAGGAGGCACTGGCGAATGCGTCAGCCCCTGCGTCGGCAAAACAGAAACCGGAACCAAAGCCGGCGACGACACCTGCCGACAGTCCGGCCCGCGGTCAAGAAGACGAGGGAAGCATCCCGATCGTAAGTCGGGTTGAGAAACTGGAGAAACGGGCTGATCAAACCGACCAGTCTCTGGACGCAGTGAGTTCCCTGGCGGCAAAGGGTATCAAGGAACTGACGCGGGCGATCGCCGACCTCAAGCCCTCGTCACCTCCCGCGTCAGGTACGCCATCCCCTCAGCAGCCGATCATCCAACACTTCCACTATCCGCAGTCGAAAGACAATGCGGGAATTGGTGGTGATGGTGACGACAGCTCCAAAGGAGGTAAGGCCTCGGCCGACAAAAATCCGCCAAAATCGGCGGACAGGAGCTGGATCATGCTCCTACTGGGAATCCTCGGAACCCTCCTCCTCTTTATCGGGGTTGGCGGGTGGATCGTAAGTTCACTCCTTGGAGGTTGGATCCTCGGGAGCAAGGGTCCTTCGGCAGGCTTCACGCCTGCCATGGTTCCTCCGGTGGTCATGATCACCAACAACGCGGTTGCGCCAGTGACACCACCTGCTGTTCAGCAGGCCGTTACCTCGACTCAACCGGTTCTTACGCCGGAAGAAATTCAAGCCTACGCGAACAAGCATCTCGCAATGCAAATCCAGGCAAACAAGGTAACGGAGAATATTCCTGGTCTCACCTCCCACCCAGTCGATCAAACGACAAAAGGTGGTAAAGAGATCAACAATAGTGGTATCATTGGTAATGGCAACACCATCATCAACAATTACCACCAAGCCCCGGACGTCCATCGGAATGGTAATCAGGCGGTGACACCTCGACAGACAGATGATGTCACCCCGACGAATACCACCATGGCGGTCCGTCCCGACAGCGACTGGACTGGACCACGAGTGGTCCGCACACTTCCAAACTGGAGCCCGACCGGGACGTTTGGAAAAGTTGAGTTCCTTGACCTGTACGGTCCAGGGACAGGGTTCTCATCCGAATAGGATTACGAACACATTCACCACCCTCTTTGGCAGGTCGCCACGGAGGGTGAATTTTTATGCCAAAAAAGGATCAATAAACATATGTGTTCACCTATATACCAATTAACCCTTATTTTAAGCTGTTTTTTGCCTATCCATGGCTTGACATTTATATCCAATAATGCTACAATTGCAGGGTAGAGTTGTTAGTGGCTTGTTCGTGTGAACAAAGCTACGTTGACAATTTATAAGAGATAAACCAGACCTCCCCCACAAAGGGTGGTCACTAAAAAAAGGCAGGTCAGATGAAAGTCTCTGCAGATTGGCCATTTGTTCGATCTGTGCTTGCACAGATAGCCATTACAGTTGCTCTAGCCACGTCAATCAGATTAACAGTTGAATGGGAAATGTTCTGGTCGCTAATCACGGCGACAGTTGTTTGGACCTTGATCCTGTGCTGGACACCGATGTTTGGACTATGGTTTATTGCACCAAAAGCCAACACAGCGGTAGTACTCGCAAACTCATTTAAGCGAGAACCGAAACTCAGAACAAGAGTTGAGTTAACCCAGATTAGACCCAGCAAAGCAATGCGGGTTGCCTGGGGCCCAACAATCAACGGTCGATTGCCTTGGGAAAAGATCTTCCGAGTCGTCAACCTTCTCAGGTCAATCCCGGTCAAAAACGACAAGCTAGAGGCCAAAACACAAGAAGGAATCAAGGTGACCGTTAAATGGAATCTGTTCCTAATGGCTATCAGAGCTGACTGGGCAATCCTGAACCTTGTGCAACACAGTGTGGAAAAGATCGAGACCACATTTCAAGCCCTTTGCAACGGTTTCATTCAATCTGTCATCAATGGGACGCCTGTAGAGGTCCTACTGAAGGAGATTGATGGGAACATGGCCGGAAATCAGTCGGTGGGTAGTCGCTTTGCAGTACTATTCGGCGGCGAAAACAGATTGACAAAAATCGAGGCTGAAATGGGTATGCAAACAAGAAACCCAATAGTTTCGGAAATTGTCATCGACCCACAGTACCTCAAAACACTTCAACTTGAGGCGATAACTAAGAAGGTGGTCGCAGCCCACAAGCTATACGCCGGAACAGGAATTGATCCTGACATCGCCGCCAATATGGTTGCAACAGACAGAGGTGTCGATCAGCCTGCAAGGGTTACTCGTCACGTCTTCAGTGGCATACCTGAAGGAGCAAAAGTGATCATTGGGGAAGAAGGAAAGTGAAACTCAACAATACCTTATGAAAGACACCGACCTATTCATTGACACCGACGAGGGAACAATCCCCCTCAACAGTCCAGCGAAACGTAACAGTCTCATGAACACCCCATCGAAATTGGTGGGGACAATCATCCTCCTGATTCTGCTCGTAGTCGTAATTCTCTACTTCAAGTCAGGAAGAATTCAGTCGTCGGTACGGCAGGAAAATTCTAATGCCACGCAAGTGACGGCAACAGAACAACCCTCCCACCCGGTCCCAGGCGCAAGGCCTGGACAAATAGAGGGGGACATTGCATGTCCTCCGGGGATAGCAACGATCGTATACACGAACCTGAGGCCAGAGATGAAGATCTCTCTCAACTACCGGACAACCTCTCCGGGAGTTGAGTACATAAAGAGGTATAACGGAAGCGAATACTCGAAGGTAACAAATTCCGCTTCTGCATTGCCGGTCGCAGTCCCGCCCAGCAAAACGGAGACAGCGACAGCCAAGACATCCACAGTCGCAAGTTCAATGGATGTTACGGTCCCTGTCGGACAGAGGTTCTCGGATCTCACGATCCACTGGAGACTGAGTATCCGGAAGTGATTCCGGCACAACAAGCCACGTTGAACCCTCGAGGTTCCGTGGCTTGCTTTTTTTATTCCCCTACTGCACTCCTTCCCTCCGCTCCGTAACTTCCTTCTACGCAAAGCTTCGAAGAAACATAGCAGAGCAAGCTTTTCAATTACACTCAATTCCCACTCAAACCAAAGACGGTATTAGATATGAGGTACACAATACCCCAAGCGGAGACCATGATGAACATACCCAATGTACCATACTTCAAAGTTAACTTGCCTTTTTCTCTGGCGGTCTCATCGGCACCATAAAAGACAAATTGCAATGCTCCATAGACAAAGAATACTACTGCCAGACCAAACATAAACTGGATGACTGGATATATGATGTTATCAATGATTGGATTGACCAAATTGCCAAAAGCCGTCATGTCGACGGCCGCTTCGGCAAAATGAATTTCAAAAAATGAAAACATACTATGGTACAAGAGGAATTTGATTTGCTGGAATACCACCACCAACAGTAACATTGCTTAGATTAGGAATAGCTTGTTGTGTAGGGGTTGTCTTGAATGTGTTCGTAAGGATATTAACTAGACCCCATAGAGATACAATGATAAACAGTCCGAGTATTCCCCAACCGATATTTGCCAAAGCACCCTCTCTTTCTCCTCCTGGTGGTTTGATCATAAACTGAACAACATTGTAAACAATATATATAACCGCAAGAGCAACTAAAATATAAGTAACTATATTACCTATACCAATAAGTCTTGTTGAAAGATTGTTGACATTGGTAATAGGGGTCAAAGCTTGTGCAGATACTATTGCTGGAGCAACAAGTACTGCTAGTAATGCGATAATTTTTTTCATACTTCTAAATATTATTAATAATTAATTTTTATCCTTCCATAACTCCAATTATACCCCCAACCACCAAACAAGCAAACAAAACTGTGGATTGTTTAATGATTATAATTTTGCGTATTATCTGTGCTATTTGGATTAAGGCCTGTATTCCAATTATTACTCTTGTCGCCAGAAGTACCAGAATCACCCGCTGGATTATCTCTTATATCAAAACCGGATCCGGGAGAGAAATCATCACTGCCAGTAAAATTCCCCCCGCCAACATTACTCCTGTCACCTGAAACAAAATTAGCATTAGGAAAGCGATCCTTTGGCACATTGGGATTCGTATAAAATGTATTAACCAAAATATTCACGATACCCCAAAGAGAAACAATGATAAAAAGACCAATTATACCCCACATAATACTCATCCCCGCTTCAGATCTATCACTACCAGATGGTCTGATGAAATAATGAACTGTATTCCAAATAATATAAATAACTGCCAAACCAACCAAAAGATAAGTAATGATATTACCAATACCAGCCAATCTTGTGGCTAGACTATTGACATTTCTAATTTCCGCCAATTGCCCGTAGGCAGTAAGTGGAATAATAGAAAGTGCTATAGCAAAAATTGTTTTTTTCATATAATTATCTAGGGAATAAATTATTAAGACCTGTCCAAGAACTTGGGCTACCGGTACCAAGATCAAAAGTTGCAATAAGTACATTGACCATCCCCCAAAGAGAAAGAATGATAAAAAATCCAATCAAACTCCACATCACATATTGCCCGGCCTCTGCCCTATTGGTAGAACCTGGTTGAATATAATAATGGATTACATTCCAAACAAAGAAGACTACTGCCAAACCCATCATGAGCTGTAATGCTAGATTGAGATAACCGACAAGGTTGCCAATAAGGTCACTTAGTTTCATGTTTGTAGCAGCATAAGTAGTAAGTGGAGTGAAAGTAGCAATGGTTAGCAAAATGTAATTTAATTTTTTCATATTATTTTTTTAGAGCATTTTGGGCACTTTGTATAACATCTGGACTGACTGTTCCGGTAGCAGACAATGTATTTATTATCACCTCTATAATCACTCTTGCTCCAATGACTATAGCAACACCGGCAACAAGCCACATAAACTTGGTGTGTAATTCGGTAATTCCTTTTGCGTTCCCTTGAGCCGCATAAGCTACATATTGAAAACCAAGATAGACGAACATAATGACTGCAAATAAGATAACCAAATAAGTAAATACCTGAACCAGACTATGTAAAAGTTCACCGATAGAATTGACTTTTAATGGGTTTGATAGGGTGAAGATGCCTGACGGCCCCACTGTTTCCTCATCATCTTTTGGCCCAACTGTTTCCTCATCATCTTTTGAACCAGTAGATTCTTCATCAACTGTTGAATTATTTTGTACATAAGGTTCAGGATTTTGAGCATTCGCAGTAATACCCATACCCAATCCAACAACGAAGATAAAAAGACTAATAAAAACAAAACTGAATATTTTCGGATTGATCATTGCCCGCCCTGCGAAGCTCGCGATTAGCGAGCGTAGTAGGGGTAATTGATAATTGAAAATTTTCATCATATTTATAATCCCAACAAAACCCCAAAGGATTTTGCATTAGGACCAGTTAACCATTCCAAGATCTGATAAACGATAAACCATGCCGATAGCATTATTATAAAGCCCCAGAAGATAGAAGGAAAGATCTTATGAGCTTGCTTGATTTTTTCTGGGGCGCCCGATATATATAATGCCCCCGCCCAAAGAAGTCCCCCCAATGCAACCAAAACCCCAAGAACCATGGCAATATTGATGAAATGTTGTAATTGCATCATAAGTCCGCGAAAATCACATGGGATAAAGTCATCATTTGTAAACCCTTCTTCAATCTTATTAGTCGCCGGATTGTAATGCTTCAACTCTTCAGGACCATCACAAATAAGTAGTTTGAAGCTCGATTTTGTAATATCAACTGATGTTGGCGAAACATCGCCAGTAGAATTGCGAGTGGTAGGCGTTGCGGTTGGTAGGGTTCCATTGTCACCAGCAGGAATATCACGATCTGGCGCTTGCGCATTGACTATATAAACCACATTCAATCCAACCATGAAAATGAATATGACAACTAAAGCAGTAATCACTAAATTTTGAATTTTGAACTTTGAACTTTGAACTTTGTTCATATATTACTGCACTTGCCTTAACAACACATCATATTGATCCCCTGTATCTTTGACTGCTTGATCGATAGATTTCTGACCGCTTATTATAGTCTGAATCAAATTACCAAAGAGTTGTCTTGACTGACTCGTACTTATGTCCAACCAAGTCTTCGCTACCAAAGCTGATTGATTGAAGATCGTAATATAAGGATCGGAAGAACCCTTTGCTATAATATCTCTCCTTACCGAAGGTGCATACATCTTTTGTGACAATTTCTGCAAATTTTCTGCACTCGTCAATGTCGAGATCACTTGAAAAGATGCATCTAGTTTTGGAGATGATTTGACCAAAGAAAAACCGTACATCTTGCTATACAATGCTTTTTTACCGCCAGAACGGAGTTGTGGCAAACCAGACACATCAAAATTGAGATTGGGATTTTTTGATCGAATATCATAGATGTCCGAGGTATAACCAAAATATGTAGCAAGAATCCCAGATAAGAATGCGGTCTTATCATTTGGCATTCCTCTATTCCAAGAATAATTTTGATTGGAAGGATTGGCAAATTGACTGAAAAATTGCAAAGCTGGTCGTGGATCAACTCTGTAAAAAGGATCTATGGTCGAAACGATGAAGCCGTCATCTCCAACTGTTGTAACAGGATTATCACTCTGTAATAACAATGAACCAAGCACTTCTCTGGCATTGGTAATATTTAGAAAATCGCCCATCGCTATTGCAGATTTTCGGATATTGCCGTTTGAATCTCTTTCGGTCAGTTTTTGGGCTAGACCAGGTTTGAGACTAGTACCGACAAATTCATCCCAGAACTTTGGATAAGTGGCGATCCCTGCAGAATTGAAAGTGTCTCGATTCCAATACATAACCAATGGGTCAATAGTAAATGGAATTCCTAATGATCCATTTTCTCCAAGATATATCCTAGCTTGATCTATATAGGAATTATAAAATGTATTTTTTGGTAAAACTGAATAAGGTATAAAAGCTAGTTTGTTGATCTCTGGCAAAAGCATCTCGACTGGAACCAGGATAGCATCTGGACCCTGACCCAAAGCCAAAGCATTCACAAAGTTTTTGGAAAATTCACTTGGCTTTTGCTCTACATAGTTGACTTTCAACGAAGAAGACAGGTCACTGTTGATCTCGGAAACATATTGATCAAAAACACTCGATGGGAATGTTCCCCAAACGGTGATAGTCGGCAACTCTACTTGTCGTCCACCAGAGCCCTTGTATAAAGCAAAAGAAGCGGCACCGGCAATTATTGCTATTATGAATATTGCTAAAGTAATTATTTGAAATTTGCTCATTTTCTTTTTATAAATTAACGGACAAAGATAAGTCCATAATGATGATCACCAGCGTCAAAAGATTGCTCCAGTGTAAATCCCGCCTTCTCAAACAGCATCGTTGCTTTTGCAGATGTGACAAGATTGGTAGGACTTAGAGCCGACACCTCACTCCAGTCTACCACGAGAACCTTGCCACCAGGTTTCAATATGCGTTTTATCTCCAAAACAAACTCATCTGGTTTTTCGATCTGGAATAGGATATTTGAGGCTACGACTCTATCAGCTATCGATTCACTGAGCTTCGTGCCACCTATTTTCTCGCAATTGCCCCAAACAACTTCTATATTACGAAGACCGTTGTTTGCACCAGTTGATCGCAATCTTTCTAACAATTCTTTTACAACATCGACAGAATAGACGCGCCCGACTGGACCGACAAGTCTGGCAACTTCGAAAGTGTAAAAACCCGAACCTGCGCCCAAATCGACAACTTTCATGCCAACGCCGATACCTAATTTTGCAAGATTTTTGGCAGGGTCAGAAAACATATGTTAATTATAAAGCATTCAAGAGCTATTGTAGAGATGCCTATGGGGACAGTGATTATTAGGCTACTGAGGGTAAGCCTCAGTAATTTAATTACAAACAAATCAAACTAGCCAGTGAGTCACCATCGCGGAGTTTCATAACTCTAACACCTTGAGTAGAACGACCAAGTGTTGGTATTTCTTTGAGATCGACGCGAATGACCTGACTTTTCTTTGACATTGCCACAATCTCTTCTACATCATCTGTGACAACTCTAGCGGCCATGAGCTCACCTGTTTTTGCGGTAATATTCATAGTCAAAATACCAGAACCTCCACGATTTTGAGTCTTGTATTCAGAAAGATCGGTTTTTTTACCATAACCATTTGCTCCCATGACAAACAAAGCGGGATTTTTGGCGTCTTTTGAAACAATATCGGCAGAAATAACAGCGTCTCCTTTGCCGAGCTTGATGACCCTAACACCAGCCGCATTTCTACCCATTTCACGGACATCATTTTCTTCAAAACGAATGGACTGGCCGTCTTTTGTAGCGATAACTACCTCGTCTTTCTTTGAAACAAAGGATGCAGAGATGAGTTCATCACCATCTTCCAACTTGATAGCAATCAAACCAGAACGGCGAACATCTCGGAAATGGGTGGCCGAAGACTTTTTGCCTGTACCTTGCTTTGTTACCATCATCAAACTCAGACCTTCTGCAGTCTTTTTGTCTTTTGGCATTGGCAATATCGATGTAACTTTTTCTCCATCAGAAAGAGAAATAAAATTCATAACCGACTTCCCTCTTGTCGCTCTTTTTCCCTCTGGAATATCGTACATCTTGATCTGATAGGCTTTACCCATATCAGTAAAGAACAAGATATCATTGTGGGTTGAAGCAAAGATAAGGTGAGAAATGAAATCTTCCTCTTTTGTATCAAGATCGACAACTCCAATACCACCACGCTTTTGTTTGCGATATTCGTCTGGATTGGTTCGTTTGATATAACCACCCTTTGTAAGGACCAAGACTGATTCTTCATCGGCGATCAAGTCTTCTGGGTTGAAATCTTTTACACCATGTTTGACTATCTTTGTCCTACGGTCATCACCATACTTTTCTTTTATCTCTAACAATTCTGTCTTAATGAGGGCGCGAACTTTCTTTTCACTACCCAAGATCTCTTTTAATTTAGCGATCAATTCTTCTATCTCCTTTAATTCATCCAAAATCTTTTTGCGTTCTAGGCCAGCCAGTTTTTGTAATTTCATCTCCAAGATAGCGGTGGCTTGCTTGTCACTAAATTTGAACTTCTTCATCAAACCAGCATGAGCTTCGACAGCGTCCTTTGAAGCTCGAATAAGAGTGATAACCTCGTCTATATGGTCGAGGGCTTTCTTTAGACCAAGTAAAATATGCTCTCTTTCTTCGGCTTTGGTAAGGTCAAATTGTGTCCTGCGACGAATGACGATAATTCTATGTTTGATGAATTCCTCTAAAATGGATTTGAGAGACAAAGTATGTGGAACTCCGTCTACTAGAGCCACGGTATTTACATGGAAGGCGTCCTCTAATTGAGTATGTTTGTATATCAGATTGAGAACTTTTTCTGGATATGAGCCTTGCTTGAGATCAATAGCGATACGAACATCTTCACTAGATTCATCACGAAGAGCTTTGACCCCTTCTATGACCTTTTCACGGACAAGATCGGCTATCTTCATTATAAGCTCTGCTTTGTTTACACGATATGGTATAGAAGAAATAATGATCTGGAATTGGCCTTTTTTGTCTTCGACTATTTCGGCTTCACCACGGACTGTGATACCTCCACGACCGGTAGTATATGCATGACGGATATCTTTTTCTCCATACATAACCGCTCCGGTTGGAAAATCTGGTCCTTTGATAAATTGCATCAAATCTTCGGTAGTAGCATCTTTGTTTTCGATAAGGTGGACGGTAGCATCAACAACTTCGCGTAGATTGTGTGGGGCGATATTGGTTGCCATACCGACAGCAATACCGAGAGTTCCATTTAGAAGTAAATTTGGAACCGAAGCTGGTAAAACCGATGGTTCTTGACGGGTACCTTCGTAGTTTGGTTTAAAATCGACTGTGTCCTTGTCTATGTCACGGAGCAATTCGGAGGTGATACGAGACATCTTGGCTTCGGTATAACGATCGGCGGCGGCACCGTCACCATCGAGAGAACCAAAGTTGCCTTGACCAATAGCCAAAGGGTAACGCATACGGAATGGTTGTATAAGGTTTACCAAAGATTCGTATACAGCGACGGTACCGTGTGGGTGATAGTTACCTGTCACATCTCCAACGATCTTGGCGGACTTACGAGTCTTGCCTCCAGGAGAAAGATTGAGCTCATGCATAGTATAGAGAATACGACGATGCACAGGTTTCAATCCATCACGAACATCTGGCAATGCGCGAGCGGTAATGACGGACATGGCGTAGTCAAGATACGATTCGCGCATCTCGGTCGTAATGTTTCTTTCTACTACCCCCGCCCCACCTCTTGCATCAATTTTGGCTTGATCTGACTTTTGTTCTCCTGGTTTTCTAGACATGTTTTTTTAATTGAAATCGTTTATAGTATGATCTTTCTGTCTTGTTTACCTGGCCATTCTAGCAGATTGTGGAACATTTTCCAAACTAAGTTTCGGGATCCCAGGATGTGACTTGTCACGATCTTGTCCCGAGCTTCATAGCTTGAGTTGCTTGTGGTGAGCAAGTCGAACCAGTCGAAGGTGTCGAGGGAGCGTAGTCGAAGGACACATCCCCCCATTCTGAGAACTCCGGGTATTAATAAAAAAGAATGCCCACCGTGAGATGGGCTTTGCGTCGGAATGGTAAGAGTCAATTGAAGGTGTGCCGACTGACATACAACAGCCTGACCGCTTGAACCGTAGCACCACGACTATCCACGGCAGCTCTCTTGTATCTCAATTGAGTATCTGCATCGACAATAGCATCTTTCTCTTCCATGTTGTGAGTGGCAAGTTCAACTTCTTCATGAGAAATCGACCCGTCTCGAAAAATCGTAATAATCTCCAATTTCCACATACATTTCCCTTGGTTGATGGTTTGCTCTGTTCAACTAAAAACTAGCACGAATTGCGTGTCAGAGTAAAGGGTGGAGATTGTAATAATTGATAATAATCAAACCCTCTCTAAAGCAACAATTCTATGCTCATGATTGTCCAATTTTTCCATGAATGACTTGAACTGATCGTTGTAGACGCGCAAATCATCTCTAAAACCCTGAAGCAAAGCAGTTGTGTACCTATTGGTCTCCTCCTGATGGTAAAGCTTCATATTTTCTATACTGCTTTCCATTGTCTCATGTATCATGATTTTGACCTCTCTTATAATTTCAACTCTGCATTTATCCAAGTCTTTTTTTGTGGCAAAATTACTTAATTTTTTATCCAAGTATTTCTTTGTAACTATTTCTGAATCTTTTATCATATGTGGTAATAATTAATCTACTAATTTTTTGGCAGGCATGTAAGAATTTTACCGCAATACAAAACTCCGACAAGTTACAGAGTATTAAAAAATGTTTCGTAATTACTTTCTACCCGGTTGTACTCCAACAGAAGTGAATTCGACTTTCTTTGAACCAAAAAAGATGTCTTTTACATCAACAAGGAATGTTCCGACACTGGCGACGAGAGATTGGTTTGGGGTATCGATATTATGAACAACAGAAGTCAGGTTATTATTTGAAGAATTTTTATCGGCTCCAAGAGAACTGATCCAAAAAATAAAAATAACAGCAGTAATACAAAAAGAAATCAGAAAAGAATATCGCCTGCGAATATGGTCTGGCTTAGAACTTAACTTTTCAATATAAGATTGTAAAGACATTGTTATAGATCAAAAAAACCCTGAAGAAAAACTCCCACTATTAACGGTATAATTATAACAAAAGGAATGACAACAAGATAATGCCAAAATTTACTTCTTGATTCGTAAACTTGAATAATACTTATTATTCCATATATCCACAAAAATGCAGGGATGAAACCGATGATTAACTCGCGTCTCAACAAATCTGGATTGCAACCGATACAGTTATCACGAAAATATAATGCACCCATAAGACCAATCGTTATCGCAAGCAAAGTCTTGATTATCGTTGGCCTAAAATTCATAGATTTATTCTTTTTCTAGAACAAGCACTTCTGCTTCTTTGCCATCCAGATCTTTTTTCTTTAGAGTGATCTTCGTTTCTGGTTTTGGATTCTCCCCCGCTTCTTTGAGAAAAGCTTTGAGAGAATCTTTGCTTTTTGGACCGTCATAAAGTATCGGAATAATAACTTTTGGTTCTATAGAGATAGCAAGTTTGTAAGCTTGTGCGGGCTCGAGAACGCCGTTGCCACCAATTGGAACAAATAAAATATCAACTTCTTCTATTGCTTCGTCAGTGTCTTTTGGAAGTTCCGGAGTGTTCATTGCCCCCAAAAAACAAATATTCATACTTTCTAGAGTAACCGTGTATATGGTATTGATTCTATTTTCTCCACCATAATTCGACTGTGATGGTAACCCTTTGATGAAAACATCTTTGATCTCGTACTCGCCTGGACCGGATATAGCAAAAGGTTTCTTTTCGCCAAAAATGACCTGATCGACTCCATTCATGTCTGGATGGTTGATACTAGAAAGGACTATGTCCGCTCCAAATTTTGAAGTTTTCAATTCTGAATCCTTGGAAATAGGATTGAAAGCAAGAATGGTGTCACCAAACTGAACTTTTACGAAAGCTCCACCTAAATATGTGATAATCATGATCATAATTTAGCATAATTATTTCTGCTAGGCTACTTTGGTCTAAGGCCAGACATTTTTGATGATTCAAGACGATGGAAAATTTGAATCACTTCCACTTCCCCTATTTCTCTGTTATAGTTTAATTATGCGAGAAATAGTTCAAAGAGAACAACCTGTATTGCGCGAAGTTGCCAGATCTATTCCAAAAGAAGAGATCGGCTCCGAACGAATACAAAAGATCATAAATGAGATGAGCTCAGCAATGGCTGTCCAAAAAGACGGCATCGCTATCGCTGCCCCACAGATCGGAGAAAATCTACGCATCTTCGTCGTATCGGGAAAATTACTCAGTCAGGTAGACAAATCTCACAAAGGTGGCGACAAAGACTTGGTATTCATTAATCCAGAAATAATAAAGCTTTCAAAAGAGAAAAAAGATGTGGAAGAAGGATGTCTCTCGGTTCGCTGGCTTTATGGCAAAGTTCGTCGTTCGGTCCGTGCCACCATCACCGCTTTCAATGAAAAAGGAGAGAAGATCGAGCGCGGGGCAAGCGGAGTCTTAGCACAGGTATTCCAACATGAGGTAGATCACTTAAACGGAATATTGTTTACAGACAAAGCAAAAGAGGTTTGGGAGATGACCGAGGAAGAAGTGAAGGAGTTGCAGTCTCGAGGTTAAACCTCAAGGAAGATATACACATGAATTCCCTATATAATACACATCCAAGTTTCGCTTTTTTTGGTTCATCCAGACTATCAGTCATCGTCCTCAATCAATTGTTCGATCTGGGTCTAATTCCTCAGTTTGTAGTCACAACTCCCGACAAACCTGTAGGTAGAAAACAAATTATTACTCCAAATGTTGTAAAGCAGTGGGCAGTGGCCAAAAAAATACCAGTCTATGATCCGGTCAAACTTGATCTCAATTTTACAAAACAACTCCGAGAAAGGTTCGACGACCAAAACATGCCACAGGTTTTTCTCGTCGCCTCTTTTGGTAAAATAATCCCGACCGAGATTATAGATATTCCAAAGAATAAGACTCTAAATATCCACCCTTCTTTACTTCCTCAATATCGTGGACCTTCCCCACTTCCTACGGCTATTTTAGAAGATACAAAAAAAACCGGTGTGAGCATCATGGTTGTAGATGAAGAGATGGATCATGGTCCTGTCATTGCTCAAAAAGAAATAACCGTTGATGAATGGCCGATTTATGAAGATTTCGAAGAATACATGGCAAAGGAAGGAGCAAAACTTTTTGCGGAAATATTATCAGATTGGATAGAGGGCAAAATCGAACCAAAAGAACAAGATCATTCCAAAGCTAGTTATACAAAAAAAATAGCAAAAGAAGATGCAGAGATAGACCTAAGTGCCGATGCTTATACAAATTTTCGAAAAATCCAAGCTTATCATGAGTGGCCCCAAGCATTCTTTTTTATTGAAAGAAAAGGAAAAAAAATTCGTATAAAAATAATAGATGCGTGTTACAAAGATGGCATACTGACTATACAAAAAGTGATTCCAGAGGGAGGAAAGGAGATGAGTTACGCAGACTATAAAAGAGGATACGAAAATTAATAGGGCTGTTCTTTCGGCCGTGAATTATTTTCCCTAACCTGAAAAAATCAACGATCGAGATTGGCCTTTATGCTAAACGCATCGGCAATACTGTAGGCTTTACTTGAAGCATAAATAAGAACAGTCCAAAAGCAAAGCAATCCAAGAAAAGCCACACACAACCATTGGTTTACCGGCTGCTTCATCTCAGCTAAACTGAAAAATTTTGGTTTATCCATATTAAATTTTCTTTCCCCAAGGCCATAGACCTTTGAGCATATTTTTTACCCTTGCCCCTCCACGGCGAACCAAAGACAATCTCTTGCCTTTATTTGAAGTGATTTCGTGAAAGACTTCATCTCGGACGGCGTCTATGGCAGTATATAGATCGTCCTTTTCTGCACTTGCATAAATATTCTTTCCTGATCCAACTATATGTATCTCGGCGCGAAAGATCTCTCCCTTATTGTGGTGCTCGGTAGTTCTTGCTAGTTCTATATCGCACTTGGCACTAGAATCATTTGATAATAATGTTTCAATCTTTTCTAAACGCTTGGTTACATAATCGGAGATCGCTGGTGTAAGAGTAATATCGGTGCATTTGATGTTTGTATTCATGTTTTCGACAATTAACTAGCCGTGATAAAAATTCTCTTTCTGAAACAGACGATCTCAACCTCTACTAGTTAATTTTATCACACTAATCATGATCTTCAACTGTGAGTAATTTGCTCCGAGAGTGATGGCCATTTACGATCTTAACATTCCTCCCAGAAAATAATTTTTTGACTATCTCCACGATCCGTTTATTGGCTTCATTCCTCTTTGCCGGTTCGCGCACGGCTATTTCATAATGATCGGCCGAGACCTTGATCACCTCCTCTTTGCCTGCTTCAGTTTTGGCTTTTACATGGATGTACATCTTATTGACTTTTTCTATTTATTGCCCTACAATTGACTTATTAGTGGCTTCGGCCTCCGAGAAAGCTCCCGCAAGGGGGCTTTCGATTTTGAGGATTTTTTTAAATCTTGAAATTACTTCAATAAAATCTGTCTCTGACACAGATCCTACTTTCCTTATCAATCTTTTTGTACTGATTGTCTTTACTTGAGAAAGTATCACTAAAGACTTAATTGTTTCAGACTCAATCTTATAGTGGTAATTATCCTGCTTTCCTTTTGTAGTTAGTGGTAAAACCCAAACCATGTCTGTGTTAAACTTTCTAATAATCATCATCGGTCGTTCAAAGTTTTCATTTTTTCCATTTGCTTCAACGCCAATATTTAGACCAGCACTACACCACCAGATTTCTCGCTCATGAAAAAATAGACTACGGTTGACGAGCTTACTATCAACGATTTTCTTTTCTGTGTTCCATAGATCAAATTCTTTTATCATAAGTACAAGCATTTTCTCTCGTCTAAAAATCGGCGTCAATAATGACAAGTGGTGGTTATTTATCTCGTAATAATAAAATAGACTTGAGAATCAAGGCATTATGTACATTTTGATTTCGTAACCCGAATATGTTACATTTTGTCATGTTAGAACATTAAAAGAAAATAAGTCGAGCATCATGACCTGAGCCCACTTGAAGGTGTCGAGACTTATTCATACATTCCGGGATAGCTCAGCGGTAGAGCGATCGCCTGTGGACTCGTTCTGGATGATATAATTAAGTAATTATGTCAGACAGAAGAAAGTACCGAGATAGACGAGAAGCCTTGATAAAGGCCGTTGCAAAAAGACGGCGCAAGGTTAAACTCATGGCAATTGAATACAAAGGTGGAAAATGTCAATTATGTAATTACAATCGTTGCGTTGGGGCGTTAGAACTTCATCATATCAACAAAACCGATAAAGATTTCGGTATTGGAGATAAAGGTTATACACGCTCTTGGCAAATAGTAAAAACAGAACTTGATAAATGTATTCTCCTTTGTGCAAATTGTCATAGAGAAGTCGAATCTGGTATCTCGCAGCTTCCACAGGAAATTGTGGTTGACAAACGAGGTTAATTCGGGGAACCCCTATTAGATAGGGCAATCCCGAGCCAATCTTCATTCAACAATGAAGCAGGTGTAGAGACTATCCTTTTCAAGGAGTAGTGTGGGGTGAAATATCTCCATACGAAGCGCCTCGTCCCTAAATTCCAACAATCGTGGAACATGGGAATGATATAGTCCGTCCCTATTGGTAACAGTAGGACAAACGTAAGCGATTGGTCGCAGGTTCGAATCCTGCTCCCGGAGCAAATAAAAAAGCGCACATCGTGCGTCTTTTTTATTAGGCAAAATTATTTCA
>CAYMXR010000014.1:13112-18066 GCA_964394505.1 uncultured Candidatus Saccharibacteria bacterium | reverse complement strand
ACGACAGTTTTCAAGACTGTTGCCTTAAACCACTCAGCCACCCATCCTTTGGTACGCCGAAGCCTTGGCGGAGGCGACCACGGGTACTTCGCTATATTAGAGCAAAAACCATTGTTTCGCAATCGTTTTACTGGTAATGTTGTAACACAATATGGATAAAGTAGAAGAAACAAAACAAAGAATATTAGGTATAGATTATGGTTCCAAGAGAGTAGGGCTAGCACTTTCCGATGAAAACTGTCAATTTGCTTTGCCACTTTCTGTGATTGAGAACGACGATATGCTTTTGGATAAGATAAAAAAGATCGCTCTCGATAATGAAATAGGAGAAATTGTAATGGGCGAATCCCGAAATTATGATGGCAAACCAAATTCTATTTTACTTGATTCCATAACTCTAAAAGAAGATCTAGAAGCTTTAGGGTATATTGTCCATTTTGAACCAGAGTTTATGACAAGTGTTCAAGCCGAAAGATTTCAAGGTAAAAGTCATATGTTAGACGCTTCTGCTGCCGCTCTTATATTACAAAGCTATTTGGACCGAGACAAAGAAACTCTAGATAATTAATTTGTTATACTAAATATTATGATCTCATACGACGAATTCAAAAAAGTAGAAATAAAAGCAGGAAAGATCCTTTCGGCTGAAAAGATTCCCGATACAGATAAATTACTGAAACTTTCTGTTGATTTTGGTGAGTTTGAAGAGATTAAGGACAGTCCAGCGATTCCAGATGTTTTGATAGGAGTCGATTTTGCAAAAAAAGAAGAAGAAAAAATAAAAACTGATTCAAAGGACAATACAATTGTAGAAAAAGATCAACCAGAGGTCATTACAACAAAAAAGATTCCTAAACCAAGACAAATAGTTTCCGGCATATCACATTATTTTCCAGACCCATCCGTACTCGTTGGTAAAACTTGCATGTTTGTTACAAATCTGGAACCACGAAATATCAAAGGCTTCGAAAGTAACGGGATGCTTTTTGCTGTCTCGACCAAAGAGGGAGGTTTCTCATTATTAGAACCAAATAGTTCAATTCCACCTGGTACGCAGGCGGCATAATATGGACCTCGCATTTATTCGCACAATAACTGATCCCGAGATTCTGATCCAAACACTTGGAATCATTGGCATTTTTGCAATTGTATTTTTGGAGACAGGGGCATTTTTCGGATTCTTTCTTCCTGGCGATTCTCTACTTTTTACTGCTGGATTTTTGGCCTCTCAGGGATTATTTTCTTCTAATATATATTTATCATTGATTATTCTTCTTGTTGGAACTTTCGTCATGGCAGTGATTGGAGACAGTGTTGGTTATATTTTCGGTAAAAGGGTAGGGCCGAGCATTTTTTCTAAAGAGGATTCCTTGTTTTTCAACAAGAAACACATCATCAGGGCCGAGGAATTTTATAAAAAATATGGTAAGAAAACTATTATACTCGCTAGATTTGTGCCAATTGTGAGAACTTTTGCCCCGATCGTGGCAGGGATAGGGAAGATGGAGTACAAAACTTTTATTACTTACAATGTAATCGGGGCATTCGTCTGGACATGGAGCATGATTTTACTTGGCTTTCTACTGGGTTCAATTATTCCAAATCCAGACAAATATATTTTCCCAATAATAATATTGATAATAGTCGTCTCTTTTCTTCCTGCAGCATACGAGATCTATAAAGGTGCAATGAAGAAATAGAGGTCCCTTACCTCCCACCTCCCACCTCTTACCTCTCCTCCTGCTATATTCGCTTCGCTCATATATCACCTACGCTCGGATTATATGTAAGCTTGCTTTCATAAATCCTCGCTTGGCGATATAATTACAGCGTATGCACACTTCTTTGTTTTTCAAACTTTTTCCTCCTCCAAAATTTCTGATCATGAAGCATGCTGGTTTGGATATTTCCGATGATGCTATTCATTGCCTCGAATATTCTGGCAAAGCGCCAAATTTTCGTATTTCAAAATTTTCTTCTACTCCCTTACCAAAGGGAACTGTGGAAGCGGGGGAGATAAGAGACGAAAAAGCTTTGGTCGCTATATTGTCCAATATTGACCATGACCTCAAACTTTCTTATGTAAAAGTCGCTGTGCCAGAAGAAAAATCTTATTTGTTCCAGACCGATATTTCTACTACCGACCCTTTGGCTATAGCGCAAAATGTCGAGTTTAAATTGGAGGAAAATGTTCCAATGCCAGCAAGCGATTCTTTGTTTTATTTTGATATATTACCAATGGCTGTTACTGGGGGTAAACTGAGAGCAACAGTTTCTGTTGTACCAAGAGTCTATGTTGAGCAAATGGTCAATGTCTTGCGACAATCTGGGATTACCCCAATTGCTTTTGAGGTTGTTCCCAAATCAATATCAAAAGCTGTTTTACCTTTAGAAGAAAAAAAGACAGTTTTACTTGTACAGATTATGAATAATAAAACAGGTATATATATAGTGTCTGGAGGTGTAGTCTGTTTCACTTCGACAGTTAGTTGGGGAAGCGCTATTGGTGGAGAAGGTGCTGATCCTAGTGTCTTAACTCAAGAAATAGACAGAATATACAATTATTGGTTATCACATAATGTTGAGACTTCAAAGATAGGGGAAGTTGTGATTGTTGGTCGGGAAGCAAGTAAATATCAAAGTGTTATAGAAAGTACAATTATAAAATACAACCTCGCTGTCGCAGTTGGCAATGTCTGGACGAATATCTTTTCCGTAGATAAATATGTACCACCTATACTTAAAGAAGATTCCTTGGATTATGCCGTTGCTGCTGGTTTGGCTTTAGATTTAAAATAAATTATGCGTCACACATTATTACCTTTAAATGAAAGAATAGCTCTTCGTCGGGAATATTATGTTCGCGTAGGCGTTGTTGCCTGTTTTATTTTGTCTACGGTGTTTGTTGTCGGTATCGTCTCTTTATTTCCCACTTTCATTAAAACAATTTCAATGGAAGGTAGTATGAAATCCAACTCCTTGAATCTTGGAAAAGAATCTGTCGATCCTGAATTGAAATTAATCCAACAAAAAGTTACCAAATCTTTAGCCTTGCTGGATCTTCTGGGTAAAGAGGATAAGAATCCAAAGATGACAGAATTGATAAAGGGTATCATTGACATCAAAGGTGACATTAAGTTCAATAACTTTTCAGCAATGAAGACATCAACCACGACTTTTACTATGAGTATTCAAGGAGTTTCCCCAACACGCAATTCATTGTTGGCTTTCAAAGATCGATACGAGAGCCTTTATCCTGGCAACAAGATCGATTTGCCAGTTTCCGAATTGGCAAAGAGCTCTAATATTTCTTTTTCATTACAATTAAAACAAATGATGCATGAAAAATAACCATTCAAAATTATTGATAATGTCCATAACGGTCACCTTGTTTGTGATCATGGTTTATGGGTATATGCATCACATCATAAATCTTTCTGTAAAAAGAATTGTTGAAGCTAAGGATAAAGCGGATTCGATTGCTTTAACAAGAGACCGTGAAGAGAGATTTCTGCAGACTTACAAATCTACATCTTCTAAGTGGTCTGTTTTGCAAGATTTTTTCATTGATTCAAATAAGATTGTAGATTTTATAGAGATAGTTGAGAAACTCAGTGCAGAGTCTGGAAGCAAGGTCTCTATAGCATCTATAGAAGCTGATAATCCAGAGAAGATTCAATCAGGAAAAGAAGGTTCTGTTCGTCTGAAAATAAGCACAAAAGGGTCCTGGACTGCTGTCATGAAGGCGCTTGCATTATCAGAAACACTGCCTTTCAAGTTGAAAATAAACAATGTAAGAGCAAATACTTCTGGCGAAGCAGGTGATTCTCAAAAAGGAGCGTCATCTTGGGCAATAGATTATGATTTACAAGTTGCGATGATTGTTGCAACTTCAACCGCAAGTTCAACATCTACAAAATAATATGAATTTATTTAAAAAAAGACATAGAGAAAACGAACCTCACGATTATTTTATAAAAAAGATCGGTAAAGATCCTCATGTCGATTGGGCACTGATTGTATCTATTGGTTTTGTCTTGTGTATAGTTCTTGTATCTGTTGGTTTTATGAAATTTAAGAATATTGAATCTCGGTTTGAACAAAATATAACTCCAAAAAATAAAATCGACGATGTGATCGATGTAAAAGCTTTGGATAAAGTTTTGTTGGAATATGATAAGAGATCTGATTTGAGAGCGGATCTTCTTCGTCAATATGTTGGACCAAAGGATCCCTCTATTTAGAGGTCTTGGTTCTTGGGTCGTAATATGTTATTTTCATATTGATAGTTTTTGCAGTTAACCCCTTGTAGTTCAATGGATAGAACAGCGGACTTCTAAGCCGTTGATGGAGGTTCGATTCCTCCCGAGGGGACCCTACTACGCAACCCAGCTAATCGCTGGGTTGCTTCGTAGGGCAAGCCCACCACGACAAGTAATCGCTGGGTTGCTTCGTAGGGCAAGCCCACCACGACAAGTAATCGCTGGGTTGCTTCCTCTTTCGCTAAAGTTACGGAAGGACGAGCCGATAATTATTGGTATAATTGAGAAATGTCACATTACGTATATATACTTAAATGCGCAGATGAATCTCTTTATGTGGGTTCAACAAATAATATGGGGATTAGATTTAATTCTCATAGAGATGGACTTGTTTCCAGCACCAAACACAAAAGACCTGTAAAGCTTAGTTGGTATTGTTGTTTTTTGAAAAAAGACAAAGCTATTCAGTTTGAAAAATACCTGAAGGTTGGTTCCGGATTCTCTTTTTCTAGAAGGAGATTAATTTAGAGTGCTTGCACTACTACGCAAATTGGCAAAGCCAATTTGCTTCGTAGTGCAGGCACTACACGCTCCACTTTTGCCAATTTGCGTAGTAGTGCGCCCTAAGAGACTCGAACTCCTGACCTTCCCAGTGTAAATGGGTTGCTCTACCAACTGAGCTAAGGGCGCTT
>CAYMXR010000014.1:11686-13012 GCA_964394505.1 uncultured Candidatus Saccharibacteria bacterium | reverse complement strand
AAGGGCGCTTGTGATGTTAAAATGATCTTTACACTAGGATACAGATTAGCGTATATTCAAGATATGAGCAATATGGATATAAAAATACTCTATGAAGACAAAGACTGTCTGGTTATAGATAAGCCCGCAGGAATAATGGTCCACTCCGATGGTCGCGACAAGGGTCCATTTATAACAGATTGGATTGTTGAGCATTACCCTCTAACCATCAATGTTGGTGATCCTATGACTGACCAAAACGGTAAGCCTATCAATCGAGCAGGTATTGTTCATAGACTCGATCGGGAAACATCGGGTGTTCTTATTGTTGCAAAAACACAACATGCTCACGAAAGTCTAAAAAAGCAATTTCAAGATAGAACAATTTCAAAAAAATATTTGGCAATAGTCTGGGGAGATATACAGGAAGAGTTTGGTACGATTAGTCGTCCTATTGGCAGATCAGCGAGCGATTTTCGTAAATATTCAGCACAGAGAGGTGCTCGTGGAGATATGAGAGAAGCGGAGACTTATTGGACCAAAAAGGGTACAGGAGTACTTATCACTAGTCAGTTTTTGGATACAATAGAGTCATCTCCAAAAGAAAGTAAGTTTTCCTTTTTAGAGATAGAACCTAAGACTGGTCGAACACATCAGATTCGAGTCCACATGAATGCTATCAATCATCCTGTTGTGGGGGACACGCTTTATGCAGCCAAAAGACCAATGGTTTTGGGTTTTGAGCGCTTAGCTTTGCATTCGAGATCTGTAGAATTCAAAACTTTATCAGGTGAGAAGATAAAAGTGGTATCTCCGTTGCCAAATGATTTTGTTACGGGTTTAAAATCTCTAGGTATTGAATCTTTATCTTCTATATGATAAGGTATTTCCACTATGGTAACCAAGGTAATTTCAACCGTAAATATTGAGGAGCGAAAAAAACTCGACATACATCCTGGTGACACTGTTCGTGTCTGGCAAAAAATCGAAGAAGATAAAGGCAAATTTCGTTTGCAGGCTTTCGAAGGTATCATCATGGCTCACAAACACGGCCGAGAAGCTGGCGCGACTTTCACAGTAAGAAAAGTTGTTGGTGGTATTGGTGTAGAGAGAACTTTCCCTTTATTCTCACCGATGATTGATAGTGTAGAAAGGGTCAGCCGTTCCAAGGTTCGCCGTTCAAAACTCTATTTCGTTCGACGCAAAGCTGCAAAAGAAATCCGTCACAAGATGCGCAAGATCATGGCAACAAGGGATGTTGATCTAGTCACTCCAGAAGTTTCTCCTACAGAAGTTCCTGCAACAGCAGAAGAAAAGGTGGCTGCGTAATAATTTCTCCAATAATTT
>CAYMXR010000014.1:0-11586 GCA_964394505.1 uncultured Candidatus Saccharibacteria bacterium | reverse complement strand
TTTTTGTTGATAATAATCATTGTTTCCGTTATGATGATTGGTGTTTAAAATGCGCGGGTGGCGAAACTGGTAGACGCACTACCTTGAGGTGGTAGCGCCCGTTAGGGCATGGAGGTTCGAGTCCTCTCCCGCGCACTTTTTAAGAATTACTCATTTTGATGGTGGCATATTATTTTCTTGCTAAAAAGGGTAAACCTTTTTGTACTGATTTCGAACCTGGTAGACGATTTTACTAAACCTGTGGACGCCGTAAATATGTAGAACACGCATTGCATCCACTCTCACTCGCCAGTATAATTAACATGAATGAAAAAGACCTTCATAAAAAGATATTTATGGAATAAATTTACCGTTATTTGGGTTGTTATTCTTGTAATTGCTTCATATTTTCTATTTTTCCGCGGATCAAATGATCCAAAGTTCGACTACGCCGTCGCTACTATTGGTGATGTTGTGGAGAGGGTAAGTGTTACTGGCAAGATTTCTCCTGTAGAAAAGGCCGATCTAGCTTTTGAGAAAGGTGGAAAAGTGACTGCAATCAAAGTAAAAGTTGGTGACTTGGTCAAAAAAGGTGATCTCATTGCAGTTTTGGATACTAGTTCCGATACAGCTAGCTTAGTCTCCGCTCAAGCCAAACTTGCAGATCTATCAAGAGGTCTAAATAGTCCAGAATTGGCATTAGAACAATCAAAGATTAAGACCGCTAGCAGTTCATTGTCAAATGCAAAACAGGACGCCATTAATGCTACCAGGACAGCCTTAGTTCAGACCCAAGGCGCTCTTTATAATTACGCCGATACTTTTTTTGATTATCCCCAAAGCGTCAATCCGACAATAAATATACAGACTTCATCACAAACTGTTAGTACATCAATTAATCAAAAAAGGCTCATGGTTACCGAAACTTTGAATAAATGGAAGCAAGAATTAACCGCTGTTGGTTCTTCCGATGATGCTTTGAAATTGATAGTAAATGCAAATAGCTACGAGATCACAATTAAAGATTTTATGGATAGGCTTTCCACTATTGTAAATGATTTGGATACCGGTAGTTCTGGTCTGTCCCGAACAACAATTGATTCTCATGTTGCTACTATGAATTCTGGCATGACTGCTTTCAACCAAGCCCTTGCTTCTATCGCTACCGCAAAAACTGCTTTAGAAAATGCCATTTCAAATTATGATCAAACATACAACAACTTTCTTTTGAAAAACTCTGGTGCTTCTACTGAAACAATCGCTGCTCAAAGAGCTTCAGTTGAGCTTTATAAGGCTGAGGTAGCAAAAGGCAAACTAATTTCTCCAATAGGTGGAATTGTAACAAAGATAGAACCAGAGATCGGTGAATTTGTATCTCCAGGATCATTAGTATTTAGTGTTATAAGTGATGGAGAGTATAAAGTAGAAGCTTATGTACCAGAAGCCGATATTGCCAAGATTTCCATAGGCGATCTTGCTTCAACAACTCTTGACGCCTATGGTCAGAGCGTCGATTTTCCGGTAGTCGTTTATGCCATAGATCCTGCCGAGACTATGCTCGAAGGCGTTCCGACTTATAGAGTGATTTTCAAATTTGTTTATAAAGATGAAAGGATAAGATCTGGTATGACTGCCAACTTGGATATTAAGACCAATGAAAGTAGAGGGGTAATAACAGTTCCAACCAGAGCAGTTATTGGTAAAAATGGCTCTAGAACAATAAGGATAGTTGATGATTTTGGTAAAAAATTTACTTCGGTTCCAATAAAAGTTGGCCTTAAGGGTTCAGATGGGACAACGGAGATAGTTTCTGGAGTTAGTGTTGGTGACAAAGTCGTAACTTATGTGAAATAAGATGCATGAATATTATCGAAGTTACAAAATTAAAGAAGGCATATACTGATGGTGCGGATACCATTGCTCTTAGAGATGTGAGCTTTTCTGTGCGCAAAGGTGAATTTTTGGCAATTATGGGTCCTTCTGGAAGCGGAAAGTCGACACTTTTGCATTTGCTCGGACTTCTCGATGTTCCGACTAGCGGAGAATATATTTTTAATGACAAAAAAACTTCGACTTATTCTAGTAATGAATTGGCTGATATTCGAAATAGAGAGATAGGTTTTATTTTTCAATCATTCAATCTTTTGGCTAGAACTTCGGTTTTGGACAATGTTCGATTACCACTTTTTTATTCGAAAGTACCAGAGGCGGAATGGGAAAAGAAATCCCGCGAGGCGGTAGAAGCGGTTGGACTTGGCCATAGAATGTATCATCAATCTTCGGAGTTATCTGGTGGAGAGAGACAGAGGGTGGCGATCGCCCGTGCACTCGTAACCGATCCGGAAATTATCTTTGCCGATGAACCAACCGGAAATCTCGATTCAAAATCAGGGAAAAATGTCATGTCTATTATCCAACATTTGAATGAAGAACATGACAAGACCATTGTTCTAATTACCCACGAAACTTCAACAGCAGAACATGCAGAAAGAATTATTCATTTACTTGATGGAGAGATTGATAGTGATGTTAAGGTAAAGAAACGTCTGACAGCGAATGATGAGTTTGTGAAATAGTGTAAAATGTAAAGTGCAAAATGCAAAATTTAATCGCATTTGAGACAAAACTTTGCATTTTGCATTTCTAACTTTGAACTAACACCATGACCTGGAAACATACATTCAAAACTGCATTAACTGGACTTACAACGAATCGATCTCGTTCAGCTCTTACTATTCTTGGGATAGTGATTGGAATTACAGCTATCATGCTCGTTGTTTCCCTCGGGGCTGGTGCGCAAGAACTTATTTTAGGACAAGTCCAAGGACTTGGAACAAATACCATTGCAGTTATCCCTGGCAGGGAGCCGACAGGGCCATCCGATGTGACTTTTCTCTTCAGTGATTCGCTCAAAGAGAAAGACATAGTTGCTTTGAGAAATAAAGCCAATGTTCCGGGATTAAAATCAATAATGCCAACGGTTTTTGGTGCTGGGCCGGCTACTTTTGGATCGAACACTTATCAAGTATCGATATTTGGTGCAACCGAATTGATGGCGGAAATATTTGATCTTCATCCACAGGGTGAGTTCTTTAGTGAAGATCATGTTTTATCTAGAAGTGATGTTGCTGTCCTTGGTTCAAAGGTTGCCGACAAACTTTTTGTTGATGATGAACCATTGGAACAAAAGGTAAAATTAAAGGGCAGAAATTTTAGAGTGATTGGAGTTTTGCCGGAGACAGGAGGTGGATCGCTATTTAATTTTGATGATATGATCTTGGTTCCATATACAACTGCTCAAGATTATATTATTGGCAAGAAATCTTTCAATCGTATAATAATGCAAGCCAATTCAGATGAAGAAGTACCCGCTACTGCAGAGGATATAAAGATTACTTTACGCGAGTCACATGGTATAACTGATCCAGCTAAAGATGATTTTACGGTTCAGACTCAACAAGACCTGGCCAATAGATTGTCTACTATTACAAGCGCACTCACATATTTTCTTGTAGCAGTGGCTTCGATTGCGCTCTTTGTGGGTGGTGTCGGTATTATGAATATTATGCTGGTGTCTGTCACCGAAAGAACGCGCGAGATCGGACTTCGCAAAGCTCTGGGTGCTACCGATCGAGATATCCTCGCTCAGTTCTTGTTGGAAGCAGTTCTTCTCACCGCGATCGGCGGTATAGTTGGAATAATTCTCGGCTCATCGCTAGCCTTTATTACTGCCATCGGTCTTTCCAAGGGTCTTGGAGTAAGTTGGACTTATGTCTTTCCATTGGGTGGGGCAATACTTGGTCTTAGTGTTTCAGCTTTGATCGGACTCATATTCGGAGGTTATCCAGCCAGACAAGCTTCAAAGAAGAGTCCGATCGAGGCGTTGAGGTATGAATAGGTGAGAGAAGAAGTGTAAAGTTGAAGTAGTGAGAAGTGTAAAGTGTAAAATGCAAAGTGTTGTCACAGATGCGATTCAACTTTGAATTTTGCATTTTTAACTTTGCACTTCGGTGTTATTAGTTGGATTTCAATAAATGTTAATAATTAAATTACATGCAACCAATTTCAAAAATACCGGAACAAAAAATAACTAAATATTTACGCTTGTTGGTGGCGTTGTTTTTCATTTGGTATTTTTTGAGTAGTGCATTAGATCCGACAACCTGGCATTTTATAGACAATGTTGACCTTATTTTCCACGAAGCTGGGCACTGGATCTTTATTTTCTTTGGCGATTTTGTCGCTTCTTTGGGTGGTACTATCAATCAGCTACTCATACCTTTTGTTTTGGTGGTCTATTTCTTTATCAAACGAGAATTATTCTCTTCGATGATCTTGCTTATGTGGCTTGGCTACAATTTTGTAAATGTCTCGGTCTATATGGCCGACGCGGTCGTCATGCAGTTGCCACTTTTGGGTGGCGACAATGTTGGTCATGATTGGAATAATATTTTTTGGACATTAGGTCTCTTGGAACACACTCAATTGCTCGCTACAATAACTCGCTCTATTGGGATGCTCATAATTATTGCGGGCGCAGTCTTGGCGGTGAAGTATGCTATGAAGGATAGGGGAGTGTCGAATGAATGAACATGTTCTAAACCATTGACTTCAATAACAACCTCTGTTAAGATGCTTTGCACGCTCAGTAGAGCCTATTTTCTTTCATGGAAGCTACAATTTATAACCAAACAGGCAAATCAACAGGCAAGATCTCTTTACCGGAGTCTGTTTTTGGTGTCCCATGGAACGCCGATCTCGTACACGAAGTCGTCCGTCTCATGAATTCAAATTCTCGCAACAATATCGCTCATACAAAGACAAGAGGTGAGGTTCGTGGTGGAGGCAAAAAGCCATGGAGACAAAAGGGTACAGGTCGCGCAAGACACGGTTCTACTCGTTCTCCTATCTGGGTAGGTGGAGGTATCGCACACGGTCCTAGAAATGACAAAAATTACGAAAGAAAGATCAACAAAAAGGTGAGAACAAAGGCTTTGCTGGCAATTCTATCCAAGAAGTTCAAAGAAGGTGAGATTTTGTTTGTAGATGAAGTAAAGATAACTACACCAAAGACAAAAGATGCAAAAAATATTCTCGTATCACTTTCCAAGATCAAAGGTTACGAGAGATTGGCTACAAAAAAGAACAATACTGCCATCGTAGCTTTGGACAAGAAAACAAGTTCAATTCAAAAGAGTTTCAATAATATGAGTAATATTTCAGTAGAAGAGTTTCGTAATGTAAATCCAGTTTCTTTGCTAAATCACACATTTTTGATAATTACCAATCCTTCCGAATCATTGAAGGTTTTGATCGCTAAGACCGCTTAATTACAACTACCATGGCAATATTCGGTTTCAAAAAAAGAAAAGATGAGAAGCTAGAGAAAGGTGCAGAAGCTGCAAAATCTTTGGCTAACAAAAAATCCGTCAGCAATATGCCAGTCGTTAAGCCTGCAAAAAAAGCAGAAAAAGTTGTAGTTTCAAAAGTTGTTAGTCCAGCTCTCGATTCTGACTCAGCTTCAAATAGCGCTTCTGTCATCATACGCCCTCGCATTACAGAAAAATCTGGAATCCTAAGTCAGGATGGGGTATATACATTTGAGATCACAAAAAATGCAAATAAAGGTATGGTCAAAAATGCCGTTAAGGCTTTGTACAAAGTGACACCAGTCAGTGTTGCTGTTGTCAATACTCCAGCCAAGAAAGTCTTTATTAAGGGTCGCAAAGGTACGGTTGCTGGTATAAAAAAAGCCGTTGTTACCATCAAAAAAGGTGAGAAGATAGATTTTGTATAATGTTGATTCGATAAAATAATTACCATGAAATCATTTAGACCTACAACAAAATCACGAAGACATATGACGGTACTGCCTTTCAAGGAGTATTTGACCGCTTCAGAACCATACAAACCTTTGACAAAAGGCATGAAAAGAGATGTTGGACGAAATTCCGCTGGTCGTATCACGGTCAGACACAAAGGTGCTGGACACAAGAAACTTTTCCGCGATATAGATTTTATGTATGACAAGAAGGGTGTTATAGCTACAGTCAAAACAGTAGAATATGATCCTTTTCGTACAGGTTATATCGGCATTGTAAATTACAAAGATGGAGCAAAACGCTATGTTCTTCTTCCAAAAACAATGAAAGTTGGCAATTCATTTATTGTCTCAGAAAATGCTCCTGTAGAAGTCGGTAACCGTCTTCCACTAAAGAATATTCCAGTCGGTACATTCATTTTTAATATTGAAGTTAAGCCAGGTTCCGGAGCAAAGCTGGTTCGTTCCGCTGGTTCTTTTGCTCAAGTTGTCGCAAATGATGCTGGATATACACACATCAAGATGCCTTCTACTGAAGTTCGCAAGATTCATGAGGACGCTTGGGCTTCAATCGGTGCAGTTTCAAACGAAGAGTCTCGTCTAGTAAATATCGGTAAGGCAGGAAGATCGCGATGGATGGGTATAAGACCTACAGTCCGTGGTTCTGCACAAAACCCAGTTGATCACCCATATGGTGGAGGTGAACAGAGACAGGGAAGAGGTCTTCGAAGGCTCAAAACTTTGTGGGGTAAACCTGCAGGTAAAGGTCAAAAGACCCGTCGTTCAAAAAAATATTCCAATGTCTATGTTGTCTCACGCCGACAGCCGGGAAAGAATATGCGCAGTTCCGTCTAGTCCAGAACTTACTCACTTGGCGCATTTCTTCGTTGTTTCGTTCGTTTGAAATCAAGCAGTATTATTATACAGCATGATTTCAAGCCTCACTCACGCCTCGAACTGCATCCAAGTGAGTAAGTTCTGGGAGATTTTAACAAAATAATTATGTACAAATTTCTCAAGAACCTCTGTAAAAAATTCTTTGATTTTCTTTTTATAAAAATGCTAGACAAATAGTCTTTGATCTGGTTTTGAAACGAGACTATCTTACCCTTGGTAAAGTTATCATGAACCTTGACCCGAGGTTTTCTCCGGGAGATTCGACCGTAATCTTTCCTTTTAGCTTTTTGATAATTGAGGAGGCAAGGTATAAGCCGACACCAAAACCTTCGGTATCATTGACTCTTGCGTTTTTTCCTCGAAAGAATTTGGAAAATACGTGTTTGATGTCTTGTTTTGATATGCCTATACCGTCATCTTCGACAATGATTGAAGCTTTGAATAAGCTTCCAGATACTGCGAGCTCAACTTTCTTTCCTATTGGTGTATAAGTTCTAGCATTGTCGAGAAGTGTATTTATGACAAATTCTAACCGGGTTCTATCTGCTTTGACTTTGATCTTATTGTTTGTGAATTTGAAACCGAGAAAGATATTCTTTTCGTGAAATGAGTCTTTGTTTTTGTTAATAATATCTTGCATCAATTCAACTAGAGGAATTTTCTCGTAGACATAGGTCACGCCACCAGAACTTTCCGAGTCGGCAATTTCTATCAGAGTACCAGTGAGGTCTATGAGTTTTTGATTTGATTTCTTTACATCCTCAAGACTCTTTTTTTTGAAAGAGTCAGCTTCATCTGGAATCAACGAATCACAAACCCATTTTATATAAGTAAGAGGTGTTCGGAATTTGTGAGCAACGATAGTGATGAATTCATATTTCATCCGATTGCTATCTTTTATGCGTTTACGAAAGAAAATTACTAAGGCTAGTAAGACCAGGAAAATGGCGGATAACATGACTATTAAGACATTTAGGTCACCAGATATTGTGTTTTGATTGTCAATTAAGATCTGATATTGCATATAGACAGAGTTGGTTATTGGAACTATTGTAGCATATTATTCTTGACTTCAAACGAAGGCTCTGTTAACATGCGTGGCGAGCTCTATTGAGCTATTTTAATTCATTTTTTATGTCACGATCACTAAGTAAGGGTCCATATGTCGACGAAAATCTTTTAAAGAAGATTTCTGGCAAAAAGCCTGCTACAACAGCTCCAATAAAGACTTGGGCAAGACGATCACAAATATCTCCAGAAATGGTTGGTTTTACCTTTGGCGTTCACAATGGAAGGATTCACATAGATGTATTGGTTACAGAAGATATGGTTGGTCACAGACTTGGTGAATTTGCTTCTACACGCAAGTTCCTTCGTCACGGAGGTAAGATGCAAAAGGAGATTGAAGCAAAGGCAAAGGAGGCCGAAATGACCGCTGCAAAATCCGCTAAGGAAGCTGCTACAACCGCCTCTGCTCCAAAGAAATAATAAAATACCATGATTACTGCTTCACTCAAAAATTATAGAATTTCTCCACGCAAGGTCAGGGTTGTTGCAGATATGATTCGTGGCAAAGGCGCTATCATGGCAAAAAATATTTTGCTACATGCTTCAAAGAAGGCAAAGGATCCTATCGGAGATTTGCTAGCTTCTGCTATTGCAAATGCAAAAAATGGATTCAATATGGAAGCCGAGAACCTTTTTGTAAAAGAGATTCGTGTTGATCAGGGTTTTGTTTTGAAGCGATCTATGCCAGTTTCTCGTGGTTCTGCTCATCCAATAAAAAAGAGAACTAGCCATGTAAGTATCGTTTTGGCCCCAATTACAGAAAAAAAGAAGGAAAAATCAAAAATCAAAAAATAAAATGATAATCCAAAATTCAAAATTCAATCAATTGGATAGATCTGTGGTTCAATTTTTCACTTTAAACTTTAAACTTTAAACTTTTATGTCACATACCGTTCATCCATATTCACATCGTCTAGGAGTCATACGTGACTGGAAAAGTCGCTGGTTTTTGGTTCATAAAGGCTATCGTTCTGCTTTGAAAGCCGATCTACTTATCCGTGAATTTTTGGTAAAAGAACTCCGCGCAAATTTCTTGGGAGGTATAGATATCGAGCGCAATCGAAAGACTATAAGAGTCGTAATAAAGACTTCAAGACCTGGTATGCTTATCGGCAAAGCTGGTGATGGGGCAACAAAACTTCGAACCAAGATCATTAAACTTTTAAATAAAAACAAGATCGACATGACTGGTCAAGAATTGAAGCTTGATATAGAAGAAGTAAGAAGCCCAGAATCAAATGCAAGTATTGTCGGCATTATGGTTGCAGAATCTCTAGAAAAGAGACTACCATTTCGAAGGGTGATGAAGCAGTCCATAGAAAAAGTCATGGCCAACAAAGATGTTCAAGGTATTCGAATAAGATTGGGTGGCCGATTGGGTGGTGCCGAGATTGCCAGAAGTGAAGAGATGAAAAAAGGGAGGATCCCTCTCCAGACTCTTCGTGCGGATATTGATTTTGCACGAGAAAAAGCTCATATGACATACGGTGACATTGGTATCAAGGTTTGGATATACAAAGGAGAGATTTTCAAACAAAAAGCCAAAAAAGAATAATTTAATCAAATTAATACCATGTTATTGCCAAAAAAAGTAAAACATAGAAAATGGTTCACAATGAGGACACATCCAGACAAGGAAGCCTCACACGCCGATACTCGTGGAGTAAAAGTCTCTTTTGGATCATATGGTCTAAAGGCAATGAATTATGCCAGAGTTACCTCAAATCAGCTCGAAGCTGCCAGAAAAGTTATGGCCAGATATGCTACAAAATCTGGTAAAGTTTGGATCAGAGTCTTTCCAGATCATCCATATACCCAAAAGCCAGCCGAAGTGAAGATGGGAAAAGGAAAAGGTGACTTGGTCGGTTTTATTGCAGAAGTTAAACCAGGTCGAGTAATGTTTGAGATTGATGGGGTAGATCAAGAAGTTGCAACTGAAGCTCTTCGTAAAGCCGGTACCAAACTTCCAGTCAAGACCAAAGTTGTAAGTAGAATATAATACAATGAAAATAAAAGACATAAAAAGTAAGACAAATTCTGATCTAATGAAGCTTCTAGGAGAAAAGCGCGAAGCTCTTAGAGTCTTTCGTTTTGGCACAACAGGATCAAAGACAAAAAATGTCAAAGAGGGAAGAGAGTTGAAGAAAGACATTGCAAAGATTTTGACTACAATAAATTCCAGCAAGATTTCAAAATAGGCCTTTACAACAAGACCAAATTCAAGTAGTATCATCAATCACATGACAAACGACAAAACAAATGAAAATAAGATAGCTCGTCAGACTTTCACTGGCGTTGTTGTCTCCAATAAGATGAATAATACTGTAATGGTTGAAGTAAAGAGCCATATAAAGCATCAAAAATACAACAAATTTCAAATCAAGAAAACAAAGTTTATGGCCGATGATCCAGGTAATACAAAGAAGATTGGAGATACAGTAAAGATCGAGGCTTGCAGACCTTTGTCGAAGAATAAATTTTTTAGAGTAGTAACCGTTTAATTAATCATTTATGATACAGCCTCGCTCAATAGTAAATATCGCAGACAATTCCGGAGCAAAGATCGGCCGTATTTTCAAGGTGCTTGGTGCGTCTCACAAGCGTTACGCAGAGATTGGCGAGGTGGTTATTCTTTCTGTTCAAAAGGCCGAACCGCGCAAATCTATCAAGAAAAAAGATGTTTTGCGTGCAGTAGTTGTCCGTCAGACAAAGCCAATTCGAAGGAGTGACGGTTCTTATATTAGATTCGACGAAAATGCAGTTGTCATTATCGAAAAAGAGAAAAAGGAACCAATTGCAGGTCGCATATTCGGCCCAATCCCAAGAGAGGTCGGTCAGGCCGGATTCAAGACAATTGCTTCAAAGGCGCCCGAGATAGTCTAACAATACCAATATGCATATAAAAAAGGGCGACAACATAATAGTGATTTCAGGAGATGATAAGGGTAAGACCGGCAAAGTCATCAAAGCTTTTCCTAGTATCCACAAGATACTTGTAGAAGGGATGAACACAGTCAAGAAACACGAGCGAGCACGAAAGTCTGGTCAAAAAGGTCAGATTGTAACAGTGTCTATGCCATTCGATGCATCAAAAGCAAAAAATGCAGATTTGTCTAAACCAGCAAAGAAATAATTACAATAATATGATTGGGAATAATCCAATCTGAAAAAATATGACACACAAAACAGTTTACCAGTTGAATAAAGATTCTTTCAGTGTTCTAAAAGAAACCCTTGGACTCAAAAATCCAATGCAAGCACCACGACTCCTCAAGGTTGTTGTATCCTGTGGTTTTGGATCAGTTAAAGACAAGAAAAAGATAGAATTGATTGCAGATCGTCTATCAAGGATTACCGGTCAAAAGCCGGCTGTTCGTGTTACAAAAAAGGCAATTGCCACTTTCAAGACTCGTCTTGGTGATCCGATAGGTTATCAGATTACTATTCGTGGCAAGAGAATGTATGAATTTTTAGACCGTCTTATTCATGTTGCTTTGCCTCGTACAAAAGACTTTCGTGGTCTTTCACGCGATTCAGTCGACGCTATGGGCAATTATACAATTGGTATCAAAGAACACACCATTTTCGCTGAGACTTCAGATGAAGACCTAAAAGATGTCTTTGGTTTTGCTATCACGGTTGTCATCACTTCTTCTGATAAGAAATCTACTTTAGCTTTTCTTTCGCATCTCGGCTTTCCGTTGAAGAAATAGGTAATTGATAATTTCGATGATTAAGCACAGGGTTATTTGATGAGCCCGCGACTGAGTATTTTCTAATCCAAGAATGATACCCAAATCATTTTAGCATTGATGAATGAT
>CAYMXR010000013.1:0-21996 GCA_964394505.1 uncultured Candidatus Saccharibacteria bacterium | reverse complement strand
GTAATTAAAAATTTACTGGCATGCTATAATAGCATCATATGATCAAAAAGATGGCTCAAAAGCTAAATATTGAGGACTACATCCTTTATATTTTGAATAAGTTGGAACCCAGAAAGAGCGATAAGATTCGCTTGAATAAGCTGGCATTTTTTGTCGAGTTTGCCTTTTTGCATCGTTTCAATATTCCACTTAGTAATGTTGAATATGCAGGCATCGATCTTGGTCCGGTTATAGATAACTAAGATTCAATTCTCAAGGCTATGCAAAAGAAAAATCTTGTTAAAATTGATGGATACAAGATTCGACCTCTAGCTTCTCCATCTGTTCAACTTTCACCGGAGCATAGTGCATTTGTTGATGGAATTATCGAGAAATATTCTTCTCTATCAAAAGATGTCTTGATCGGTATATCTCACCTGACCGATGCGTATAAGATCACTACAGATAATGAGAAGTTTATGGATAAGAAAATAGATAAGAAATTAGCACTCTTGGAGACTTTTCTTTTGGAGCACGAATCTGATGCTCCTATGAAAGAGGATGAGTTACCCGTAATAGATCGTAAACAACTCATTCGTTATGATGTTCGATAGTTCCTTGCCAGCACCCCATTCCTATGCTAATGTATCCCCACTGCTCCGAGGCACTCGCTCCTCTATTTAATCGGAGCCTTCGGGGACTGTACATTATTAAGGCAAGAATGAGTAATCGCTTCCGGTCTGGCCAATAGCCATACTCAAACTGGAAGGGGTGAAGAATTCAGGATTGCCATTACTAGTTACCGGTTTCTAGTTACCGGTTTCTAGTTATTACAAATTGTTTTAATCTTTAAAGATTTCTGATACTTTACTAGTGAGTTTTCAGTAACAAATATGCCAACAATCAATCAGTTGACTAAGTCAGGTAGAAAGCGTTTCGTGCGTAAGTCTAAATCTGTTGCTTTGACTCGTACCTTCAATACGATCGAAAACAGACCAAGTTTCTTCCCATCACCCTTCAAAAGAGGTGTGTGTGTGAAAGTTACAACAAAGACACCAAAGAAACCTAACTCTGCTATTCGTAAGATCGCTCGTGTCAGGCTAACAAATGGTTTGGAAGTAACCGCTTATGTTCCAGGAATGGGACACAATCTTCAAGAACACTCAGTTGTTCTTTTGAGAGGTGGTCGCGTAAGAGATGTCGGACTTCGTTATTCTATCGTAAGAGGAGTATTGGACTGCGCAGGTGTCGAAGCAAGAAGAAAAGGTCGAAGTCAGTATGGAAATAAGCGCCCAAAGGCCGCAAAAGCATAATTATCCACTAGTTCTAATTCAAAAATAACATGCGAAGAAAACTAAATATAAAACGTGAATTGAAGCCAGATGTAAATTATGCCTCTTTGAAACTATCCAAATTCACAAATTACATCATGGAATCAGGCAAGAAAAACATTGCTAGAGGTATTGTTGCCGATTGCATGAAAATAATTAAAGAAAAAGCCAAAGTTGAAAATCCATTGGAGATTTTTGAAACAGCTTTGAAAAATACTACTCCAGCGATGGAAGTTCGTTCTCGCCGAGTTGGTGGCGCAAACTATCAGGTTCCTCGTGAGGTCCGTCCAGAAAGGAAACAAGCTTTATCTATGAAATGGATAATTGAAGCTGCTCGAACAAAGAAGGGTGCACCTATTCACATCAAACTTGCCGATGAGATTATCGCTGCTTCAAAGAATGAAGGTGAAGCAGTCAAAAAGAGAGAGAATGTACACAAGATGGCCGAAGCTAACAAGGCTTTTGCTCACTTTGCATGGTAAGTTGCAATCTGAAATCTTAAATCTAAAATCTCAAAACTTTATGATTACAAAAAGAGATTTAGATAGAAGATTATACAAGTATGCTATAGAGATAGCAAATATCTTGGGAGCAAGTATAATAACAATGAAGAAAAATATTATTAATAGATAAATTTAAGGTTTTAGATTAAATTTTTAAGATTAAAAACATGAATCGCGATTATCCACTCGATAGAGTTCGCAACTTCGGTGTCATTGCTCACATTGATGCCGGCAAAACAACAACTTCAGAGCGTATTTTGTACTACACCGGTATGACTCACAAGATTGGTGAAGTCCACGAAGGTGAAACTGTGACTGACTGGATGGAACAAGAGAGAGAGCGAGGTATTACGATTACCGCTGCTGCCATCACTTGTTTCTGGAATCCTACTTATATGCCAAAGACCGATCTTTCCAAAAAAGTCAGATTCAATGTTATTGATACTCCAGGACACATCGACTTTACAGTAGAGGTTAAGCGTTCTCTTCGTGTACTAGATGGAGCAGTCGTGGTCTTTGACGGTGTAGCAGGAGTAGAACCACAATCAGAAACAAACTGGCGTTATGCCGACGATGGTAAAGTTCCTCGTCTTTGTTTTATCAATAAAATGGATCGCATGGGGGCTTCGTTTGAGAGATCATACAAGTCTATCCTAGAGAGACTCAACAAACACGCAGTTCGTTTTCAGATCCCTATCGGTTTGGAAAGTGAACATAAAGGCGTTGTTGATTTGCTTCGAATGAAAGCTTTCGAATTTAAGGGCGAAATGGGAAATGAGGTTGTCGAAGTTCCAATTCCTGAAGAATTGATGGCTGATGCAAAAAAATATCACGCAGAATTGGTAGAAAAGATAGTCGAGAACGATGATGTGGCAATGCAACAGTATCTAGAGGGCAAAGAGATACCGATCGAAGAACTAAAAAAGATCACTCGTAAGGCCGTTATTGCCAACAAAATGTTTCCAGTCTTTACTGGTTCAGCTTTG
The DNA here is from genome assembly GCA_964394505.1 of uncultured Candidatus Saccharibacteria bacterium. GTDB lineage: Bacteria > Patescibacteriota > Minisyncoccia > Phycocordibacterales > PALSA-1337 > C7867-002. Next base: position 19,197 of record CAYMXR010000013.1, on the reverse strand, counting down.
AAGAATATTGGTGTTCAATTGGTTCTCGATGCAGTCGTAGATTATCTTCCTTCTCCTCTAGATATCGAATCGATAAAGGGTATCAATCCAAATACAGGTGAAGAAGTCTTCCGTCATGCTTCTGATGAAGAACCTTTTTCTGCCCTTGCTTTCAAACTCCAAAATGATCCCTTTGTTGGACAGTTAACATTCTTCCGAGTCTATTCTGGAACAATAGAGTCTGGAACATATATTTACAACGCTACGACCGGCAAAAAAGAAAGATTGGGTCGTATTGTTCGTCTGCAGGCAGACCAAAGGGAAGAAGTCAAAAAGGTTTTTGCAGGGGAGATCGCTGCTGCAGTAGGATTGAAAGATGCTCTGACTTCTCATACTTTTTGTGATGAAAACAATCCGATTGTTCTTGAGACTATCAAGTTTATGGAACCGGTTATCTCTCTTCGTATCGAACCAAAGACCAAAGCAGATCAGGAAAAGATGGGTATGGCATTGCGAAAACTTGGTAATGAAGATCCAACATTTAGAATTTCATCCAACACAGAGACGGGGGAGACTATTATCTCTGGTATGGGAGAATTACATTTGGAGATCATGGTTGATCGTATGAAGCGTGAATTTGGAGTTGAAGCCAATGTCGGAGAGCCACAGGTGGCCTATCGAGAGACAATCCAGGGTACTGCCGAGGCAGAAAATAAGTACATCAAGCAAACAGGAGGTAAGGGTCAATATGGTCACGTCCGTCTCAATTTGAAACCTATGGAACCATGGCCAGAAGGGGAGAAGATTCCAAAGACAGTTCATCGCTTTGATGATTTTGAATTTATCAATTCCATCAAGGGTGGTGTTATTCCAAATGAATTTATTCCTGCGGTAGAAAAGGGTGTTCACGAAGCTATGGATCGCGGTATTGTGGCAGGTTACAAAATGGTCAATATCTCTTGTGAACTGACATTCGGTTCCTATCACGATGTTGACTCATCAGAAATTGCCTACAAGATTGCCGCTTCTCAGGCTTTCCAAGATGCTTGTAAGAGAGCAAAGCCTGTTATTCTTGAGCCAATAATGAAACTTGAGGTTGTTTGCCCAGAAAAATATATTGGTGATGTTAATGGTTCTATTGCATCAAAGAGAGGTCTTATCGAAGGGCAAAATCAAAAAGGCCAAAACGTTTCTATTATCGCAAAAGTTCCGCTATCAGAAATGTTCGGCTACACTACCCAGCTCCGTTCTATGACTTCCGGACAAGGCAGTGCAATGATGGAATTTGATCACTACGATGTTGTGCCAGCAAATGTGGCTGAAACTATTAAAGAGAAACGAAAGTAAAACCAAGTATGTTACAGAATTGTTTACTTGGAAATATTGACCGATGAATTTAAATTGGTAATATATAGGTACATGGCCTTTTGGCTCAGCGATCCTAACAGATTGCAAAAAAGGAAAGCGGTTAGAACAAGTTTCTGACCGCTTTTCTTATCATTGTATTCCTAAATACGCAATAGATCTCAAAAAATCTAACTTGAATAGTGTTCAAGAAATAAAAGGAAGAGTAAAATTATGGCATGACGGATGAAATTATTTTGAATAGTCCCAATAAAGATTTTGAATCAATTAAGAAAATTGATGAAAATGGCACGGAATATTGGGAGGCAAGAGAATTAATGATTATTCTTGGTTATTCGCTTTGGCAGAATTTTGAATCTGTTATAAAGAAAGCTAAACAGAGCTGTATTAATAGTAGACAGTTTCCTCAAGATCATTTTATTGATATCAATAAAATGACGCAAATAGGCCACGGAATTGTGAGAAAGCTTGATGATTACAAATTGGATAGGTTTGCTTGTTATCTTATTGCTCAAAATGGTGACTCAACAAAGCCAGCGATAGCAATGGCTCAAACTTATTTTGCAATTCAAACAAGGAGGCAGGAATTGTACGATGGATTATCTGAAGCAGAAAAGAGAATTATGAAGCGTGGGGAAGTTTCTGATCGAAACAAAATCCTTTTTAGCACAGCAAAATTAGCCGGAGTATCTAACTTTGGAAAATTCAACGATGCTGGATATATAGGTTTGTATACTATGCCACTAAAAGATATTGAAAATAGGAAAAATATTCCAAAAGGAGAATTATTGGATAGGGCCGGTGGTGTTGAATTGGCTGCAAATCTTTTTAGGATCACTCAAACAGAAGAAAAACTTAAGAGAGAAAATATTAAAGGTGATACAGAATCCCAGAGAGCTCATTTTACTATTGGGAAAAAGGTAAGAAAGGCGATACAAGATATGGGTGGAGATATGCCAGAGGATTTACCGCCAGAAAAGCATATTAGGATTCTTAAGAGAGAAGTTAAAAGTTTGAAGAGGTTAAATACAGGATTAGTTAAAAGAAAAAAGTAGTAAATCTATTTATACCCACCACCTCCTATTGTAATTGCGGGGGGGGTGGTAAACTTATCGTAAATAGCATTGGCTATTGGTTTATGTGCATTTCGTTTGAAAATTATTAATTTATTATTTAATTATGAAAAAAACTATAGTAAATGTGTTAGTTTTGTTCGTAGTGATCGTGTCTATCTTTACTTTTATTAATATGGTGTCTGTAGATAGGGCAGAGGCGGTATCTTGTCCTGAGGGCTTGGTTTGTACACCAGTAAATACTGCCTTTGTCTGTCCAGTTGGTTATACTTGTACACCGGCTCCTACTTGCCCCGTTGGTTTCACTTGTAAACCAAAAGAGATACAATCTATCACTTGTCCATCGGGTTATATTTGTAAATTAACCAACAACGGCGGTGGTTCTTCTGGTGGTAACAGTGGTGGTGGCCATTCCAATGGTTGTTATAGATTCGATACAAATCTTAGTGTTGGTAGTTTTTGGACTCAAAGAAGTACAGGTGCCGATGTTGTAGCTTTGCAGACTATTCTTATGGAAAAAGGCTTTGATGTTCCGAGTGTTAGTTCAAAGAGAGTTGCAAAAGGTGTATTCGATGCTGATACGAAAGTTGCGGTGATCAAATTTCAAACCAGTATGAATATACCTGCAACCGGTTTCGTTGGGCCACAAACCAGAGTCGCTTTGAATAGTTTATGTGGTTCGACAAACAGCCCTTCAATTATAGTTTTGAGTCCAAGCTCTGGAAGCAGTTATTCGGTTGGAAGTAAAATAAGTATAAGATGGACATTTAGTAATTTTCCAGTTCCAAACAATCCTCCTGTTGATGTGTTGTTAATTAGAAAAGTAAGTGGAGATGCACATACCGGAGTAATCACGATTGCAGAAAATATTTTAGGTGGTTCATATGATTGGACTATTCCAGCAAGTATTCCTAATGGTAGTAGTTACATGATAACTATTCAGACAAAGGGTCAGACTGTCAATGGTATAGAACAAAAAGGGTATGGATCTAGAAGTGGTACTTTTAGTATCACAGGAAGTACAAATTTTGTTTCTGCCTCTATCTCTCCAGCAAATGTTGTTGCAGGAAATTCGATTCGTGTGACGGTAGATACTAGGAATAGTGATGTAAATGATAAGACAAAAAATATTATACTTAGTTTACAAAGTTCTGATGGTTCGTCATATATCCCATCAAATTCTATTTACAACAAAGATTCACAAGGTCGTTGGTATGCTGATTATGTAGTACCATCTACAGCAAAACAAGGTACCTGGGTTATTCGTCAAATAGGATTGTTTGACGATAATAGAGTTTTAAAATACTTGAATTATCCAGATGATATCAATTATGTCTTCACGGTTGGAGGCTCCACTCCAGCTCCGACGCCGTATTCAACTCCAAAACCCGTGATTAGTTATGTAAAACCGAGTTCTAATAATGAAGCTAGATTTATCGGTACAGGTTATGAAATATACCCTAACGACTTGATCGATGTTGTTGGTACCAATTTATCTGGTAAGGGTGGAATAGATATTTATATTAACGGTAGAGTTTGTAAAGCTGAAAGTCTGACTACTGAAAAAATAACTTGCCAAGTCCCACTTGAGAGTATAGTAGAGGGTGGTACATATGAATTGTATGCTAGAGCTGATGATGATATGAGAAGTAATACTATTCTTGTAACTGTCAAAAACCGTGTCTTAAGTGTTGTCCCTTCAGTAAAAGTTATGTCGCCGAACAATGGCGAGACCTGGTCAATTGGTGATAAAAAGACAATTACTTGGTCTTATGCAAACTGGAATTCAGGAATATTTGGCAATAAATATGTAGACATGTATTTGGTACCAATGGACGGCAGAAGCCCAATAAAACTAGCAACAAACTTCAATTCTCCAGATGGTACTGTATCTGTAACTATCCACGAAAAGACTTCCGATGGTAGATCAGCTTGGCTTCCGGGAAGATACAAGATCCGCGTAGTATGTAATACCGCTAATGTCGCACCATTCAATAGTTGTATGGACGAAAGTGATGGTTATATAACAATCTTCTCCAATCCACCTTCACCAACACCAATACCTGATTCCACTTCGGTGAATAACGGAACTATCTTGAACGCTTCGATCTGGGATGCAATAAAGCAGTATTTCGATAGTAAGCAACAGTAGGTAATTGGACGAGTTGAAAGCAATTCCGCGAGGTTACTCTCGACACCTTCGACTTGCTCACTACAAGCAACTCAGGTTATGAAGCTCGAGTTAAATAACCTCGCGGAATTTGCGTTATTTATTACCCTGTGTTAACCTATTGTTTACGCGCATACCTTGCGTTTTAGGGTATTATTTATTAACTATTAACAATTTATCTTTGGCTCTCGCTGTATGAAGTAGAACCTCTCATACAATGCGAGCTAAAGCACTAAATCAATAATCATATGTCAGCAGCAGAATTCAATCGTTCTAAGCCCCATGTTAACGTGGGTACAATCGGTCACATTGACCACGGTAAGTCAACTTTGACCGCCGCTCTTTTGGCAGTTCAATCCAAAAAGGGTTTGGCAAATGTCAAAGCTTATGCAGATATTACAAAAGGAGGTACAGTCCGTGACGCAACAAAGACAGTTACTATTTCTTTGTCACATGTCGAATACGAATCTCCTACTCGTCACTATGCTCACATCGATTGTCCAGGACACGCAGACTTTATCAAAAACATGATCACCGGTGCCGCTCAAATGGACGGTGCTATTCTTGTCGTATCAGCAACAGACGGTGTTATGCCACAAACCCGAGAGCACGTTCTCTTGGCTTACCAAGTCGGTGTTCCAAAGATTGTCGTTTTCCTAAACAAGTGTGATCTAGTACCAGAGACCGATCTTATCGACCTAGTCGAAGAAGAGGTTCGTGAACTTCTTACAAAGAACAAGTTCGATGGTAAAAACACTCCAGTTATTCGAGGTTCAGCTTCAAATGCACTAAATGGTGATGCTACTTGGTCAACAAAGATCGATGAACTTATAAACGCTCTAGATACATATATTCCTACTCCAGTTCGTGAAGTCGACAAGCCATTCCTTATGCCTATCGAAGACATCTTCTCTATCGAAGGTCGTGGAACTGTGGTTACCGGTCGTATCGAAAGAGGTATGATCAAAGTTGGTGAAGAAGTCGAAGTCGTCGGTTTCAAAGATACAACCAAGACTGTCATTACTGGTATCGAAATGTTCAACAAATCTCTCAAAGAGGGTATGGCTGGTGACAACGCTGGTCTATTGCTCCGCGGTACTGCTAAGGACGATGTTTCTCGTGGCCAGGTATTGGCCAAAGCTGGCTCAGTCAAGCCACACACAGAGTTTGAGGCAGAAGTTTATGTCCTAAAGAAAGAAGAAGGTGGTCGCCACACTCCATTCTTTACAGGATACAAACCTCAATTCTATATCAGAACAACCGATGTTACAGGTGAAGTTACTCTTCCTGAAAAGGTAGAGATGGTTATGCCAGGAGATACTATTACTTTCAAGGTTAAACTTGTTGCCCCAGTTGCTCTAGAAGACAAGCAGAGGTTTGCTGTCCGTGAAGGTGGTAAGACTGTCGGTGCCGGTGTTGTAACAAAAGTCGTAGCTTAATAATCTAAAATCTAAAATCTAAAATCTCAAATTTAAAAATAAATATAAGAAACAAATCAGATTTAAGATTTTATTTTTAAGATTTTACATTGAAACATGTCAACTACAAACGAAACAACCAATAAAGCACCAAAGACTAAAGCATCTCGTGTCAAAAAGGCCAAGGTTGTAGGTGAAGCTCCTCATCTAAGGATAAGGGTTCGTGCATACGAACACAAGATTCTCGATGCTTCATTGAAACAAATCATGGATACTGCTGCTAGATACGATGCAGAGATTCATGGTCCAGTTCCATTACCTACCGAAACAAAAAAGTATACAGTCAACCGATCTTCTTTTATTGACAAAAATTCTCGTGAACAATTCGAGATGCGAGTCCACAAGCGTCTGATTGATATTATTAACCCAAATCCAAAAGTCATAGAAGCTCTTACGAACATGAATTTACCGTCTGGAGTTAATATTGATGTAAAGATGATGTAATGGAGTTGCCCCGAGCGAAGTCTCGCTTGCGAGACTGAGTCGAGGGGTACAAATTCACAAACATCAAATAATTAAATTACTGCAATGAAATTTATTCTAGGAAGAAAAATCAATATGACCCAGATCTTTAATCCTTCTGGAGACGCTGTTCCTGTAACCGCTATTACGGTCCGCAACAATGTTGTAACTCAGATTCGAACAAAAGAGAAAGATGGTTACAAAGCAGTTCAGGTTGGAGAAGGATCATGCAATCCAAACCGGGTCAACAAGGCTCAGAAGGGTCATTTCAAGGATCTGGGATCATTTGTTGCTCTTCAGGAGTTTCGTTTTGATGATGGCGAAATATCACAAAATGTCGGTGATAAGATCGATTTGTCACAATTCAAACCAGATGACATCGTAGCAGTTAGTGCTATTTCAAAAGGCAAAGGTTTCCAAGGTGTAGTTAAGAGACACGGTTTCCATGGTGGTCCTCGTACTCACGGTCAAAAGCACTCAGAACGAGAGCCTGGTTCTATTGGAGGCGGTCTCCGTAACCGTGTTCCAGTAGGGATGCGCATGGCAGGCCGTATGGGAAGTGATCGCATTACCGTTCGAAATCTCAAAGTTGCTCATATTGACACAGATGACAATATTATCTATGTCAAAGGCGCTATTCCTGGCAGAAGGGGGACTTTGGTTGAGATTGTCGGAGAATAATTTGCTAAATGAATTAAATTAACAAAAAAGAGGAGCGATCCTCTTTTTTGTTTGACGCAAAAACATTGCACACATCCTCACTCGTCAGTATAATTGCCTAATGAAAATCACAATTGATTCTTTGGCCAAGGAAAGTGGGGTTAAGTTCGGTACAAGTGGTGCGAGGGGGTTGGTCACAAAGATGACCGACCTTATTTGTTATACCTACACGCGAGGATTTATTCAGTACTTGGAATCAATCAACGATCTAAAAAAAGAAAGCGAAGAAATAGCAGTAGCAGGAGATTTGCGCGATAGTACAGACAGGATAATCGGCGCAGTATCAAAAGCAATTACCGATTGCGGTTACAAAGTTCGTTATTGTGGCAAGGTGCCGACGCCAACACTTTTCTTTTATGCCGTATCCCGAAAACTTGCCTCTGTTATAGTGACCGGTAGTCATATCCCAGCAGATAGAAATGGGATTAAATACAATAAGGTTGCTGGTGAGGTTTTGAAGATTGATGAACAGGGAATGATGGAACAAGAAGTGGAGATAGATGAAAATCTTTTTGATTTAGATGGAAAATTGAAATCTACACCAGAGACCACTCTCAGTTACGAAAAAGAGGTGATTGAATTATTCCAAAAAAGATACATAGATTTTTTTGCTCAAAATTTCTTACTGGGCAAAAAGATTGTAGTTTATGAGCATTCTGCAGTAGGAAGAGATATGCTTGAAGATCTATTAAGAGAATTTGGTGCTGAGGTCGCAGTTGTTGGACGATCAGATACTTTTATACCACTTGATACCGAAGCTATAGATCTGGATAAGTTGGAGATGTTTCAGAGATTGGCCAAAGAACATAAATGCGATGCATTAGTCTCTACTGATGGCGACAGCGATAGACCGCTCGTATGTGATGAGAACGGAGAATTTGTAAGAGGGGATGTTCTGGGAATTGTCGTTGCCGATTATTTGAAAGCGGATGCAGTTGTTACAACAGCGAGCGCCAATAGTGCCTTGGAAGAAAGTAAATTGTTCAAACATATAAGTAGAACCAAGATCGGCTCACCTTATGTAGTCGCAGAGATGATAAACTTGACTAGTAAATATTCAAGAGTAGTGGGTTACGAATCAAATGGTGGATTTTTGTTAGCCTCAAAAATCGCGCAAAACGAAAGCATGCTTGAACCTTTGTCTTCAAGAGATTCGTTTTTACCAATTTTGAGCATTCTGGCAAAAGCATTTACTGCTGGTAAATCTATCTCTGATTTGATAAAAGAATTGCCTGCTAGGTTTACCTATAGCGAAAGGATAGAGAATATGCCGACTGATAAAAGCTTGGAATTTATTAGTAATAATTTCAAAACGGGCGATAATCACCTAGATAAAAATAATGCCGAAAGATTATTTGGAAATATTTCTGGAAAAATCTCGAGATTTGAGATGATCGACGGGGTAAGGATTATTTTTGAAAATAGTGAAGTGGTCCACATAAGACCATCTGGCAATGCTCCGGAGCTTCGAGTCTATACCGAAGCAAATAGTACCGCGCGAGCCAAAGAATTGTGTGAAAAAAGTTTGGAAATGGTAAAAAGGGAAGTATTATAAATCTTATACACTTTAATTATGTTATATACCCGTAAAGGAGATGATGGTACAACCAAATACTTTGATTCAAAGTCCAAAGAACGCGTTCCCAAAAGTTCTTGCAGAACAGAATCTCTCGGCGTACTAGATGAACTCAATTCCTTTTTGGGTTTAATAAAAGTTAAAGCTAGTGATGTGACTTATGGTGTAGAGGGCAAATCATTGGCAGAAATAATCTTTTGGATCCAAAATAGTTTGTTTATTATTCAAGCCGAGGTGGCCGGATCGGATAAGAAGGTAGAACAGAGTAAGGTGGTGGAGATGGAGGTTTGGATTGATGGCATAGAAAAAGAATTACCACCAATAAAAACTTTTTTTATCTCTGGGGGCACAGAATTAGCATCACTTTTGGATATATCTCGGACACTTGCACGCAAAGCCGAGCGTAGATTAGTCAAAGCGGAAGAGGAAAATAGTATTTCTGTTGGTCCGAACACTTTGGCTTTCATGAATCGCCTATCATCGTTGTTCTATGCTCTCGCTCGACTAACTAACCATAAATCTGGTATAAAGGAGGTAGCGCCGAGTTATTAGGGTGATGAGTTATTTACAGTTTTATTTTTCAGGAATACAATTGAACGGTGCCAATAGTATTATGCAAACAATGTAATAAAGAATTTAAGGCCAAATCATCTTGGTTAAAAAGAGGATATGGCAAGTATTGTTCGTTGGCGTGCAAGTATGTTGGTAACAGAAAAGGTAAAATCATAAAGTGTGATGTGTGTGGGGAAGAAAAATATAAACAGTTAAAACAGCTGAGACGATCAAAAAGCGGAAAGTTATTTTGTAGTAAATCTTGTCAGACAAAGTGGAGAAATAGTGAATTTATTGGTTCAAAGCATGCAAATTGGAAGACTGGGAGAAGTGCTTATAAAAGCGTGCTTACACGCCATGGGGTTCCTAAGAAATGTACGCTTTGTGAAACTGATGATCAAAGAGTTTTGGCTGTTCATCATATTGACGAAAATCATCTAAATAATGATGTTGTGAATCTGGCATGGGTTTGTCATAATTGCCATCACCTCGTACATCATGATAGTGTTTATAAGTACCGATTTATGAATGAGATATTAAAACGAAGGTAAGTACATGGTGCCTATAGTTTAGTGGTAAAACCCCGGTTTGTGGAACCGGCGTCGAGAGTTCGATCCTCTCTAGGCACCCCATTCGAGAATCAGTTGTTGAAAAGCGACATTTCGCGCCTCAACAGAACTGTATTCTCTCAGTCCTAACCTCTCAAATTCAGCCCTGAATTCAGGGTATGCTTCTTTGATTGGCTGGAACCATTCGTTGGCTGTAATGAAGACTTTGCCGTTTTTGATGTAGAAGTTTTGGCCGAGTGCCGAGAATATCTCGCGCTTTCGCTGGAGATTGCCCATAACAAACTCCTTCCGGGCAAAACATGCGAAGCTGAATACCTGCTCCGTAAGGTCCAGCCACTTCGAAGCACGACCCTCGGTTTCTCGGAGTTTCGCTTGTAAGCGAGCAATCTTATCCTTCAAGATGTCGCGCTCTTTGACGAAGGTCTCATCGTCTATAAGGTCGCGATAACGCATTTTGGTTAGATTATCGAGCTCAGTCTGCGACTCAACAACAGTCTTATGTTGCATCTCATAGATTTTGGTACGGTCCTCAATTTCTTTGTCATTATTGCGATTCAAAGCCTCAATAGCCCAGGTCTGGAATTCAGGAAGGATGGTGTACTCCTCGAGTAAAAGTTCAATCTGCTGTTCGAGATCAGAAAGGGTAATAGGGTTTCTTTTTGTACATGTTGAGTTTTTCTTGTTACCACCACAATGATAGTAAGAATAATTTTTCATCTGGCCTGTCTTCTTTACCATTTTTATTCTTTCTGTAGCTGTATACATTGAACCGCATAGACCACAACGAATAAGCCCTGTGAAGGCAAACTCATGTGTCTTTGCTCGCGGCTTACCCGTTCTATCGAAAATAGCTTGGACTCGATCGAACTCCTCAAGAGTGATCATAGGTTTATGATTGCCTTTGTAGATTTTCTTACCCCAATGGAAGTTGCCGGTGTAGAAAATATTATTGAACATTTTGTAAATCACACTCGGTGCCATCTCAACTCCGCCACTGTGCTTACTCTTAAGGGACCGATAGCCCCACTCTTTGCTCGCTATCTCCGCAATCTTTTTCGGAGTGTAACTACCGGTGAGCATGAGGTCCCACATTTTACGGACCAAATGGAAACGCTCTGGATCAGGAAGGATTGTATGTTCAAGGCGTTCGTTAATATATCCAGCCGGTGCCTTTGAAGGGAACCACCCACGCTCTGCTTTACCATGCATGCCTCGCTTGGTATTCTTGCGTAGTTCGATAATGAATTGATTCGCCATTCCGCTCTCAACACTAAAAAGCAGGACGTTATCATCCGGCAAATATTCTCGTTCCATTGTCTGGATAGATTGGATGATTCCTTTCTGAAGCATCCAGCTTAGCTTTCCGCTATCGATAGGATTGCGTGCGAGGCGATTGATCTGCCAGCAAAGAATTCCTTTTGCTTCACCTTTTTCAATACGCCGAAGCATATCATTAAAGATTGGTCGCCCGGGTTGCTTGGCCGATTTTGCCTCGGTCAGTATTTCTTTGATTGAAATACCAAGAGAGTTGGCTCGCTCTTTGAGCCTATTAACCTGATCCTCGATTGATTGCTCTTGTCGGTCCTCTGATTCAGAAGACTTGCGAGCATACATGAAATATTCAACATTTGTAGCCATAAGTGGGTAATGTTAATTAATAAAGGATGTTGCTGTATTAGCTTCTTCGTGGGCTAATTGCAAGTCCTTTAAAAGGGAACATCGTCGGCTTTTATCTCATCTTCAGCTTTTGCAATCTCTACCCCCGACTCGTACGCACTATTTATTTTTTCAGTTTGCTCAAGCTTTCTAATGGCTGTCGTAGGGTATGTCAGGAGTTGTCGGCGATCATTCGGGTCCGGCTCTTGAAAGATAAGGCCAGCTGATTCGATGTTTGGTAGATAATCATAACGAAGTCTGAACATGCCCAGATTGCCACCATAGACGTGAGCGTATTGTTTGAGCATGTCTTGTCGACTTACACCGACTTTCTTTTCTTCGGGTACAGGATCACCGAATTCATCAACTTGGTCCCGATTCCACAGAGGCATAATAATCTGCTGGTAGAACTCGTAGAGATAAGGAGAGATTTCAAGCTCTTGAAAGAGTGATATCTTGTCCCAAATTTCAAAACCGGTATCAATATCAAGTTCGGAAGCATACACCGTTGAACCTTCACGCTTACGATGCCAAACATTGAGAAGGGTGACGGACTTTATGATGGAATAAATACGTTTGATATCGCGTTGATTTCTCGGTTGCGGATTTTTAATGTGAGCCAGGAATCTGTCTTGGACCATTTTCTCATTCTCGATAATGATCTCATCGATACCCTCGGCCTTTATAGCTTGAATGCGTTTTATAAGAGCCTTACGGAGAGGGTTCTCATTGAGCTCTTTATAGTATTTCTTTTTGTCGGACTCTTTACGAGAGGATTGGTGAATACCGGCAAAGATTTTCTCCTGATTTATCTCAGGACTGAGGAGTAGAAAGCGAGTCATCTCTTGCTGGTCCATTTTGGCATTGGCCGAGCAGAATATGACCGAAGGAAAGCCTCTTACAACAGCTGTCTTTGTTTTGGTCCCGCCCTTCTGAGTCTTATCAGTTATCTTATGTCTCGTTTCTTTCTCATCGTGAGATAGGAGTGATCGCAGTTTGGTGAGAAGTGTCGCATGTGGCATATCAAGAAAGATGATGATCTTTCTTGATAGATCGATGAAGTGCTCATTCGTTTCTTTTTTGTACACGCCAGTCTCATGGAGAAATGAAGTTGGCGATGCACCAGCAAGTTTCATCACATCTTCCTGCGGAAAGAGGTGAGAGATTTCCAATGGGATAAAACTTTTACCAGAAGACGATGGGGCATTAAAGCTGATATTGAATTGTGCATTGTCGGTATAGGCCGCAAGCATAGCAAGAAAGGTGATAATTTTATTACCGTCATCCTTCTTGATAGTGAGGTCCAATACTTCCCGGACCTGATCGAGAGTGATCGGTTCCGGTGGAGTGATGCGGTCCTTGATCTTGTCGAGTTCCTCTTTGATTGTAAGTGACTGTAGGTTCATTGTTTTGTAATTTATGTGTTAGTAATGGAAGTGTTTCGAGTCGTCGCTTATGAATAAATTCGTGCTCTTCTTTGGTCATCGGCTTATAGACGAGTTCCATCAATCGCAAAAGCTGAGTCCCTTTTGCAAGTGCCTCATCTTTGCTTATATCCACTCCGAAACGAGCCTTGTAGAGCTCTTGGAATTTCTTGATGTCAGCGTCCAAAAGCAACATGACTATTCCGAATAAAGCTTGTTCTTCAGAGCTTTAATGCTGTCGAACATAGAACGAGCCTTCACCTCGACCTCGTCAGTGAAGTATTTATTGGCGTACTCCTCGATACGAGGCTCACGCTTAAACATAAACAAGGCTTTGCGAGGATTGTCGCGGTCCAGAGATTCAAGTTTGAATCCGAGGCACAGCAAAAAGCTGGCACAGCCCAAGTCGTATGTCGTAAAGACATCTGATGGATCGGAATCTTCCGGTGACCATCTGGTTTTCTTTTTGATCATAGGTAATCGAATTAATTGGTAATGAATGCTCTAAACAAAAAGCCAAAGCATTGTGCTTTGACTGTATTCGTCCGAGAGAAAGAAATGGACGGAACGATTATGGGTTTAATGTGGGTTCAATGTGACCCAAGGAAAATCATGGCGCAAGTTTATAGCCAACACCCTTGATGTTTTTGATGATGTCCTTATTTTTAGCTTTCTTTGCGGGCAATATACCGAGTGCCTCTTTGATGTTGCGTATGACAAAAGTGAGATTGCGCTTGGTAGTTTTTGAAACAGATGTATCGAGAATGTCTGCATAGGTCACCTGATTATTTTTAGCTGTGGCTAGTTTGAGAAGAGTCGCAAACTCCTGGCTCTTTGGATTTAAAATAGCTTGAACAGTATTCAAACGGACCGTAGCAGTAACTTTATCGATAGAAAGAGTGTTGGTTCCGATGGTGATAGAGATAAGATCAGTGTCCGGCTTGCTTACCCTTACATGATCACCAAAAGTGCTGATGACCCAGAAACTGACCGCCTTACCAATAACATTAAGGTCCTTGATGAGATTCTCTTGTTCAAGTTTTTTCAGAACGAGTATCTGTTCGTTTGCAGGGAATGAAGGTTGGTCTTTGAGTTGAAACTTTAAAATACCAGCCGGGCTTATCTGAGCTCTTTCATGTATCAAATCTTTGATTAATTGTAATTTTTCCCCAGCTTTCATTTTATGGTAATAGTAATATTCCCTTAATTTACTCTTTTTTAGCAGATTTTCCAATATAGTGAGCCTAAGTGTGGGGTAGCTCGGCTTTTTCGTTCTTTGAACATTGTATGGTTGACATATACCCCTAGGGGGTATATACTATTGTTTATGAAATACATAGATGAAAAAGGAAAAGAGAAAATTATTAAGCAACTCAAGCGAATTGAGGGGCAGGTTCGCGGTTTACAAAAATTAGTCGAGAATGATACTTATTGCATTGATGTTATCACTCAAACATCGGCGGTTAAGCAGAGTTTGTCCTCTGTTGAGGATGTATTAATGGAGAATCATTTAGGTCACTGTGTTCATCATCAGATGTCTTCTGGTCAAGTTGATAAGGCAAAAGGTGAAGTTCTTAAGGTTTATAAATTAAAAAGAAAATAATATGAAGATATCAATATATTTAGCATTAGGTTTAGTAGTTGTTGGCGCAATATTGGGCGTTGCTTTTGGATATTATATAACTCCTGATTATAAAGTATCGATGTATGATAAAAATACTATGAGTCTTGGCCAGGCTGACAGAACTTTTGATCTTCGATATGTAAATGCCATGATTTCTCACCATAGAGGTGCCATGCTTCTTGCTGAACAGTTGGCTAAAAATACTACACGTCCAGAAATGAAGACTTTGGCACAGAATATTCTTGCAGATGAGCCAAAAGCTATCGCTGAACTTTATTCATGGAAAAAGGATTGGTATGGAGATACTAAAAGCGTGAGAGATCCGATTGTGGCGAATCTAGGTCCAGCAGGAGAGACATTTGATTTACGTTTTCTCAACGCGATCATAGCTCACCATGAGGCTGGTATTGTTATGACAAAAGAGACACGACTAAAATCTAGTCGAGCTCAGGTATTGGATAATGCTAATGCGGTCGAGGCATTTCTTTCAAATGGCCTGCAAACCCTCAAAGGTCTTAGAAGTACTTGGTACAACATTTAATAATCATGACTACACAAATTTTAAAAGTTAAAGGAATGCATTGTGCTAGTTGTGCTTCAATCATTACCAAGAAGCTCAGTGCAATGCCTCATGTTAAATCGGTCTCGGTAAATTATGGAAATGAAAAAGCTAAGATCGATTATGATGACGCTCACATATCGATTGACTCAATGAATGATGAGATAAGTAAGCTCGGATACTCTTTTGTCTCGGAAAATAATCAGGCTAATAGTGGACATGATCATGCTCTCATGAAAGCAGATGAACTGGATGAACTTAGAAATAAGACTTCATTTATTATCCCAGTCACAATCACAGTGTTTGCTCTTATGATGTGGGACATTCTTGCACGAACAACTGCATGGATGCCAAGTTTGCCAATTCCGATGGCGCTTTTTAATACCATTTCAATGGTTATGGCAACCGTAGCTTTATTTTGGGTTGGCAAACCGTATTTGCTTGGCGTAACAAGATTCATAAGACATCGTGTTGCGAACATGGACACCCTCATTGGCCTCGGTACGCTTGTTGCTTATACCTACAGTATCCTTATAACACTTTTGCCATCCTTGGGGACTTTATTGCGCGTACCTGAGTATACCTATTTTGACGTAACAATTGTTGTCATCGGTTTTATAACATTAGGCAAATATCTAGAAGCACGATCGAAGAAGAAAACTGGAGATGCTATTGAAAAATTACTGAATCTTCAAGCAAAAACAGCCTTAGTTATTCGTAATGGCAAAGAGGTGGAAGTAAAAATTGATGAAGTTGTTCACGGTGACAGAATTATTATAAAGCCGGGTAGTAAAATCCCGGTTGATGGACTAGTCCTCGAGGGTAGTTCATTTGTTGATGAATCAATGGTCACTGGTGAACCGATTGCCGTTGAAAAAAAGATTGGTGATAGTGTTGTTGCTGGAACGATTAATACTAGCGGCTCATTTATATTCGAAGCTAAAAAGGTTGGTAAAGAAACTCTGTTGTCTCAAATTATAAAAATGGTTGAAGATGCACAAGGCAGCAAAGCGCCTATTGAGGCTCTTGCAGATAAGATATCGGGCATATTTGTTCCTATTGTGCTCATTATTGCTCTCGTTTCTCTCATCGTCTGGCTTGCAGTCGGATCTCAATTCATCGGTTTTTCTCAATCTGTGTCTCTGGGTATTTTGTCTTTTGTAAGCGTCCTCGTCATTGCTTGTCCTTGTGCTCTTGGTCTTGCAACTCCTACCGCCATTATTGTTGGTGTTGGTAAAGGCGCTCGAAATGGAATTCTTATCAAAGATGCAGCGTCACTTGAACACTTACATAAGGTAGATACCGTTGTGGTGGACAAAACAGGCACTATTACGCTAGGCAAGCCAACAGTTGTTGATATTCATAATGAATCCAAATTGAGTAATGATGATTTCATCCGCATTATTGCGTCGCTCGAAAGTAAATCTGAGCACCCGATTGCACATGCAGTTACTCAATATGCTCATGACAAAAATATAACTTTAGCGAAAGCATTAAGCTTTTCAATTATTCAAGGTAAGGGTCTGAAAGGTGTTGTGGATGGTACAGAGTATTTTATTGGAAATGCTCAATTGATGAGTGAACTTAAAATTTCTTTCAATCAAAACCAGTTAGACCAGTATACCTCTCAAGGGAAGACACCCGTTCTTATAAGTACCAAAGACAACTTTCTTGGATTTGTTATGGTCGCAGATGAAGTGAAGAAAGAATCAAAAGACGCAGTGGCGAGTTTGCACAAGCTCGGAATAAAAGTAGTTATGCTTACAGGTGACGAAGAGAAAACTGCAAAATACATAGCCTCGCAAGTTGGTATAGACGAAGTGATTGCTCATGTTTTGCCACAAGACAAAATGGACAAAATTAAGGCGTTACAAGCACAAGGTAAAATCGTGGCCATGGCTGGTGATGGTGTGAATGATGCACCAGCGCTCGCACAAGCCAATGTTGGTATTGCTATGGGTACTGGAACTGATGTGGCGATAGAATCAGCAGGCATAACGCTTCTTCATGGTGATATCTCAAAACTGGTAAAGGCTATTAATCTCTCAAAGATAACTATGCGAGGGATTAAACAAAATCTTTTCTGGGCCTTTATCTACAATATTATTGGCATTCCACTTGCCGCCGGTTTGTTTTACCCACTCTTCGGTTGGTTGCTAAACCCAATATTCGCAGGCTTTGCCATGGCTATGTCGTCGGTATCGGTTGTATCAAATTCACTTCGTATTAAGGCTAAAAAATTATAATTACTATGAACATACAAACACAAAAATACACCTTCCACGTTCACGGCATGCACTGCAATGCATGTGTGCTTATGATAGAGAGCGAGCTTGGCGATCTGCCAAATATCACTCATGTTAAGTCGAGTCTCAACAATCATTCGGTAGAAGTTATTGGTGATTTTGGAAATAAAACACCAGAACAGATCGCTACAGAACTTACGATACCACTCAAATCACACGGATATACTGTATCAGTTGAAAAACAAGTTCATGACAAGAAATGGTCAGACTTTAAGATTGCGATACCCATAGCTCTGGGTTTTGCCGTACTCTTTGTTATGTTGCAGAAAATGGGAATCGTAAATCTTGTCAGTGCGGGAAACGTAACTTATGGCACAGCATTTGTGATTGGTGTTATTGCATCACTTTCGACATGTATGGCGGTTGTTGGTGGTTTAGTTCTCTCAATGTCAGCTACATTTGCTAAAGAGGGAGATAAGGTAAGACCTCAGCTCATGTTCCATATTGGGAGAATAGTTTCTTTTTTCATTCTCGGTGGTGTTATTGGCGCAATTGGATCAGCATTTACATTAAACACTTCCGCAACATTTATACTGGGTCTAATTATTGGAATAGTTATGCTTATTCTCGGTATTAATCTTCTTGATACATTCCATTGGGCTAAAAAACTTCAGCCTTCGATGCCAAAGTTTATTGCAAAACATGCCCACGGTGTTTCAAGATTCAATCATACACTTACTCCGCTTCTTGTCGGTATCGCAACATTCTTCTTGCCATGCGGATTCACTCAATCAATGCAACTTTATACACTCACAACAGGAAGTTTCCTGGAGGGCGGGCTCACCATGCTTGCATTTGCGCTCGGCACATTACCGGTCCTAGCTCTTATTAGCTTCAGTTCATTCAGTATTCAGAAAAGCTCAAAGGCTGGAATCTTCTTCAAAACCGCTGGATTGATAGTCATTATGTTCGCAATATTCAATCTCATTAATAGCTTGGTGGTGATCGGAATCTTACCTCCAATATTTAATTTTTAGTATAATCATATTTATGAAAGCAACCGTAATATCAATAATAATTGCAATCGTTCTCATCGGCGGGGCTTTCATGCTCGCAAATAACAGTGGTGGTACAAATTCTACAGCGAATGCCAACAATGTCAGCATTGTAGATGGTAAACAAATAATCGAGATTACAGCGCGTGGTGGTTATCAGCCGAGAAATAGTGTAGCCAAAGCGGGCATACCAACAATAATAAGATTCGAAACCAGTGGAACATTTGATTGTTCATCGTCCATTAGGATTCCAAGTTTGAACATCTTCAAATCTCTTCCTCAAACAGGATCTACAGATATTGATGTCGGAACTCAATCAGTTGGTAAACTTGTGGGTTCCTGCGGAATGGGAATGTATCCTTTTTCAGTTGAATTCAAGAGCTAGACTTCTTCGAAATGTTCCGGTATGTTCGTCGTGCGATGAAAACATTTGTAAAAGCGCAAGCGAAAGACGTGAATGGTACGAGCTTCGTTGGATATCTCCAAGCTGATTACGAGCATATGTTCGCGCTTTTCAGCTTTCCTAATGATCGGACCCGAGATGATGAGTGGAGATCATCAGACCAAAAGACTCGCTTTGAGTGGGCGTTCAAGATCAAGGGAAAGAAACCAACGGTAGTCACAATTTATGACTACAAGGATAATAGGCAACTCGAAGACATTGATACGTGGCATGTGGGGTATAAGGG
>CAYMXR010000012.1:3113-23809 GCA_964394505.1 uncultured Candidatus Saccharibacteria bacterium | reverse complement strand
ATACATTTGTGTCGGCACTTCGTGCCGACCCCATTTCGGCTTCCGATTCCGATTTCCAATTTTGGCGGAGAGAGTGGGATTCGAACCCACGGTTCCCGTTAGGGAACGGCGGTTTAGTAAACCGCTGCCTTAAACCACTCAGCCATCTCTCCTTTGCCACAATCTTTCGTGAATATAATAGCCTATGGTTAAAAATATAGCTACAACCAAAGTGATCTTTCCACTTTTGACAAGTTGACCTGTATATAAATAGACAATTACTCCTGTAATGATCGTGGCTACTATTCGCCAAGTAATTGTCTTCTCCAATGCTCTTATGTCGAGACTCTTAACAAGAATTTTTAGATTATTATAATTCATTTCTTATATTCAAATCAGTTCAATCCGATTAATCTGCTGCTCAATAATAGCACGACAGATGATCTTCGAACAGAATTTATTTTAACAATAACTCTGCTAATATATGTACATGATAAAGATAGAAGAATCATGGAGTAATATTCTGTCAGATGAGTTCGATAAACCATATTTCAAAGAGCTTTCTCGTTTTGTACGCAAAGAATATTTGAGTGGAAAAACATATCCCTTACCAAAAAACATCTTTAGAGCTTTCGAGCTCTGCCCTTTCGATAAAGTCAAAGTCGTAATAATCGGGCAAGATCCCTATCATGGTCACAACCAAGCAAACGGTTTATGTTTTGCGGTCTCAAGTGGTATCAATTTACCACCTTCACTAAAAAACATTTATAAGGAAATATCAGATGATCTTGGTCTAGAATTGGAAAAATTGTATGCCCAAGGCGGAGATCTTTCTAGATTGGCAATACAGGGTGTCTTGCTCTTAAATGCTACATTGACAGTAAGCGCAAATTCTCCCGGATCTCATCAAGGCAAAGGTTGGGAAGAATTTACGGATGCTGTGATCGAAAAACTGTCGGAAAATCGTTCTGGATTGGTATTTATGCTTTGGGGAAATTATGCCAAGAAAAAAGGAGCTGTCATAGACAAAAACAGACATTTGGTTCTGGAAGCGCAACACCCATCACCATTCTCTGCACATAACGGCTTCTTTGGTTGCAAACATTTTAGTAAGACAAATGAATATCTAAAAAAGAAGGGGTTGGGGGAGATTGTTTGGGGTTAGTTTTGTGAATGCGTAGAAATATTTAATTTCCTTGCTGAAAAATATCGTTTGACTTTCCTAAAACCTACAGTAAGACTGATGCCAAAGACTACCAAAATAATCAAAAAACTTTCATGATCCGATGAACTTTTAATGTCAATCAAGAGAGGAACAATTAGGGCTAGCCCTCCTACAAAGAGTGTAGACCAGAATCTTACTCTTAAAGAGGATAAGAAAATCTTTATTGGGTGACCACCTTCAATTACCTGTGCCACCTCATAACTAGATCTAAAAGCTGGGAACCAAGTGGTCAGGGTTCGATCCTTAACGAAATAATCCTCTGAATGCTTTAGTCTTATAATTCTTTCTCTGTATATATTTGCAAGAAAAATATTTAGAAAACCTGCGATACTCCAACCAATAAAAATCAGGGACAGTGTAATAATAAAAGTAAGGGTACCATTCGTTCCTGATATGATTGCCATAATTATTACTAAACTTGCTCCAGGAAAAAAGCTTCCAACAAAATATAAACCTTCAATAAAAATAGAGATAAATGCTGCTAAATAAATATACTTGCTATCGATACCTGAAATAAAATTCACTAATTCCCCCATGCCAGGAATTTCGGAATTAAGAAAAAGTAGTACTCCATAAATCGCAAGCGCAATTGCTGAAGTAATCCAAATTATCCCTGCGTATAGTTCGCTTCTATTATTCATTCTCATATATTAACTTAGATATTCGTTTTTGAATATTCATTTTGCACAATTCTCAAAAGTAAGTAGGTTGGCTGGAACTTCCGTATTGGATTCATTGACTTATGGTATATGATGATGTATGATATCATCATATACATTAAATACACAATATGAATACCCTATCAATACCAATGCCACAAGATTTGCTCGATTTTATAGACGCATTTATAGCATCCGGTGAAGCAGAGAATCGCGCTCAAGCAGTGAGAAAAGCTGTTCGCAAGATGAGGGAGCAAATAGAAATAAATGATATTTTAGAAGCAAAAGAACAAATAAGACAGGGATTATCATACTCCGGCAATTTACAAGAGATCATAGATAAAAGAAGAAATGCTTAAGATCATTTTTTCTGAAAAATTCTTAAGACAATTTGAAGCTTTGGACAACAAGATACAATCGGTTGCGGAGAAAAAGATTGAAGTCTTCAAATTGAACCCAAGACATCCATCACTAAATACTCATAAGCTAAACGGTCGTCTTGTTGGATTCTTTTCTTTCAGTATAGATACCAAATTTAGAATTGTCTTCGAATATGATAAAAAAGATACCGTTCACTTTTTGAAAATCGGCAATCACGATATTTACAGGTAAATTCGGGCATAACATGCCTTCTTGCGAATCATTGCGGAGGGTGAGAGATTCGAACTCTCGATGCCCTTTCGGACATACATCCTTTCCAGGGATGCGCACTAGACCACTATGCGAACCCTCCTTTTTGTAATTGGTTATTGTTAATTGCTTGCCCTGCGTTTCAAACTACTCACTTTGCACTTTTAACTTTACACTACTCACCATCTCCCACTCGCACCACCACCTCCCGACATACCACCACCAAATCCGCCGAAGCCTCCACTACTGCCGTGTCCACCGCCACCAAACCAGATACCGCCATGACCACCGGGACCACGAGGGCCGATCTTTGAAACAAAATAATCAAAAATCAAACCTACAATAGCAAGCAAGATGATAGCACCAAGTCCGTAGAATAAAAAGCCAATAAATAAACTTATGATTAAGCCTATACCAGCACCGATGAGACCGCCTAACCACCATGATTTGGTTTTACTTAGGTATTGAGCAAGAATGTTGGCAACTATAAACAAGAAAAAAATAACAAATTCAATATTTACTCCAGAACCAGATTTTTTCGGAACATCAGAATAAATACTTTTGTCTGTAGTGTTGTTTATAATCCCAACGATCACATTTACCGCACTGCTTATACCCATAGAATAATCCCCCAACTTAAACTGTGGCAACATTTCTTTTCGAATGATGCCATCCGCAATAGAATCCGGAATGACACCCTCTAACCCGTATCCAACCTCAATCTTGACCATGCGATCATTTGGTGCCACGAGAATTAAAAGCCCGTTATCTTTCCCCTTTGTCCCTATTCCCCATTCCCGAAACAGTTTTTCTGCATATGTCTCGATAGTCTCATTTTGAAGAGAGGGTATTGTCACCACCGCAACTTCTACACCCGTCAGATTTTTCAAAGACTGAAGCTGATTTTCGATCGAAGATACAGCTGTAGAAGAGATAACCTTTGCATAATCACTCACAAAGCCCTGTGGTTTACCAGGGCTTGTGTAAGCAAATGCAATTATCGGCAAAATGACTAGGGAAAAAATGATTGGTATATACTTTTTCATTTGTGAATACTTGACCAGAGAAAGTAACGATAGATATAAGACAATCCTATAAATTGACTACTAATTCCTATAGACTCAATGTTTAACTCTTAGAATTTGACTTGCGGAGCAACTTCTGCGCCTTTGGTTGCTTCAAAATATGCACGCTCATCGAAACCAAAGATACTAGCAATCATAGAACTAGGAAATCTCATCACTTTTAGATTGTAAGATTTGACCGAGTCATTAAATCTCATTCTTTCTACACTTATGCGATTTTCTGTACCAGACAATTCTGCAATCAAAGACTGAGCTGTATCTGAAGATTTGAGTTGTGGGTAATTTTCAGCAATAACCAAAAGCCTACCCAAAGCGTTTTCTACTTGACCAGCAGCAGCAGCTTTTTCATTTGCGGTTGTAGCGCCAGAATATTTTGTCCTAGCTTCTGCTATAGCACCAAAAACTTCTTGTTCTTGTTTCATTACTCCTTTTACAGACTCAACAACATTTGGGATGAGGTCAAAGCGTCTTTGGTACTGAGACTCTACTTGTTTCCATTGGGTATCAGCCGTGATATTTAGACCAACCAAGCCGTTATAAGTTGAAACGGTGTACAATCCCAAAAGTACAACTATAACCAATATTAATATTACAATTTTCTTCATTTGATTATTTTTTTACTGGAGCAATCTTTGTCTCATCCTGTCCTGCTGGACCTTGGACGAAAGTAAAAGATTTTACCATGTTTGTAAAGTCGGTATCTGCAGTATTAATGAGAGCTTGATTGTTATTCTTTGCTTGTGTGACATTTGAACCTGTCAAACCTTTGCTCTCTGGAGACAGAGTGATCGAGGAGAAATGGAACATATAGCAAACATTTTCATTTTGTAAGGAGTACATTCTGTCAAAATAGTTGCGACCTTGAACCGTGTTTGACATAGAAATCATGTTTAGGGAAGATTTGCCGACTGTGATTGTGCCTCGCTCTTTGATCGTGGCTACTGGAGGAAACGCACACTTGCCAGTTGCAACTCTAACAGTAGACTGAAGTTTTGCTACTGTCATTACTTGATTTTTATCTATAGGGGCAATAAAGTCTACGCCAACATCAGAATTATTTGCTTCCCAGACTTGAGGATATTGTACTGAAAAACCTAGTTCTGCATTTTCATACTTTGAAATCTTAGCAGAAACTTTTGTTGTATCCGCCACAGGTACAGGGACCACGGTTGCTGTAGGATCGTTTACCAAATTTTCACCTGGTTTTGGTGTTTTATCAGATTTATTACCAGACAAGACTATCACTATAATGACTATTACTAGAACAATAAGTATCCAAAGTGTTGATTTCTTCATAAAATTAATTTATTAATATTGCTAACATTTTGATCAATATAGCATAAACTATTGTAAATTCAAAAGATTGAACAATAATCACTCGTATTACCTTGATACAACAAAGCTTTCTAGGATACCGTATACTATATCAATTACCCTATCATAATTAACCTTATGTTCTTGGTCATATTTTTCCCGGACAGAAGAATCGCCGACGAATAGCCCTGCACCATTTGCTCCTTTGGAATCAAAAGTCAAATTGTGACAAATACTCCCGCCGTTCATACTAAAAATCATTGTCTTGTGAATATTACCAGCACCAATATCGGAAATTTCCCCCAATTCGATTATCCTATCTCCGACAACCACCGTACTAGTTGATACTCGCTCGTCGACAAGTGTCTTATCAACTAAACAAGTAGAACTAGCTGATACTACAACCTTAGCATCATCCAATAGTGGCCAACTAAAATAAATTTTCTTTGGAAAAGCCAAGAGTAAAGAGGAATCGGCCTGATTGAGAATGAGATCAGATGGATATTCTAATTCGTAACCAAATTCTTGATTGGAATATTTCTTCCAGTTAGAACGATCCGCACTAGAGACGATTACTCTTACAGTTGATGAAGATGTTGTATCGGGTTTTTCTATATCATCAATCACAATCGGATCAAATTGCAAAGAATTTTTGTCTTTGATGTAATCGAAAGCGACATAACCAACAAAACCAAATGCTGACAATACGATCAAAACAAATATTACAAATAGGAATGACTTCATTTATTTAGTATCCCATATCTTGATTGTTTTGTGCAGAGGCAACTTTTTCTTCTGGTTCGTCGGCTATTGCTACTTCAGTTGTAAGCAGGATTGATGCGGCCGAACAAGCATTTTCTACACCAAGTCTGGTGACTTTTACTGGATCAACGATACCTATTGAGATCATATCTGGAACCATAACATCCGCAAGAGCATCGTAACCTATATTCCCTTTGCCATTTTTGATCCTATCAACAATGACAGATCCGTCTTCCTTCCCAGCATTAATTGCAATCTGTCTAGCTGGTGCCGAAAGCGCTCTTATTACTATCTTATAACCAGCCTCTTGTTCTTTGGTTAAGTTCTTTTTTGTCGATAACAATTTCTCGATCTCATTTGCTACCCTGATCAAAGCGACTCCCCCACCAGCGACTATACCCTCTTCGATTGCGGCTTTGGTTGCATTTACAGCATCCTCTATCTTTAGTTTCAAATATTTCATCTCGGTTTCTGTCGCTGCTCCGACTCGAATGACAGCAACTCCGCCAGATAATTTTGCTATTCTCTCATCGATCTTTTCTATTTCATATTTTGAATCCAATTGTGCTCTTTGCTTCTTCAACTGTTCAACTCTAGAGACGATCTCACTCTTTTTTCCTTTGCCTCCAACAATGACTGTATTGTCTTTCGTAGAGATAACTTTGCGCGCCTTGCCCAAAGCACTAATCGAAGCATTTTCAAATTTTATACCAACATCTTCCGTAATGACTGTTGCTCCAACTGTAACCGCAATATCTTCAAGGATCTCTTTTTTCTTATCTCCATATCCCGGAGCTTTGACGGCCAAGACATTGAATGTCCCACGAATCTTGTTGACTACAAAAGTAGCTAAAGCTTCCCCGTCAACATCATCGGCGATGATAACAAGATCTTTTTTACCGGTTTTTGCCAACTGTTCTAGCATCGGCAAGATCTCTTTTATAGTTGAGATCTTTTTGTCTGTAATCAAGATAGCAGGATCATTGAATTCTGCTTCCATCCTCTCTGGGTTGGTGATCATGTAGGCGGAGATATAACCCTTATCAAACTCTATACCCTCTACTATCTCTGACTCTAGATTTGTCGATTGGGATTCTTCTACTGTCACTACACCATCTTTGCCGACTTTCTTTATCGTATCTGCAATGATTGCTCCCAATTCAAGAGATTCCGAAGATATCGTAGCAACTTGTCTTATCTCTTCGTCAGTCTTGATCGGTGTTGCGATCTTTTTCAGGATGGAGACAATGTCTTTTGAAGCAGTCTCGATACCAGACCGAAGACCCATAGCGTTGACCCCCATGGTAGTCTCTCGCATTCCTTCATTTATGATTGATTGGACGAGGATTGTTGCGGTAGTTGTACCGTCTCCAGCAAGTTCGTTTGTCTTTGAAGCAACTTCTTTTACTATCGAAGCGCCCATATTTTGGAATTTATCCTTAAGAACAATGTCTTTTGCTATCGAAACACCATCGTTTGTGACTGTTGGAGATCCATAGCCTTTATCTAATACTACATTTCGTCCTCTTGGACCTATAGTGATCTTGACGGCATTGGCCACAATATCGACACCCTCTTTTAAAGTCTTTCTTGCAGATTCATTATATAAAATTATTTTTGCCATATTTATGTTAATAGTTAGTATTGCTAATAGTAGGTAATGGGTAGTGTAAAATGAATAATATTAATTGATGATTGCTTGCCCTGCGAAGCTCAACACCAGTTATTGTTTATGGATAAGCAGTTTGAAGGCTAAAGATCTTTTAAAGTGAGATAGTCCCTGTGAGCGTAGTAGGGGTTATTGAGCATTGATCATTGATTAATTACTTAATAATCGCCAACACTTCGCTCTCTTTAACCAAATAATATTCTTCATCACCAATCTTGACCTTATCGCCCCACTGAAACAAGACAGTTTCTCCAACTTTGACGGCAATTGGAATAACCTTTCCATCTTCGAATCTACCCTTTCCAACCGCAACGACCTCACCTCTTTTGCTACCTTTATCTTCATTTACTGTAATTGGAATAATAATACCTGATGAAGTTTTCTTTTCTTTGTTTCCCTCATCTTCTCGAATAAGAACTCGATCTTGCAGAGGCTCTATCTTTTTATTTATGTCTTTCATATATGAATGTATTATTACTAATAATGTAAAGACAATTATATACATAAAAACTTGTTTGTGAAGAGCGTTTTCTGATAATTCCAATTTTCTCATAATTAGTTGCAAAAAATAGACTATATGATAGTATGTTGATCAATGAAGTCCCTATTGCCTTACATTCAGATCATACTGTCAGTGGTTTTAGTCGCCATTATCCTGATCCAAAAGACTGGTGCTCAAGTAGGTGGCGCCTTTGGTGGTAGTGACAACTTTAGTTCCGCATTCCACACAAGACGTGGATTCGAGAAAGTCCTATTCAATACAACAATCGCGATTGCAATCCTATTTGCCATTTCGGCACTTATCAATCTAGTCTAATAGTGACAAAACATCAGTCTGCTGTAATTCCAAACTTATAATCTTATTTCTTTTACTTATATTAAACTGTGAATAATTTCGAATCACAAAAAGAGTTTCGCTTGAAAAGTGGCTCAAAAATACTGGATCTTATCAAAAAGTTCTCAATAACTGAGAAGACAATTTTTGGTATTTTGGTCATTATTGTGATCATTTCTACTTTGTTTATGATCCAAAGGATCAATGACTTTTTCATGATAGAAATCCCGACACACGGAGGGGAACTTCGAGAAGGAGTAATCGGTCTTCCCCATACAATCAATCCAGTATTATCGATCACCGATGTTGACCGTGACCTCACCTCTCTCATCTATTCTGGACTTATGAAATATGACGGAGAAAATCTGACAACCGATCTGGCGGAATCATTTGATATATCCGATGACGGTTTGACATATACCTTCAAGATTCGTCCAAATGTCTACTTTCATGACAATAGACCTTTGACCGCAGAGGATGTCGCTTTTACAATCCAGAAAGTCCAAACTCCTGCACTCAAAAGCCCAAGAAGGGCTGACTGGAACAATGTAACCGTTTCGGTTATATCTTCCGAAGAGATACGATTTACCCTCAAACAACCTTATAGCCCATTTATTAATAATACAACTATAGGCATCATACCAAAACATATCTGGAACGATCTAAACGATGATCAATTTGTATTTAGTGAATACAATGTAAAACCAATTGGCGCAGGACCATACAAGTTTAATACAATAAAACGCGATGCCGATGGTATTCCAGAGGAGATCAATGTCAAATCTTGGAAGAAACACCAGCCTCGTCCTCCATATATAGATTCCATCACTTTTATATTCTTCCCTGATTCTGACAAAGCTGTATCAGCAATAGAAAAAGGTGCAATCGACAGCCTAGTCTTTACTTCACCTAGACAAGCTTCAGGATTCCTTTCAGATTGCACATCAAATTCAAGTTGCAAGGATAAATATTCGATAATATCAACTCCACTTTCACGAATATTTGGTGTTTTCTTCAATCAGAGCAATAATCCAGTATTAGCCGATAGAATCGTTCGCCAAGCCCTAGATATATCTATCGACAAAAAGATGCTAACCCAAAAGATCTTAAATGGTTACGGTATACCGGTGTATGGACCGTTACCAAAAATAGAGAATTCTGCAGAAAAAATTCAAGTTGAAAGTCCAAATATGGCCTTAGCCACTTCCATATTAGAAAAAGCCGGTTGGAAGAAAAATTCACAATCCGGCATATATGAAAAGAAAAATTCAAAAAATGTATTACAGATATTGTCATTTGATATTTTTACAGCTGACACACCAGATCTAAAGGAGACCGCTTTCGTTGTGAGAGATACCTGGAATGCACTTGGTGCACAGGTCAATGTAAAGATATTTGAATCTGGAGAACTTTATCAAAACATCATTCGCCCTAGAAAATATGACGCTCTACTCTTTGGACAGCAGATAGGTAAAGATCGTGATCTTTATGCCTTTTGGCATTCTTCCCAAAGAAACTCCCCTGGCCTAAATGTTTCACTTTATACCAATAGTAAAGCTGACTCCTTGCTCGATACTATCCGCTCAACCAATGATAAAGATTTATTGAAATCAAAATACGCCGAACTAGACACCATCATCAAAGCCGACATACCTGCAGTCTTTTTGTATTCACCTAGTTTTATTTATCTAACACCAAGTTCCCTTAAAAATATGAATGCGGATTTTAAATTAAAAAATATAAGTACCCAAACAGATCGATGGAATTCTGTGTCTGATTGGTTTATCACAACAGAGAAAGTTTGGAAAATGTTCGCTAAGTAAAAAATTAATATGAATAATAGTCATCAAAATAATAATAGGATAGTTCTAGGCAAAGGCATAAGGAAACATCCTGAGATGTTGAAGCATATTGCAGGTGCAAGAATGAATGTTATGCGTAAAGAATCTCGTGGCGGAGGCAGGAGACCGAGTATAGCTCGCTCGCTCACTCATTCAAAGGGTGAAGATACGATCCCTCCACTTGCTCCCGATTCTATCCGCATCATCCCTCTTGGAGGAGTAGAAGAGATCGGTCGTAACATGACCGCTATAGAATGTGGAGATGATATCGTGGTTATTGATATTGGCTTCCAATTCAAAGACGAAAATACTCCCGGAATCGATTATATTTTACCAAATACAAAATACCTAGAAGAAAGACAGAATAAGATTCGCGCTGTTCTTATTACGCACGGACACTTGGACCATATCGGTGGTATCCCTTATATCATGCCAAGAATTGGAAATCCTCCACTTTACACTCGACTTCTTACTTCTATTCTCATCCAAAAAAGACAAGAAGAATTTCAACATGTACCAAAACTAGATATTAAGGTTGTCGAAAAAGAAGAAACTTTGACTCTAGGGAAATTGAAAATCAAATTCTTTGCTGTCACTCATACAATACCTGATGCGATGGGTATCATCGTTCAAACTCCATATGGATCGATAGTCCATACAGGTGATTTGAAACTTGACCATGTAGACGGTGTACCAACAGAGGAAGAAACAGCTGAATACGACCGTGCTTTCAATTCGCCAACCGGCGAACAAAAAGTGCTACTTCTAATGGCTGATTCTACTAATGTCGAAAATCCGGGATTCTCAATTCCAGAAAAGGCTGTACACAAAAACATTGAAGAGATCATAAAAAATGTTAAGGGTAGACTAATCATTGCAACTTTCTCCTCTCTTCTAGAACGCCTACTTAGGATAATTGACTTTGCAGAAAAATACGGCAAAAAAGTAGTAGTGGAAGGAAGAAGCATGAAGTCAAACATAGAGATCTGCAAGCACCTGGGCCTAATGAAAGCCAAAGAAGAAACAATGATCTCAAGTGAGGCAATGGAGAGTTATCCACCAGACAGAATTATCATCCTTGCGACTGGCGCGCAGGGTGATGAATTTGCTGCAATGATGCGCATGTCAAACAAAACTCATACCAAGATCCGTATCACCCCTCGTGATACCATCATGCTTTCATCATCGGTTATCCCAGGCAATGAAAGAGCAGTTCAAAAACTAAAAGACAATCTCTCAAGACAAGGTGCGAAAATTATTCACTATCGTATTGCTGATGTTCACTCATCCGGACATGCCAATCGTGATGAAACTGCCTGGATTCATCGTAAAATTCATCCAAAATTCTTTATTCCGCTTCACGGTTATCACTACATGTTACGCGTGCACGGTGATATAGCCAAGGAAGCCAATGGTCTTAAGGAAGAAGATGTTGTTATTCCAGACAATAGTTCGATCATCGAGATTCAAAATGGTGGAACAAAGATAGTCAAACTAAAAGAAAAAGCTGCTTCTGGTCTTGTTCTTGTTGATGGGTTCTCTGTTGGTGATGTGCAGGATGTGGTCATCCGCGACAGACAAATGTTGGCTCAAGATGGAATCTTTATTGTCTTTGGAATAATAAACGCTGCAAACGGTAAACTCAAAAAATCTCCTGACATTATCTCTCGTGGTTTCGTCTATTTGCGTGAATCCCAAGACTTGCTTCACGAAGTTAGATTATTGATCAAGGAGACCATAGAAAAATCCACGCGTGGCCAAAACCCAATAAACATCGACTTTGTAAAAGATAATATTACTGACGCTGTCTCCAAATTCCTCCTCAACAAAACCGCAAAACGACCGATGGTTATACCGGTTATTTTGACAATCTAGAAAGTTAGAAGTGCAAAGTGCAAAATGCAAAGTGAGTTCAAGAATATAGATAGTGAAAAGTGCAAAATGCAAAGTGTAAAGTTGTAGTGAATAGGGAGAAATGATATCTTTGCAAAGTGAATAATAATGAATATAAAAACAAACTCATAAATAGAACTTACAAGTTTTCTTTAGCTATAATTTTATTAGTCAAAAATGTTTTATTAAAAGATTATGCGACTCAGGTAATTACAAAGCAATTGATTCGTAGTTCTACGAGTATAGGAGCAAATATTGTTGAAGCTCAAGCTTCTCCAACAAGAAAAGATTTCTCTAATTTTATCAATCATTCCTTAAAGTCTGCAAATGAAACTAGATACTGGTTGGCTCTATTACGTGATACCTCATCAGATACAATTGATGCTAGCAAAATAAAAAGTCTTCTAGAAGAACCTCAGGAGATATCTAAAATCCTTGGGTCAACAGTAAAATCTCTTAAATCAAAAAGATCTTAATTTTGCACTCACTTTGCATTTTGCATTTTGCACTTCTCACTATTAAAGCCCTTTCAACGGGTCAATCATTGTTCGCTGAATCTTATCTGCCAAAGCAATGACACTATTTCCATAAGTTGTATTTCCAGTCACCAAGCCACAAGCTCTACCAGAATAATATTTGCAAGCAGCGTTTCTCTCTGAGGTGTAGGTCTGATTTGATGCTCCCAAATCACGAAGATAAATAGCTGAGGCCATAAATGCATGGGCAGGGTTCCATGGATCGGGCATACCGGATATACCGACTGCGCTTGATACACTATCTTTTACCAACATCCATGTAGAAGCGATGAATTGGGCTGGGCCCATTGCACCTCCCCAACCAATAGAGAATGGGCAAGATACAACCTGTTTTGAAGGTTCACCACCAATCTCTTTTAGAATTTGAATGAATGGTTGAACATCTCTTCTTGGACTCATAACATTGGAAACTCTCGCACCTGTTTTGGCATTTATACCAGCTCCGGTTTCCATATCTGTCACATAACACTTACCAACATTGCTACCTAGATTTGATTCTTGAGTTATTATTGCCAAAATAAAAGCTGGTCTAACTCCAGTTCTTTGTGAGGCCAAGGTGGCGTATTGCAAAGCCTGTCCAAATGGAATCGCCGCCGCATCACGCAACGAGAACAAAGCTGATCTTATCTGTGCGGCTCTGGCTTGTTTATCAGCAATCAATTTTGTATACGATTGTTCTGCTCCTTTGCTTAATAAAAGTAGCTGTCTTTGTTCGACTTTATTGCTTTCTATATTTTTTTGTTGTTGTTGAATCTCATATCTAGCATCCATTTCAGCGTTTCTGCGATTGTCCAAAGCCTCTTTTTCTTCTGTAGTAGTATTTTTATCTGATTTTAATTGTTCAAAAGTCGTCCTTAAACTCTCTTGTACCGATTCAAAATTATCGAAATCTTGTATCAGTTGTGTAACTGTATTTGTAGATAAGATCAGTTCTGGTATAGACAAATCATTTAACTCATTTGTCTTTCGCATCAACTGTGACAAGGTGTCTATTCCACGTTCAATGCGATCCTCTAAATTGTTAATCTTTGTTACTTTTTTTGAGATATCATTTCCTAAACTTTGGATCAAGATGTTTTTTGCTTTAATATTGAGTTCTGCAGTACGGATCTTTGCATCAAGAACGGCAATATCACGAGCCAGAGACGCACTCTTGCTTTGTGCTGCTACAAGCTCCTTGGCTGCCTGCTTTTGCTCCGCTTCAACCTGAACAAGCTCTTGCTGTAAAGCGGTACGCTGTTCTTCTGTAAGATCTTGTGCTTGCACAGAATAAATCATGCCTCCATTCAGCCAAAACCCACCTATCAATAACAAAAAAATACCCGATTTCATTTGGATATTATACTGACGAGCGAGGATGTGTGCAATGTATGCGTCATACATTCACAACATCCGAGTCGAAGTCAGAACAAAGGGCTTTGCCCTTTATAGCATTTTTACTGAGGGGAAGCCTCAGTACTGAGGTTGCACCTCAGCGTTGAGCGCTATATTGTGCCTTTTTGCTCCATCGGCGTATATCTGTTCGATTGCGTCGGCCGTAAGAACATTTGGGTAGATGGCAAGTTCGTCCATGAGGCCGTTAAAGTGAGAACCAGGAGCAACGCCACTTGAATCATAATTTATACCGACGACCGCCCTATACACTTTATAATTTGTTGGAGAAGATGCGATGACTTTTGAATCGTAAAGTTTACCGTCAATGTATAACTTAAGTGTATTCGTAGGTCTATTAAATGAAAAAGTAAAATGAACCCACTTACCGATTGGAATCGAGTAAGTGAAAGGGATTGCCCCTGGAGTACGCGGACCAACATTAACTTGTGCTGTAGCAGGAACACTCATGTTCATCTGAGCTAAATAATCCCAACCATTAAGACCTGCTTCTGTTGAACCAAATATTTTAAATGGTCTACCACTTGTTGCTCCATTGGGAAAGTTCAACCAGACACTAGCTGTATATCCACCATTTGAAGCAAGATCTATATTCTTCGAACTTACATCCGAAGATATAAAATAATCGGTTAAAGTGCCAGCATTATCTGCTGAAAAGTCCAGAGCTGATCCTGAACCAGTTGGTCTATTATTTGAATTACGCAATACTGCACCATTTTTTGTCAAAGTAATATTATTCGGCCCGGAATCTTTTGCATCTTCCCCATTCGTCTCATCAAAATTCCAAATCCCGAAAGCGTCGGCGCCCCAGCCGCGGTACATACTGGTAGAAAACATGAGGGCAGAGGTAACGCGTGCTCTATCTCGAGCGCTTTGGAGAGAAACGAGTACAACAGAAGCCAAGACGCCAATGATACTTATAACCACCAAAAGCTCGATGAGGGTAAAACCTATATTCTTTTGCTTCATAGAATGTAGATAAATTGTAGCATAAAAATACAATTTAATTCTATTTGTAACCCCCCGATTTTTGCTCTCGGCTTTTATTGGCACGGAAACGACGCAAACTTAATTGAAACTTGAGAATTGGAAATTGAACCTTAATCAGCCTAGATAGCTGAAATGCTATACATGCAAATTTTGAGTAATGTTATTTCTTTTCTTCTTTTTTGGCAGGAGCAGCGTCAGTAGCTGGAGCTTCACCTTCTTTGACTTCCTTGCCCTTGGCTTCGACTTCGATAGTAGACAAATCAACGACAGGTGCCTCTTCGACTTCTTCCTTGGCAACAGCAATAGAAGCAATAACTTCATCTCCACTTATCTTGATCAAAACACCAGCAGGAACTGGTAGATCCTTGGCGAGAATAACATCGGTGAGTAATGCAAGTTTTGAAATGTCGACAATAATATTTTGTGGTAAGTCACGGGGAGCAGCTTCGATATCAATATCGCGTCTGACTTTGACCAAAATACCAGCTAGATCCTTGACTGCAGGAGAGACACCTTCGAATACAAGAGGAACGGCAACTTCGACTTTCTTGCCCTTTTCGATGACATAAAAGTCTGCATGACGAGGTTCGCCAGTCAGAGGATGAACATCTACTTCGTGAATGAGTGATTCGTGTTCATTGCCCTTTTCGTCTTTCAAGATAATGACAGACGAAGCACCAGCCTTTTTCCAGACTTTCTTGAAAGCAATAGCATCTACAACTAGAGGGGTAGACTCTTCTTTTGGACCATAAAAGACAGCAGGAATAGAGCCAGTTTTACGGACTTGCAGAGCTCCAACCTTCATATCTCGCTTTTTTATATCCAATGACAACATGCGAGCTATTATACATGGGTATAATTTTTTGGCAATCTTGACAAGAACTAGATTACAAAAGATAAGACAAAGCTAGAATCATAATAACTGTGTTGAAAATAACAATACCAATCATGATCCTTTGAGCACTTTTTGGGGATTTGGCTATACCTTTCTTCAAAAGCCACCCCGCTATGCCTTTTTCTGAATCATGAGACAGATCATATTTAGCATCAATAAAGTTACCTGATCCAGAAGACCCAAAACCAAAGCCAGAGCCATCCTCTTCAAATTCTACTTGATTTGACATAATTTAATTATACAAAAATTTGATCAAAATAGACAATTTCTAGGTTTACCACCTTCCAAGACATCTATTATATTCTGGGCTGAAACTTTGGCCATTTCTTCCCTAGCCTCCTTGGTAGACGAAGCGATATGTGGTGTCAAAATGACATTTTCTAATTTTTCTAAACCAGCAGTTATTCGAGGTTCGTATTCATAGACATCCAAACCAGCTCCAGCGATACCGCCATCTTGTAGAGCTTCAACAAGAGCGGGTTCATCGACTACAGGTCCGCGGGAAGTATTGATCAAATAAGCAGACTCTTTCATTATCTTCAAATGTTCCTTCCCAATAAGATGGTGTGTCGAAGCCAAAAGTGGAACATGCAGTGAGACAAAATCTGACTGTTTGAGAATATCTTCAACTGTCGGTAAATAGACGAGACCGTGGCTATTTTCTAGTTTATTATTTCTTACAATATCATGATAGATCACCCTCATTCCAAATCCCCTAGATCCTATAACCGCCACTTCCGAACCGATCGAACCTAAACCGATAAGGCCTAGAGTTTTACCACCAACCCTTAGACCTTGAAAGAGCATCGGATCCCAGCCTTTGTAATTACCCTCTCTCATAAACTGATCTGCTTCTCTAATATGACATGTCAATGCCAAGATCAAAGCCCAAACATGTTCTGCTACGCGACTAATCCCTTTGTTTGGTACATTAGAAAGATAAACTCCACGACTCTTGCCTTCTTCCACGACAAAATTGTCATAGCCAGTAGTATAATTTGCAAAAATCTTGACCGAAGGTGCCGAAGAAAAGACTTCTTCATCAACAATATCATTTAATAGGGTCAATACAGCATCATATTGCCTGCAATGTAAAAAACTGATTAGCTCTTTTTTCGATAACGGACGATCATGTGGATTAATGTCAACATCATAACCTTTTTCCTTAAGCATATTTATCCCGACTTCTGGAATTTTCCTAGTAACAAATACACTTTTCATAATTATTATATTTGGGATTAATTTTTGTTCAAGCCAGAAAAAATCTTGATCTTTTCTGTAACAACTTTTTGCATCGCTTGTTTTGCTGGTTTCAAATATTTGTAAGGTGATATTTCTTCGTGATCTTCCGAAAGTGACCTTACCAATCCGGCGCGATAAGCGATCCGAAGCTCGGTATTAACATGAACAATAGCAACTCCTGATTCTATCGCTCCTTTTATATCACTATCTGTATTACCAGATGCGCCGTGCAAAACCAAAGGTACATGTAGAGATCGACTTATCTCACCAACACGAACGATATTGAGAGCTGGGTCGCCACCTCGTACAACTCCGTGAATATTACCAACTGCAGGTGCAATGAGATCGACTCCTGTTTCCTCGACAAATCTTTTTGCATCTTCCGGCTTGGTCATAGCATCATCTCCGACTACAGCGCCATCTGGTATAGAATCTAGAATCTTAGAAGATTTTCCAATGAAGCCTAACTCACCTTCTACTAATATTTCTCCTCCACTTGCAGATTTGTGTTCCCTTGCAAATTCTACGCATTTTTTTGTAACTGAGATATTTTCCTCAAAAGATAGACTTGCCCCATCAAAAATTACAGAGTCAAAACCTGCCAAAATTGCTTCTTTCACTCTTTCAAAAGAGTAAGTATGGTCAGCATTAAGAAATATCGGCTGATCTCTCTCTGTGCGAATACTTTTGATGATCTCTACAGCCTGACCAATACCGACAAAATCTCTTTCTCCTTCAGAAAGCCCCACAATCACTGGAACTTTGAGTTCATAAGCACTATCTACCACAGCCCAAATGCCATCTAAAGTCGAAACATTGAAATGACCAATAGCTGTTTTATTGATCACTGACTCTTTTATGTACTCTTGTAGTGATTTCATCGGTAAATTATTTGATTTAACACAATTACATTCTACCACATACTCACTTTGTCCATGATATAATATCCACATGTTTCGAAAGCAACACGATATAATATTCGTAGGTGATATTACTACCGACGCATTCATTAGACTCAAAGATGCTCATATTCACTGCAAGATCAACCATCATGACTGCGAACTTTGTCTACCTTTCGGAGAAAAAGTTCCTTTCGAATATATCAAGGTAACGAAGGCCGTGGGTAACGCCGCTAACGCCTCAGTAAGCGCCAGTCGCCTAGGTCTGCATGTTGCTCTCATCACAAATATTGGCGATGATCAAAATGGCCGTGATTGCAAGATTGAATTATCAAATAACAATGTTGACACTTCCTTTGTAAAAGAAAATCGTGGCAAACCGACAAATTATCATTTTGTCCTCTGGTACGATGTCGACAGAACAATATTGGTTAATCACACTGAATACGAATATAAGTTACCAAAATTTCATCCACCAAAATGGTTGTACTTAACCTCTGTAGGAGCAAACACTATTTCCTATCACAAAGAGATAAAAGAATATCTTGATTCAAATAAACAGGTAAAACTGGCTTTCCAGCCTGGTACATATCAGATCAAGTTAGGTTTAGAGGAATTGAAAGATATATATAACAGAGCAGATGTTCTTGTTATCAACAAAGAAGAGGCTGAGAAAATCCTAGTTGAGAGCAAAAAAGCTTATGACTTATTCAATAACGATCCGAAAACATTATTGAAAAAAATGACTGATCTTGGGCCAAAGATAATAGTAATTACCGATGGTCCACGAGGTGCTTACATGTTCGACGGAGATCATTATTATCATATGCCGATCTATCCAGATCCTCGTCCGCCAGTCGAAAGAACAGGTTGTGGTGACGCCTGGGCTTCAACATTTGTTTCAATGCTTGCTATAGGCAAAACTCCACTTGAAGCTCTAGCTATTGCTCCCATAAACTCTATGTCTGTGGCTCAATTCATTGGAGCACAACAAGGTTTACTCAAACTCGACCAGATAAAGTGGTGG
Organism: uncultured Candidatus Saccharibacteria bacterium; assembly: GCA_964394505.1. Lineage (GTDB taxonomy): Bacteria > Patescibacteriota > Minisyncoccia > Phycocordibacterales > PALSA-1337 > C7867-002. The sequence goes on along the minus strand of CAYMXR010000012.1, from coordinate 4,936 downwards.
CAAGAAAGATCCCCGGAAGACTTCAACCCAAGAGAAATTTAAAAACAAGGCCTCTTTCGCAGAGACCTTGTTTTTTACACTGACCTAAATTACCTCACATAATTATCATTTAGATACTTACGCGTAATCGGGCCGACTAATCCTAAGTCTGGACTTCCAGATATTAGAATCTTCTTTAAGACCTGGAAGAGGCCAACTGCCTTGAATGTCTCTGCACCAAAGTAGCTTGTATTTTGACCAAACAATAGTAATCCTTCTCGTATCAATATCTCTTGCAAGAATTTAACATCAGTACCTTGTGAGCCGATCGACAATGGTCTAACAAACCTTACAGGTGATGTTGTCGAAGTACCAATGTCTTGACCTCTAGTTGTTGTCCCTACCCCTCCCGCATTTGGTATAGGTGAAATATATAACCCTGGAGATTGTATTGGAGCTGGTGAAGGGCTAGTAGAAACAAGTGTGTTCAATAGATTCAATGTTGCTGTATCAACTACACCAGTTGGAGATAGCTTGTTTGAGATTTGAAGAGACATAAGTGCATTCTTAGTCTTTTGTCCAAAGTAGTCTGATTCATTTCCAGGAGATCCAGGGCCTGAAGTTGAGACCGTAAATCCTTTGGAATTTAGAAGTTTTTGCAAAGTCTTTACATCTGATCCTTCTACACCAAGAGTAATGTTTCGGGTGAAGGCTGGTTTGGTAACAGGAGATACATATGGATTTACGGATGGAGCTGGAGAGATCAATGAATTCAACAGATTTCTTGTAGGAAGATCGACTACACCTGTTGGAGACAAATTGTTTCTGTTCTGGAATTTGATTAGAGCATTCTTGGTTTTTTGTCCATAGTAGTCCGATTCATTTCCAGGAGATCCAGGGCCTGAAGTTGAGACCGTAAATCCTTTTGAGTTGAGAAGTTTTTGTATAGCTATTACATCAGATCCTGTTGTACCAATATTTACATCTCTAGTGAAGGTTGCTTGACTAGAAGGTGGAGGAACTGGTGTAGGAGTTGGGACAGAACCCGGAGCCGGTGTTGGGGTAGGAACAGGAGTTGGTGTTGGAGCGGAACCTCCACCACCGCCACCACTAGGAGCTGGAGAGATCAATGAATTCAACAGATTTCTAGTTGGAAGATCGACTACACCTGTTGGAGACAAATTGTTTCTGTTCTGGAATTTGGTCAAAGCATTCTTGGTTTTTTGTCCATAATAATCTGATTCATTCCCTGGAGACCCGGGGCCTGAATTTGAGACAATAAATCCTTTGGAATTGAGGAACTTTTGTAGAATCGTTACATCTGGTCCAGACATGCCGACTGTGATGTCTCTAGTAAATATTAATGGGGTAGAAGGTGGAGGAACTGGTGTAGGAGTTGGGACAGAACCCGGAGCCGGTGTTGGGGTAGGAACAGGAGTTGGTGTTGGAACAAAACCACCACCTCCTCCTCCGCCACCTCCGCCACCTCCACCACCACCTCCGCCACCTCCACCACCATTAGTAGGAGGAACAGAAGCTACAGAAAATGAAATGCTAAAATCATCATCTTTGTCCGCATTTGTATTCCCCGCCACATCTTTACACTTCACGAAGTAGGTATATGAATTACCTTGGGTAACAGGAACACTCTTTGAATGAGAGGTTGCATTGGTGGTCGTAAAGTCAGTCATAGCTGGATATGCTTGGTTAGCATTGGTTCCGTATTTACAAGCTGCAATCTCGTTGGTTGTAAGGGAGAGAGTAGCTTGGGTAGTTGTGTGAGGTAGGGTGCCAGAAGGAAGTCCCTCAGTGCGGACGGGAGCCGTGGTGTCTGGAGTAGAAGC
>CAYMXR010000012.1:0-3013 GCA_964394505.1 uncultured Candidatus Saccharibacteria bacterium | reverse complement strand
TGCCAGAAGGAAGTCCCTCAGTGCGGACGGGAGCCGTGGTGTCTGGAGTAGAAGCAACGGAGAATCTGATTTCAAGGTTGTCCGCATTTGTATTCCCCGCCACATCTTTACACTTCACGAAGTAGGTATATGAATTACCTTGGGTAACAGGAACACTCTTTGAATGAGAGGTTGCATTGGTGGTCGTAAAGTCAGTCATAGCTGGATATGCTTGGTTAGCATTGGTTCCGTATTTACAAGCTGCAATCTCGTTGGTTGTAAGGGAGAGAGTAGCTTGGGTAGTTGTGTGAGGTAGGGTGCCAGAAGGAAGTCCCTCAGTGCGGACGGGAGCCGTGGTGTCTGGAGTAGAAGCGACGGAGAAGGAGATGGAGCTTAAAGGACTAACTCTCTCATCATTATCCTTACAAAATACATAATATTTGTATGTCTTGCCACTTTCTACTCCAATAGTCGAAAAATGTTTTGTACTATTGGTATTGGTAAATGTCGACTTCATAGTCGCATATGTGTCTGTAATGTCTGTTGAATATTTGCAAGTCGTGATCCTATCTGTTGTCAAAGAAAGTGCAGTAGAAACAGTAGTGTGAGACAAAATTCCAGTCGGATTAGTATTGGAAATAAGAGGAGGTGTGTCCAACGGTGTTGCATCTACAGCAAAAGAGATCAGAAAATCATCGTTATTGATATTGCCAGTACTATCTTTGCATTTTATATAATAAGCATATGATCTACCACTAACCAATCCAGAGATATTCGTCACATGAGAAGTAGAATTTGTACTAGTAAAATCAGACATCATGACATACGGATGATTTGCTGTATTGGAATATTTGCAAGTTGCAATCTCGTCGGTCTTAAGTGAGATGTTGGATGATGTCTTGTAGTAAGGAAATGATCCTGTAGGTAAACCTTGGGAACGAACCGGTGCAGTAGTATCACTATTGTTTCTACTCAAGATCAATTCTATTGAATAATTATTATTCAAATTATGACTATTTTTGTTAGTGTCTTCACAAGAAAAATGAATTGTTTTTTTACCGTCATAACCCAGATCAGGCATTGTGCAACTAGCTTTAGTTGTACCATTTCCAATACAGTTCACACTTTCACTTCCTGTCATACTGTTATAGCTTTTATCATTTGGACTTGCTCTACAACTACCATTCCTATTTAAATCAAAGGTGATAGTCGGTGTTGAGCTCTTGATAGTAGAACCATTACTTGGATTAAAGTTGGATAAAATTGGAGGAGCGATCAATATATAAACTTGTATGTTTGCAGTTTTTGTAACTGGTGGATTTGAATTGACTGAACCGGAAATAATCAAATCATGAGAAGTTTGGACATTGATATGGCTCAAATTTTTTTGAAGCACAAGCTCTTTACTTGCTGGATCTATACCAAATAAACCTTGTTCATTACCGGAAACAATTGTATAAGTATCAGTAAAATTTGATGGGTGAATTATTTTTTTCAATATAAAAGATGCCTTAGTCCCGACAGGAGAATCGTTGTATACAAGAACTTGTTTGATTTCAAAATCATAAAGAACTCCGTTTGAAAAACAAGATGTATCATATTTTGATAATTGATAATTACCACCCAGTTCAAGCATGATGCTATTTATCTTATCTATGAATGCACCATAAAAAGTACCAGCACCAGAAGAAATGTGAGAAAAATTTAAAACTAACTGATTGTTTATAACAAAAAAACCTGGGTTACCAGAATCTCCGGTAATGATAGGTTCAGCAAATAAAGCTCTTTGTTTGTTTATTGTATTATTAGTATAAGGATTATGGTGTGTGAACGCTCCGGAAGAATAGTCTAGGGTGCTAAATACATTAACCAACGCTTTATCTTCTTGATCGAGAACAATGATGGGTAAATTTCCGGATATAAAACTATTAGACAAAGGATATCGTTTGATCTCGTCTACCGATAATACAGGGTAATAAGCAATATTCGATGGAACATCCTCGTCCAAAATACCGAGACTAATATCTGTATTTGGTATTGATTTTTGATTTGTAATCTTTCTAGATACTATTGTTCCACCAGAATCTACGAAAATGATCGTTGTACCATTGGCCATAGGATAGTGACTTGCAAAAACTATATGCCTTGGACTGATGAGTGTTCCTGATCTCGTATACCCTCCAACTGAATTCCAAGGAGATTGACCAGAAAAATCTAACGGTGCTCCGCCTTTGTTAGTCCAGATACTTGGATTGTATGTCCAAGGACTAGTCAAATTTCCCCTCTTGCTATATATATTTGTAACTCCAACAGCAGAACCAATGCCCGTAATTCTAGAATCAATCTGATTCATCATTTCACTTACGAGATCTTTTGAAGACAAAACATCACAACTCGTCGGAGCAAAAACTTTGTATTTGTTACCAGAAGCATCTGTTTTTATAACCTGAGCCTGTTGCGAAATACCTCCTATGTCTTTGACGATTTTATCTGATTTATAAATCAAAAAAACAAATCCAGTGACGATTACGGATAATAACAATATTATTTTAATCGGATAAATGATCTTTTCTTTCATTTAAAAACTATAAATTAAAACTTGTAATCCATATGAATATCATATCATATTTTCAATTTTAAACTGTTCCCAATTATCATCAATAATAGATCTTCTGGCTTTTTTCACCAGATTAACCAAATAATAAAGGTTGTGGATAGAAGCTAAGGTGGCACCGAGCATTTCTTTGGCTCTAAATAAGTGTGCTAAATAGCTTCGGGTGTAATTTTTGCAAGTATAACAATTGCAATTGCGATCGATTGGGGAAAAATCATCAACAAAACGGGCATTTAATAGGTTGATCTTTCTTGAAAAATTTTTCAGCCCAAAACCTTCTCTAAAATCAACACTGTCCTCAATAATATCTCCTCCAACATAAACCGATCCATTCCTAGCTATGCGTGTCGGTGCAACACAATCAAAAGTGTCCATGCCATTTTCTATACCCAAGATGAGATCTTCTGGAGCACCGATACC
>CAYMXR010000011.1:0-27049 GCA_964394505.1 uncultured Candidatus Saccharibacteria bacterium | reverse complement strand
ACAAGGATAATAGGCAACTCGAAGACATTGATACGTGGCATGTGGGGTATAAGGGAGATAGTAAAGAACTTGAACAATTCTTCAAAAAACAAAGATTGTATTTGCAATCTAGGCTCGTGAATAACAACTTTTAATTTGAAACAGCAATATTAAAAGTTTAGAGCCTAACTTTTAATGGTGTATCCAGAAAGTGAACTGGAGTAGGGTTTAAGCGTAACCTTTAGTTCAAATTTATTAAAAAGTAGTGAATTGGTACCAAAAACAAGGTCCCATTCACTACTTTTTTGTTTTTAAGTCTTGTGTTTTATTTTTAAAGGGTATAAAATATAAACTGTAAATTACATTTTACGTAACCTTTATGGAAATCAAAAGAGACTTAATGGACAGCTTGCTAAGAACAAAACAAACACTTTTTACTTTTAAAGAGGTTAATTTGATATCAGGTAGTAATAGTAATCCGGCTCTGTTACGAAGGAAGATTAGCTATTATGTAAAAAAAGGACAACTCTACTCTCTTCGAAAAGGTATTTACTCAAAAGATAAAAAATATGACAAGTTAGAATTAGCTAATAGAATTTATACGCCTTCGTATATTAGTTTTGAAACAGTACTGTCGAGAACTGGTATCCTCTTTAAGAAATTCGGACCAATTTATATTGCATCCTATCTCACCAGGGAATTGACTATTGATGATCAAGCTTATTCATTTAGAAAAATATCTGATCAGATCCTCACAAATGTTAAAGATGTAACTGGGATTGAAAATAAAGGCACGTATTCTATCGCTACACCCGAAAGAGCTTTTTTGGATGTGGTGTACTTAAACATTGATTACACATTTGATAATCTCTCGGCACTTGATTGGGAAAAAGTTTTTGAAATATTACCGATTTATCAGAATAAGCAAATGGAAGCTCGTGTAAAAAAATATTACGAGCATTTTAAGTTAGCTGAATAAATTATATGAAACTCACAGACTATCACGCAAAATATTTTGCATTCGAATTAACTAAGCGCTGTCCATCCGATAGTCTTGAGAAACTTTCTTCCACTCTTTCAAATGCACAGGTGGATTTAAATCCACATCAAATTGAGGCGGCACTATTTGCTTTTAGATCACCTCTATCCAAGGGTGCTATCTTGGCAGACGAAGTTGGACTTGGAAAAACTATTGAAGCAGGATTGGTTCTTTCTCAAAAATGGGCAGAAAGAAAGAGAAAAATACTTTTGATAGTGCCATCAAGCTTGAGGAAACAGTGGAGTTCCGAACTTCAGGAAAAGTTTTTCCTTCCATCAATGATTCTCGAAACGAAATCATTCAATCAGTATATTAAAGATGGGAATCTCAATCCTTTTGAACAAGAAGATCAAATAGTTATCTGTTCGTATAATTTTGCCAGATCAAAATCACCCTATGTAAAAAAGATTTCATGGGACCTTGTTGTTATCGATGAAGCGCATCGTCTTCGAAATGTATACAAGACAAGTAATAAAATTGCCCGAGAGATTAAAAATGCATTGGCTGATGTGCCAAAGATTTTACTTACTGCGACACCACTTCAGAACTCACTGCTTGAGCTGTATGGTCTCGTTAGTATTATTGATGACCATGTGTTCGGTGATTTAAGAAGCTTTAAAGATAATTACAGTAGGGTATCACGAGAACAAAACCAATATGAAGGTGAGGCGGGGCTAGCCGAGCCGAAACAAGAAATGTTCACTGATTTGCGAGATAGACTAAAGCAGGTTTGTATTCGAACACTTCGCAAACAAGTTCTTGAATATATTAAATACACAAAACGAATTCCGCTTACTCAAGATTACACACCAACTGATGAAGAGAACAGCTTGTATTACGGAATGTCTGATTATTTGCAGCGTCCAATACTATTCGCTTTGCCAAATAGTCAAAGACAACTCATTACTCTTATTTTGCGCAAGCTATTAGCATCTTCAACCTTTGCTATCGCTAGTACACTCGATGGTTTGGTGGCCAAGATCACTAACCTTATAGAAAAAGCTGAAAGTCAGAAGGCTACTGAAGATACAGGTATCGTCGGACTAGACCAGAACTTCGAGACACTAGATGAAATGTCAGATGAATGGGTTGATGATGATGAAGAAGAAAAACCAGAGCCTAAGAAAGTTGTGTACACAGATAAGGATATTGAACTCATGAAGGAAGAGAAAAAGGATCTCGAACGTTTTCGTGATATAGCAAAAAATATCTGGAGTAACTCAAAAGGGGATGCTTTGCTGACTGCTATCAAAAAAGGTTTTGAAATGACGAATAAGCTTGGTGCAAAACAAAAGGCCATAATTTTTACAGAGTCGACAATTACTCAGAATTATCTGGTCCAACTATTATCTGAGAATGGACACAAAGATAAGATCGTTCTTTTCAACGGATCAAACAATGATGATAAGTCAAAACAGATTTATGCAGACTGGATAAAAGCAAACAAAGACACTGATAAGGTATCGGGATCAAAAAGTGCCGATATGCGTGCGGCACTTGTCGAGTATTTCAAAAATGAGGCAGAAATAATGATCGCAACCGAAGCAGCTGCTGAAGGTGTAAATCTACAGTTCTGTTCTCTTCTTGTAAATTATGATTTGCCGTGGAATCCCCAAAGAATAGAACAGCGTATCGGCCGATGTCACCGTTACGGGCAAAAGCATGATGTTGTCGTCATTAACTTTGTGAACCGAAAGAATGCAGCTGATGAGCGTGTTTATCAACTTCTCGATCAGAAGTTCAATCTATTTAAGGGAGTATTTGGTGCGAGTGATGAAGTCTTAGGAAGTATAGAATCAGGTGTCGACTTTGAAAAGCGAATCGCAGCTATTTATCAAACATGTCGAACAACTGATGAGATAAACAATGCTTTTGATGCGTTGCAAAAAGATATGGATGAAAGTATTCAAGGAAGTTTGAAAGATACACGCCAGAAACTTCTTGAAAACTTTGACTCAGAAGTACATGAAAAATTGAAAGTTAATCTTCGAGAAAGTGAGTCATTTTTAGATACATACGCAAGATGGCTATGGGATACGACTCGGTTTTACCTAGGAGACAATGCTGATTTTTCGGAACACGAATATTCTTTTGTTCTTAAGAAGAACCCGTTCTCAACTGAAGCTATAGATCCTGGTCCGTATAAAATCGGAAAGAATATCGAAGATGCTCATGTCTATCGTCCAGCACATCCATTGGCTCAAAGAATACTAAATGAAGTAAAGACAAAATCTCTAAAAGAAGCCGAGGTGGTTTTTGATTGCACCAATAATCCTACGATCATATCCGTCCTAAGGCCACTTGTCGGGAAGAGCGGCGTTCTTAAAATTTCTAATCTAAAAGTTGAAGCTTTTGAAGAGGAAGACTCGGTGGTTGCAACAGCAATAGATGATGATGGGGAAGTTGTTGATTCAGAAATAGTCAAAAAGATGTTTTCTGTTTCTGCTAAATCTATAAATCCTGTAACAATTCCAGCTGAATTGGCTAGAAAGCTTGATGAGTTAGAGACCGATTCTTTCAGTGAAATCTCAGCTCGTATTGCGGAACGAAATAGTTCATTCTTTGATAATGAGGTTGATAAATTAGATAAGTGGGCAGATGATATGAAAAAAGTACTCGAGCTGGATCTCAAAAAATTAGATGTTGATATTAAGATCTCAAAGACTAATGCTAAGAAAATTGTGAATCTCGATGAGAAATTAAAGATTCAGCGCGGCATTAAAGATATGGAAAAGAAAAGAAATGAGATGCGCAAAAAACTTTACGAAGCTCAGGATGAGGTTGATGGTAAGAAAGATAAATTGATTAGTAGGGTAGAGGCGCAGCTCAAACAGAGGTCCAATCTCGAGCAATTATTTATTATCAAATGGAAAGTAATCTAAATTAACCAAAATATATGAATGAATCAAAAAATATAATTCCACAAGAATCCGACTTCCTTCTTTATACAACACCAGAAGGAGATGTTCGTGTAGATGTATTATTTCAGGACGAAACGGTCTGGCTTACACAAAAAAGGATGGCAGAACTCTTCGGAGTTGATGTTCGCACAATAAGCGAACACATACAAAATATATTTAAAAATAATGAATTAAAGGAAGATTCAGTTATCCGGAAATTCCGGAATACTGCTTCTGACGGTAAGGTCTACGAAACTCAGTTTTATAACCTTGACGTAATTATATCTGTTGGGTATAGAGTGAATTCAGAGAAGGCTACAAAGTTCAGGACATGGGCAACTCAGACACTTAGAAATTATATTGTCAAAGGATTTGCAATCGATGATGAGCGATTAAAAAATGGCGTTCATTTCGGAAAGGATTATTTTGATGAATTGCTAGAAAAGATTCGCGAGATAAGAGCAAGTGAACGTCGTTTCTATCAGAAGATTACAGATTTGTACGCTGAGGCAAGTATTGACTATGATCCAAACTCAGAAATCACTCAAAAGTTTTTCAAGACAGTTCAAAATAAATTACATTGGGCAATTACAGGACATACAGCTGCTGAATTGATTGCTGAAAGAGCTGATAGTGAAAAACCCAAGATGGGACTTTCAACCTGGAAGAATGGTCCTAAAAAGAAGATATTGAAATCAGATGTTTCGGTTGCAAAAAATTATTTGCAACAAACTGAAATATCAGAATTGAATCGTATTGTTTCGATGTATCTTGATTACGCTGAAAATCAAGCAAAGAAACAGCGCGCTATGGATATGGGTGAGTGGGTAGAGAAGCTGGATGCTTTTCTTAGATTTAATGAATATGGAGTTCTCGATAATCCGGGTAAGATTTCTCATGATGTCGCAAAGAAACTTGCAGAAGAAGAATATGAGAAATATAGGGTAATTCAGGATAAGGAATTTATATCAGATTTTGATAAACAAACTAAAAAGTATCTAGAGGGAGGTGAGGGGGATAACAAAGACAAAAAATAATTATGAGCAATAAAAAACAAAAATTAGAATTAACATGGATTGGAAAGGACGAGGAACTCAAGCTCGAGCCGAGGATTTTGATTGAGGACCCAAGTAAATCATACGGTGATCCAAAGGCTGAGAACATGCTCATACATGGTGACAATCTTCTTGCTCTCAAAGCATTAGAGCAGGATTTTGCTGGAAAGATAAAGTGTATTTATATTGACCCACCATATAACACAGGCGCCGCATTTGAACATTATGATGATAGTGTTGAACATTCAATTTGGTTACAGTTGATGCGATACAGACTTGGAATTTTACGAAACCTATTGAGTGAAAACGGGTGTATATTTATTCAACTTGATGATAGTGAGGCATCATACTGCAAGGTACTATTAGATGAGATATTTGGAAGAAGTAATTATCTGAATCAACTTACTATTTCGACGAATAGTCCGTTTGGTTTCAAGGCAACGTCTTCGTCATTATTTAAACAAGCCAATCAGTTACTTTTGTTTGCGAAAGATAAGCAAAAGTTTTCTTTTAATAAAGAGAAGCTATTTATAGAAAAAGAATACGATATTGCCTATAAATGGGTTTTTGAAAATCTAGACAAACCAGAAAGCCTTTGGACATGGAGAAATATTAGTGAAGTTGTTGCTGAAAAATTAGGTTTCGAATCATCTAGAGAGGCAAAAAAGAATATATCAAAACAAGAATTGGAGGCTGAAATTGCAATTTTTGCCCTGAATAACGCTAGTAGGATATTTCGTACAGCATCAGTAACTGGAGGCGCTTATTTAAAGAGAAAGGATACAATCAATCTATCAAAAACCCAAAAAGATAAAATTATTAGGCATCCTAATGATGATATGGATTATATGTTTATTGGTGGTGAAAGAGTTATTTATTACTCAGAAAGATTGGTAAATATTGAAGGTCAGAATGTTCCCGGCGAATTAATAACTGATATTTGGAGTGATATTTCGATAGAAGGTCTATCTTCTGAAGGGGGTGTTGTTTTTCCTAAGGGGAAAAAACCGGAGAAGATAATTCAAAGATGTTTTGATATTTCTACACAGAAGGGCGATTATGTATTAGATAGTTTCCTTGGCTCTGGTACGACAGCTGCTGTAGCGCAAAAAATGAATCGTAGATATATCGGTATCGAAATTGGAGATCATGCAAATACTCACTGTATTTCAAGATTAAAATCTGTTGTAGATGGTTCTGATCAGAGCGGAATATCTAAGTCACTAGATTGGAAAGGTGGAGGTGGATTCAAATTCTACAATCTTGCACCATCTCTTCTTCGAAAAGACTCATTCGGCAACTTTGTGATAGATGAGAAATATAATGCAAACATGCTTGCGGCCGCTATGTGTAAGCATGAAGGATTCAGATACTATCCAGATGAGGCTTTACATTGGAAACAAGGTAGGTCCACTGAAACTGATTATATTTTTGTTACAACTGGTTTTATTACTGTTGAACAAATTCAAAAAATTCACGATGAAATGAAAGAAGGTGAAAGTCTTCTCATTTGTGCCAAAGCTTTTTCTCCAGAATGTGAGAATAAATTTGGAAACATTACAATCAAGAAGATTCCTCAGATGATTCTAGGCAAATGTGAATTTGCTAAAGAGAATTACGATCTCAACATTATTAAAGCTACTGAAGCAGAAGCTTCAGAATCTAACGAAGAATAAATCTATGAACCAAAAAGCACTAGCTATAAAAAATAGGTTAAGTCTTCGTAAGCCGCAAGCTGATAGTCTTGAGATATTAGAGAGGTTAGCTGACACCTTGGAGTTGAAGAAAGACATCGATGTTTCAGCTGAACTTGCAAAGGTTAAGTCACTCTATCCGACATTTTCCGATTTTGAAAGAAACTTTCCCTCGGTCTGTTTTTCTTTGGCTACTGGTGTAGGAAAGACACGACTCATGGGCGCTTTTATTTCGTTCTTGTATATCACTAAGGGTATAAAAAATTTCTTTGTTCTAGCCCCAAACCTCACAATCTACAATAAATTGATTGATGACCTTTCTAATTCTCAAAGTCCAAAGTATGTTTTTCGTGGAATTAGTGAGTTTGCCATTATTGCCCCCAGAATTATTACTGGTGATAACTATGCCGAAGCACGGACTGATTCGATTTTTGGAGATTCAGTAAAGATTAACGTTTTCAATATTTCAAAGATCAATTCTGAAGTTCGAGGTGGCAAAGAACCAAAGATAAAAAGACTTTCAGAATATCTTGGTGAATCATATTTCAATTACTTGGCATCATTACCTGACCTAATCCTTCTCATGGATGAATCACATCATTATCGAGCTGATGCGGGTTTAAAGGCTATCAACGAACTTAAGCCGGTCCTAGGTCTTGAACTTACTGCTACCCCGATTGATATGAAAGGTAATAAGTTTAAGAATGTTGTTTTTGATTATCCGCTCGCAATGGCTTTGCAGGACGGGTTCGTGAAAGAGCCAGCAGTGGCAACCCGAAGAGATTTTAATCCTGAACAATACAAGAAAGACCCTAAAGAACTAGACCTCATTAAACTTGAGGACGGTGTTCGACTTCATGAAGACACAAAGGTAGCGCTTGATATTTACGCTCGAGATACCAGTAGCCGATTGGTCCGACCTTTTGTGCTTGTTGTTGCTCGTGATACGGACCATGCCAAAGAAATAAGAGAGACAATCGAATCCGATAGTTTTTTTGAAGGACGCTATCGAGGGAAGGTGATGGAAATTCACTCAAACCAGAAAGGGGAGGAAAAAGAAGAAAATGTTCAGAGACTTCTTGATCTCGAGAAAGCAGATAATCCGATTGAGATTGTAGTTCACGTAAACATGCTCAAAGAAGGTTGGGACGTTACAAATCTTTATACGATAATTCCACTCCGTGCCGCTAACTCTCAAATCTTGACCGAACAAACTATCGGTCGAGGACTACGTTTGCCTTACGGTAAGAGAACCAGTGTCGAGAAGGTAGATAAACTCACTATCATTGCTCATGATCGTTTTCAATCTATTGTTGATGCGGCTAATGATCCCGACTCAATTATCAGAAAGGAAAATATTATTGAGATTGACCCATCAGCATTACCTGCCGATCAGGAGGTAATTACTTCAGCTTCTGTGTATGAATCAGGTCTTAATGAAAGATTGGAAAAGGCGTCAGGAATAAAGAACGAAAATGAAAAGAGGGAAGCGGGATTTGTTACCGAAGCTCAAAAACTTATCATGGATACAGTAAGTACTATGGGAAGTGATATTAAAAATATTGATGAGCTAAAGAGTGATGCGGTCCAAAAGCTGGTTATCAATAAAATGATTGAGCGAATCGAAAACGCTCCACAGCAAAATATATTCAAGGTTGAAATCATAGAGGCAGCAAAGAAAGAATATTCATCGGTGGTTGAGGAGATCCTAGAAAGAACCATTCCGATCCCACGAATACTTGTTCAGCAGAAAGATGAAGTTGAATCGGGCTTCAAGGACTTTGATTTGGATGTTTCTGCTCTTAACTATCAACCGGTATCAGAAGAGATTATTCGTCGAACACTCAGGACCAATGAAAATGAGATCTTGCAAAGTAGCGAGAGTGGTGTTGATAGAGATACTCCAGAAAATATCATTATCAATGAACTCATCAATTTTCCAGAAGTCGATTATGACCGTGAGGCTGAACTTCTTTATAAGTTGGTCCGTCAGGCAATAGTAAAGCTCGGTAGTGGACGTAATGAAGATGATCTCAAAAATATTGTCTTGTACCACAAACGTGATATTGGTCGCTTTATCTATTCACAGCTTCAGAAACACTTCTATATTAAGAGTGGGGGATTTGAGGAACCTGTAGTTTATCCGTTCACCAAAATTGAACCCCATAACTTTTCGAAGTATACAGCTGATAATGTGCATCACTATACCGAGACGATTACTCCGACAAATATGATCTCTACAAAAGTATTTGGTGGTTTTAAGAAGGCTTGTCATAACCTTTATAAGTTTGATTCAAAATCAGAAAAGGATTTCGCTGCAATTCTTGAACAGGATAAGGATGTTCTTAAATGGCTTCGCCCAGCAATGGCTCAATTCTCAATATATTGGAATCATAACTCACAGCGATACATCCCAGACTTTATTGTAGAAACAAATGACGGAATTTATATGATCGAGATTAAGGCTGAGAAGGATGTAGAAGATTCCGATGTTCAAGAAAAGATGACAGCCGGAGAGAAATTCTGCGATTCAGCATCCGCATTCAATCTTAAGAATGGTGCGAAGAAGTGGTCACATGTTCTCGTTCCACATTCAGCTGTATCTCCGAACATGAGCTTCAATAAACTGTGCAGTACATCTTCATTATCGGGGAAATAAAATATATGTTTATAAATGATAAACCAATTGAAGATAAGAAAGATGATCGTCTTGGACGATTGAATTTTTCGTACAACCTTGGCAAATCAATTATCGATTGGAAAGGTGTAGATAGCCTTGTAATTGCTCTTTACGGGAAATGGGGTTCGGGAAAAAGTTCTGTAATCAATCTTGCTCGTACAGAAATATCTCAATCTACTGAGAAAAACAAGCCAACAGTAATTGAATTTAACCCATGGTTATTTTCAGGAGAGGATAAATTAAATGAACACTTTTTCAACGAGATTGCTAAAGAACTTGAGATACAAAATACATCTGAAAAAGACATACAGCTCGCAGACAAGCTCAGATCGTATTCGAAACTGTTTGGCTTAATACCAGATGAGGAGGTGTTAAGTAAAATCTTTGAAAAATCTTTAATATTGATTGGCTTATTTGGATTGTCAGCTGGGCAAATATTGCAATGGTTAAGTTTTGATGTAGGAAAGTGGAAGACGGTCCTGTTTGTGGTTGGTTTTATACTCATTTTGCTTTCTTTTGCGAAGAAAACCCTAGAGTCAATCGCCGATTACTTTGAGAAGCGAGGTAATGCAAAACAAAAAACGGTCCTATCCTTCAAGAAAGATATTAAGGACACATTGAGACAGAGAAAGGATAAAATTCTTATCATAATTGACGATATCGACCGTCTTACTCCTGAAGAAGTAAGACAGGTGTTTAAATTGATAAAAATTAATAGTGATTTTCCTAATGTTATTTACCTCCTTTCTTTTGATAGGGATGTGGTTCAAAAAGCTTTAGAATTACAGCCAGGTATAAATGGTCAGGACTATATTGAAAAGATTGTGCAGGTTAGTTTTGATATTCCTTTGGTAAAACAAGAAAAGATCGCCAAACTACTTTTTGAAGAGCTGGATAGAATATTAGCTGGATTGCCAAAATCTTCAGAGGTTTTGTTTGAGCAGACATATTGGGGGAACATATATCATTCCGGTCTAAAGGATTTTTTTAGAAACATACGTGATGTTAAGAGATTCGCGAGTAGTTTAGAGTTTAGTTTTTCGTTAATGTGCAAAGGAAACTCTGTGGAAGTTAACCCTGTAGACTTTATAGCAATCGAGACGATAAGAGTATTTGCGCCAAGTTTCTATAATTTTATGCGTACAAAAGATGATCTTTTTACTTCAACAGACAAAGGACATACTGGATCTAACACAAACACAAGAAGACAAGAGATCGAAGCTGGTATAAAAGATTTACCTGAAAACCTACAAAAAAGCACACAAGAATTACTTAGAAGACTCTTTCCTCAAGTCGACGGAGTCTTTCAGTATGGATATTCGTCACATGGGTCAGACTGGTTCCCGACGTGGAACAAGCAACTCAGGATATGTGCACCTAAACACTTCGCCACATATTTCACGTTGATACCAGGTGGAGATGAGACAGAGTTGAGTCAATTTGAGGTTGATTCAATATTGAATGTGATTAGTGACCAATTGGCACTAGAAAAGATTTTTAAAGAATTTCTAGAGAAAGGGAAGATCCAAAAAGTATTAGAGCGAATGGAAGATTATACTGGTGATGAATCAAAGATACCTAAGACTGCCTACTTGTCGGTGGTCCAAACTCTATTTAATATTTCGGATTCACTACCTGTTGATAGGATGGGAATGTTTGAATTAGGGGCAGACCTTCAGTGCGCAAGGATAATATTTCAACTCCTTAAGAGAAATGATGATAAGTTAATTAACTTCAATATATTTAAGACAGCTACTGAGAAATCTACAGGGTTGTATGGTCCCGTTTACAATATTTCTCTTGAGTCTCAAAAGGGTGACAAGAATAAAGACGATTCGATGCTTATTCCTGTAGATAAGTTGAATGAGTTACAAAAAGCTTGCCTTGCTAAGATAATTGAATTCAAAAAAGCAGATAAGTTACAAAGCAATAGAAATTTTTTGAGTATACTTTACCGATGGAAGGAGTGGTCAGGTGCTGATGATTGGAAAGAATACGTTAATCTCATAACAACAAATGATCCTGGTCTGGTAAGTTTCATTAAATCATTCATCTTTGAAAGCTTTAGCCACACGTTTGGCGACTATGTTGGCAAGAGGGTTAAGAAATTTAATTATAAGAGCCTCGGGGTGTTCGTAGCTCTTGATGACGTCAAAAAGAGAATTGAGACTATTAAGTCTGATAATGGATCAAATTACACAGATAATAAAGAAATAATAGACATGTTTTTAGATGACTTTGGTAAGGATCCAGATACTCTTGATGATTAACATGAATAATAAAGATAAAACAATTCTGAAAAGTTCAGCATTGGTCATTGCGGACCAGATTGCTTCGACATTGCCAGGTTTAAATATTGCATGGGGTTTATGCAAATCTCTTTATGGTGCTGGATTGAAGCTACGAGAACAGAGGGCGCTAGAGTGGGTTGAAATGGTGAGGGATAATCCATCAATATTTACAGCAGAAATATTAAACGATATAAAGTTTCAAGATGGTTTTGTCTATGCTTTGGAACAATACATTCGAGAGAAAAATGAGAAAAAGAGAAAAGTTTTGAGATCTATATTTCTTGGTTTTACCCAATCCGAAGATCAGGAGAAATTTGAACTTGAGCGAATGTATCACGTACTTAATATTCTTAGCCTAGAAGATATCAAGGTTTTGAGAGGTGTGGATGTAAATAGAAGTGACTTTCACCAAGTTTACGAACAAACATCAGATAAGAATGAATATATTTATAATCTAGTGACTACTGGAATATTAAACTCTGATTTTTCATCAAGAATAGGTCCAATAGCCGCCCCTTTTGTTAAGGCGACAAATTTTGGAAAAGATTTTGTAAGATTTTTCGATAATTAAACAAACCCATGAAAGAAATAATCCCAATCAACTGGCATACCAAAGTTCTCAAGGAACACAAGAAAGAGATTATATACTCGACGGTTTTTTCTTTTGTAGTATCGCTCGGATATCTTGTCTGGTCCTGTGCTCAAGGTTCTGTATTTGTTTGGCAATCTATAAGTCCGATTGAACAACCAAGTATTTTGGCCCGAGTATTTTACAGCGCATTAGCTTTTGCAGTCCCGGGCTATCTACTATACATTGCTGGATTTTATAAATTCTTACACAACGTCATCGTTCGAGGTTTGAGAGACTGGCAACTCTATCGGGGAATAAAGGCGGTGATCTGGGTAGGTCTGATGTTTTTGATGTACGAAGTATTCGGAGTTATTGTTAGCATCATGAATGCGGTCCTCTCGTTTTTCTACAACGTTTTCAAGTTGGTCCTATACATTTCACCGGGAATCGGAATATTCCTGATCCTTACTGTGGTTGGCGCATACGGCATAGCTTTGGCCAAAAAGAGGCTTAAGTTACCCCATAATTAGACCCTAAATGCCCCTGTGTACGCTTTTCAGGCGAGGTTCGGGGGTAATTACAAACATATGATTTCAAAACAAGCGTTAGAAGAATTCAAAGAGATTTGGCGAAAGGAAAACCCTGGCCAAGATATCGACGATGCAACTGCAATGGATCAGGCAGTAGCTTTGTTAACTCTCATGGATACAGTCTACAGACCAGTGAAGAAAGAATGGCTCGAAAAGTATAAGAGCGAAGTGGTTGAAGAAAATAGTGAAGACAAGGGTGGGGTAACTCAATAATTTTACCCGTAATAACGGGAAATTAACGGGAAGTCACTTTTTCACAACATAGTGAGTGAGAGTGTGGGGTAAGACTGATAAAACAGTTAAATAACAGTCTCACTCTCCGTTGTTAATACAACGTGAAAGCAACGGCGGTGATTGCCGTTAAAAAAACGGTGAAAAAACGGTCGGTACCCACCATTTAAAAATGGTTAAAATGGCTGTCACCTGCAAATGCAGGTAAAATGCAGGAGTGAGGTTACTTTTTAGATATAGTGAGGACAGGTGTAGGGCAGATGATCAATTAACTGAAGAATTTGACGACTCAATATGTTTATGGTAAGTTAATTTTGGACTAACTGAGGCTTGTATCTCCCAATGTTTGGTGGATACAATACATTTCGCCTCGGGTCCTTTAAGAAAGGAGTGTCATCATGACACCTCAGCGTACGCCCGAACAGGGCACTGTCAAGTTGTGCGGCGTCCAGGGCTGTTGCCCCACGGTCGACTTCACGAACCCGGAGAAGGTCGTCCTCGCGGATGACTTCGGCGGCAAGGTTCAGCTCACTCGTGAGCAGTGGACCGAGCTCAAGTCCCGGTTCGCTCCGGAGCCCGATCGGAAGGGTTAATTTGCCGACATCGTGCACGATGCCGACAGAAAAACCAGCTCCTAGTCACACAACGTGGCTAGGAGCTATTTCTTTACCTAACAAGTAACCCAATAGAAATGGAGGTACCACATGTGGTCCCAATACATGCGTATCAGGGAACGTAATGGGATCGTGGCAGTATTCCACGAACTCCATCCAGACCCTGTCTACTGCTCTTCGGAGCAGTGGAAGAAAGTTGTTGCTGGGATCACTGATGGCGCTGAGGCGTTCATTAATGATTTGTGGCAACGTAAGCTCATCGTCGATTCGTCGAAAGATGATAGCGGTGAGTTTCAAGCGGCTTCGTCTGCTCTTGAGCGCAAGCTCAATCAGCCGACGATCCTCTATCTGATGACGGCCCAAGGCTGTAACTTCAAATGCACATACTGTCCCGTTCCGGAAATCGCAAGAAAGTACGGAGAGTCTGTTCTGTCTAACGAAGATGCCTCTGCGGGCATCGATCTGTGGCAGGAGCATTTGAAGGACGTGTATGACCCGAGTCTCGAGTACTTTGTCATCTTCTACGGCGGCGAACCGCTTCTCAATAAAGAGGTGATCAGGCATTCGCTTGAATATCTCAAGTTGAAGAAGGATACCGGGGAACTGCCGGAGAAAACAAACTTCATGATCGCCACGAATGGCGCTCTGGTTGATGATGAAACTGTCGCCTTGTGCAAGAAGCATGGGGTGATGGTGGCGGTGGGGCTTGACGGTCCCAAGGTATCCAACGATGCTATGAAAGTTGATAGCAATGGCAACGGCACGTTCGATCGTATCGTTGCCGCTATCAGACTGCTCGTCAAAGGCGGTGTGCGAACATTCGCCTCGACGAGCATCACGCCTCACAACATCGATCAGGTCGCGGAGTACGCTGATTTTTTCAGGGAACTTGGTGTCGAGAAATTCGGCTTCAATTTTCTGAAGGGTCGGTTGCTTCTCGAGGTCGTCGGTAAAAATAACCTACAGGGCTATTACCGGCAGGCTTCGCAAAGCGTCATCGAGCAAGCTCGAAGACACGGTAGCTTTGGATTCGAATACCAGATGGAGAAAAAGCAGGTTGCGTTTGATCGGCAGGATTTCTTTCCGGTCGACTGTACCTGCTACGGGAATCAACTGGTTATCCAACCGGACGGCCAGATTTCCAACTGCCCATTCTACAAAGCATGGCTCGGCCATGTGAGGAAAGTGGGCAAGGATTTCCGCATCTGGAGTCAGCCGATCGTCGCCGAATGGCGAAAGAGGCTACCGCTTTACCATCCTGGTGAGGCGAAAGCTATGTGCGGTGGCGGTTGTGCCTGGAGCTCGCGTGAGCTCAAGGGAAGCCCGCTGGCCGTTGATGATTCAAGTCAAATCTTTTCTGAGGAGGTGCTCAATGAACTCATCTGGTCACGATATGACCGGGCAGAGTCTCAGAAAGCCTAGACTTGGGATTATCGGCGGTTCGGGTATGTGCTCATTCCCGGAGCTTAAGATAATCTCAAGGCTACGGCCTGAGACGAAGTACGGTCTTCCGTCAGACGAAATCGCAATCTGCGAGCATGACGGACAACTCGTTGCTTTCTTGCCGAGACACGGCTCTAAGCATGCACTGGCACCTCAAAAGGTGCCGTACAAGGCAAACCTTGCAGCCCTGAAGGAGATCGGTGTCGAATACGTCATCGGAACCTGCATTGTCGGGAGTCTCAAGAAAGAGATCGTTCCCGGCAGTCTGGTAATCCCTGACCAGTTCGTCAATCTCACGTGGGGTCGTGACGACTACTCAGAGGCAGATGGAGGTTCATTCATCCACCTGCCAATGGGGGAGCCGTACTGTGGCCACCTTCGCAAGAAGATCGCAGAACAAGCCGTTGCCACTCAAACAGCAATGATTCCGCAAGGGACAGTGGCTGTGATACAGGGTCCGCGATTCTCAACTGCCGCAGAGAGCCGATGGCTTTCTGCAAACGGATGGGACATCGTCAACATGACCCAGTATCCCGAGTGTTACTTCGCACGCGAACTCGGACTCTGTTACGCGGCAATCGCTGCGGTCACAGATTACGATGTTGGTCTTCAAGAAAGTCTTGTCATTGATCCGCGTCAGATGGGCAAGGTCCTTGAGATTTTTAAGGGCAATATCCAAAAGACAAAGGATTTCCTGCTTGCCTTCATCCAGCAGCAGGCGCACGGACTTTCGTGCGGATGTGCATCAACTGTTCTTAAAGCCTACTATGAAGAAGGCTTGTAAAAATCACCCCCACCGGAGTTTTCTTCGGTGGGGTTTTCTTTTAAAACAGAAAATTAAATTTATTGCCAACTTTACTTTTTTATGTTATTCTTGTTTTCGGGCAAATGTTCGTTAAAAGTGATAAAATTACCAAGAAAGGAAGCATTTATGTTACAAGCAAAACACATTCAAAAAAGCTACGGCACTCTGACTGTGCTTGCTGATGTTTCCTTCTCCTTGGCAAAAGGGCAGAAGGTGGCATTAGTCGGCGACAATGGGACTGGTAAGACAACCATTCTCAAGATCATTGCTGGGTTGGTGGAACCTGATGCGGGCGAGATCGAACTCACCAAGAATACGTGCATTGGGTATCTTCCGCAGGATACCAGTCTCACGGGCGACGAAACGGTCAACGTGTATTTGAGACGGATCGCAGGCATTGATGCCCTTGAGCAAAAACTCGAGGCTCTTACTCCTCATCTTGAGGACAAAGCGAAGGCTCTCGAGTATGGGGACGCACACGAGCAATACGAGCGTCTCGATGGTTACGCCTTTGAGCATCGCATCAAAGTGATGCTTGCAGGTTTCGGTCTTGAACATATCGGTATCAATCATCGTCTGTCCGATTTAAGTAGCGGACAGAAAAGCAAAGTGGCACTGGCAGGGATTCTTCTCAAAGGTGTCGACCTCTTGCTTCTCGATGAGCCGACGAATAATCTCGACCTACCGGCACTCATCTGGCTTGAGGACTTCCTCCGGAAGTCCGATGCCGCCTGCATTGTCATTTCTCATGATCGCCGGTTTCTTGATCGGGTTGTGAGGAAGATCTTCGAGCTTGACCGAAATACGCGCGTACTCAACATCTCAGGAGGCACATACAGTGACTACCTGGCGATGGTGGCGAAACGCATTGCTCGGCAGAGGGAAGAATATCGACTCCAACAGGAGGAGATTGAACGCCTTTCTGAACAAGCACGAGAGCAGCGAGCTGCTTCCGTCAGAGGATCAAACTGGCGGGGAAGTGACAATGACAAATTCCTGCGAGGTTTCAAGCGAGATCGTGCTGGAGGATCTGGACGAAAAGCGAAGACAATTGAAAAACGGATTGATCAGATGGAGAAAGTTGAAAAACCCATCGAACGCGATCCGTTCGAGATTCCGCTCGAAGCCGAAGTTGGTTCTGGTACGCTTGATATCCGTCTCGTTGACGTGGTAGCAGGATATCCGGACGGCTTCAGTATCGGTCCACTGTCATTTGAAGTGCGGTATGGTAGCAGGGTTGGCATCATGGGCTTAAATGGCACAGGGAAGTCAACGCTACTCAAGACCATCACCGGCCA
Organism: uncultured Candidatus Saccharibacteria bacterium; assembly: GCA_964394505.1. Lineage (GTDB taxonomy): Bacteria > Patescibacteriota > Minisyncoccia > Phycocordibacterales > PALSA-1337 > C7867-002. The sequence continues at coordinate 9,859 of CAYMXR010000011.1, read as the reverse complement.
ACTGGTAGCACGTGGCGGCACGATCGAGATCGGTTCCGGTGTCAAAATCGGAAACATGATGCAGGAGCACGAAAGCCTGCCTCGTGATCGCACGCTTCTGGAATTCCTCAAGGAGCGAGCAGGGTTAAGAGAACAGGATTCGTATGCCAAGCTCGCAAAGTTTGGTTTCCATGAAGGTCAAGTGAAGCGGTCAATCGGTACTTTGAGTCCCGGCGGCCGCGCTCGATTGCTTCTGGCCTTGTTCTCCGCACAATCGGTCAACGTGCTTGTCCTCGATGAACCTACCAATCACCTCGACCTTGAGGCGCTCGAAGCTCTAGAGGAAACGATCGAAGCCTATCGAGGGACAATATTGCTCGTGTCTCACGATCGATACTTCCTTGAGAAAGCACGACTCAATTCCACGTATACCTTGTCGGAAGGGGTTCTTACCAGAATTCCTGATTACAAGACGTATGTGGCAGAAGCCGAGGAGCGAGCATCACAGCTCTTGAAGTCACTGTAGTTCATGGACCCGGGAGAGCGAAAGCTTTTTCCGGGTTCTTTTTATAAAAATTATGAGTCAACACAAAATCTATTTCATATCAGGTGTCTCCGGTGTGGGTAAAACATCTACACTTGAACAGCTTAAAAAAATATTGCCCCAGAGCGCATTTGACGTGCGTGACTTTGACGAACGAGGAGTGCCAGATGGTGGTGGTCCGAAGTGGCATGACAATGAGACACGACACTGGCTCGATGTCGCTGCAGTAAATGCGAAGAACGGTAAAAGCACTGTTATTTCGGGCTTTACTAACCCCGAACAATTCAAGAATATTCATAATCCAGACAGGGATATTCCCGCACAGATAATTTTGCTTGATATATCTCCAGAAATCCTCAAGAAACGTTTGTATGGCAGACACATGACACCTGAAAGTAAGCAGGAAATTGAAAGAGCGGCGGGAGTTTCTCTTGATGAATTTGTCGAACAGTGTGCCTCGTTTGCACCAAAACTGCGCATGATTTTTGAACAGAATGATTTTCCAATTGTGGGTACAGATAATAAAAATCCAGAAGAAGTGGCTAAGGAGATTGCCGACTATATCTTATTATGAAAGAAATAAAATCAACCTTAACGAACCGAGGTGGACAGATACTGGACGTTATCTATCGTGAAGATGATCCACTTAAAGATTTAGATGGAAAGGTCTTGCAAGGTGTTCATGCTTATTGTTTTTGTGGCGACAAATTGGTGATCGTATATTCCGAAGCTAAGAAATATTGGACACCGCCAGGTGGAGGAATTGAGCCAGGTGAGACGTATGAGCAAGCCGTAGTGCGTGAAGTTAAAGAAGAAACTAACATGAAGGTGATTGGCCAGAAGTTGATAGGCTACCAAGATATTTACGAGAACGATCGTGTTGTCAGACAGACTCGCTCAGTGTGTATCGTTGAGCCTATTGGTGAATTTAAAAGTGACCCTGATGGCGATGTGACAGAAATTAAACTTATCAACCCTTCGGATTACAAGAAATATTTTGATTGGGGAGTCATTGGAGATAGAATTATGGAACAAGCTTTAGAAATCAAAAAGGCGATAGCTAAAACGATATGAAATTATTTCTAGGAGGAGGCGGTGGTGGCAAAGATTCAATTGAACTCGACAAGAAATTTGTCGCTTCCTTAGACTTGTCCAAACCACTGCTTTATATCCCCATCGCTACAAATACAGTAAAATATCCGTATTCTGGGTGCGTAGCTTGGCTTTCAAGTGTCCTTGGCCCGCTCGGTCTAACTAATATTGTGATGTGGACTGAAGACGATCTGAAGACCAAAACCGAGAATGATTTTGAACAATTTGGCGGTGTGTATATTGGTGGCGGTAATACATTTAAACTCCTCAAAGAGCTCAAGGAATTTGGAACGTTCGAAATACTACGAAGCCTCGCACTTAAGAATATTCCGATTTATGGAGGAAGTGCTGGCACAATCATTCTTGCCAGAACGATAATCTCTGCCGTGTCGGCTGATGAGAACAAAGTCGGACTAGCAGATTTTTCTGCCCTCAATCTCATTCATGATTTTGATGTTTGGTGTCACTATACTCAATTAGAAGACAAGATCATAGAGAATTACATGGCTAAATATGAACTCAAAAATATCATTGCAATTCCCGAAACTGCCGGGCTTTATGTCACTGAAGAATCCATAGAATCTGTCGGCCCAGGCAGTGTAAAGCTCTTTGGATTTGTGAATAAGGAAGTGCATCCAGGAGAGCTAATTATTTTTTAGATATAGTGAGCGCAGGTGTGGGGTAACAATGTTTGAAGCTTGGAATGTAGATCGTAGCACCGTCAATTTTTCGGAAGATTTCTGTAACCTGAACGACCACGCGACCCAGCGATAGGAAGTTAGGAAAATTTAATTTATGTTGCAAATTTGGTCTGATTGCAGGATAAATTTTTTAGATATAGTGAATGCGAGTGTGGGGTGGGCACACAGTCTGCCTCGTAGACCTGTACGAATACTAAAATTTATAGTATTGTTATTCTTAATATTATAGATACGGAGTAATGGAAATCTCGAGGTTGCGGATCATATTTTATTATGAAAGAAATTAAATCAACTATAACAGAAATTCAGGAAGCATTTAAAAGTATTGCCATCGAAGCCCATATATTTGGATCTGTTGCGAGGGGTGATGCCGATTTATATAGTGATCTTGATGTTTGGCTTACATTTAAAGACGAAGATATAAAAAATGTTATTGCAAAACGTCTTGATTATTACTCCCAAATTACCGAGATAATCCATATTCATGAAGCACCACAGAATGCTCCAATCGGCGGTATTCAGTCTTTTGTACTTTACAAGATTGGTGATAAGTTATTGAGAGTTGATTACTCTCTGTGTCCACAATCGAGTTCATTTCAAACTAAGGATAGTAAAAAACTCTTTGGCGCAGATCTTCCAGTAGGTGAATTGTCTCTTAATCCACAGAAGATAGCTGTCGACAGTAATTATCGTATAGATTTTGTCATCAGTTTTGTTTTTAACTCAATTAAGTATCTTGCACGTAAGAAACAAAATCCACTTCAAGATTTGTTGCGCGAGTATGATAATCTCAAGGACCGTTACGGAATTGATATTAAGCCATTGTTAGGTAGGGAGGAGTCTATTGAGACATTAAGACAGATTATCAAGAATTTGGATGAAGTTTCAAACGATAAGCAAAAAATGACTCTATCTGAAATTAGCAAGTTTACATTTCGAGTGCTGCCTTAATTAAGCTACAATAAAAACATATGAAATTATTTCTCGGAGGCGGTGGGGGCGGTAAAGACTCATTTGAGCTCGACAAGAAATTTGTTGCATCTTTGGATTTATCTAAACCATTGCTTTATATCCCTATCGCCACAAATACTGCAAAATATCCTTACTCAGGATGTGTTGCGTGGCTATCTGGTGTACTCGGCCCACTTGGTGTTAAGGAAATTATAATGTGGACTGAAGATGATCTAAAGATAAAAACAAAAGAGGACTTCTCACAATTCTCTGGAATATACATTGGAGGAGGTAATACCTATAAGTTACTGAAAGAACTTAAAGAATTTGGAACTCTGAATATTCTCTCGACGCTTGCAGGGGAGGGTATGTCAATTTACGGTGGTAGTGCAGGGGCAATTATCTTGGCGAAGACAATAATCCCAGCCGGTTTTCTTGATGAGAACAAGGTAGGGTTAACAGATTTTTCATCGCTAAACCTTGTTCATGATTTCGATATTTGGTGCCATTACGCACCATCACATGATGGAGTCATAAATAAATATATGACTGATAATGGTCTTGAAAAAGTTATTGCTATACCTGAGACTGCGGGATTATATGTTACCGAAAAGACAATTGAAGTGGTTGGTCCTGCTAATGTGAAGGTATTTGATACTGATGGCAGGGACGTACGACCAGGAGAAGTAATTCATCCTGTTTAGAAATAGTGTAACGAAGTGTGGGGTGAAATTATTTATCCGATATAGTGAGTGCGGGTGTAGGGTAACAATCTTTGAAGCTTGGAATGTAGATCGTGGCATCATCGATTTTCTCGAATATTGTCCTAACCTGCGCGACCACGCGACCCCAATTAATTTAAGATAATCAGCTAAAAATTTTCGAAAAATAACCCATATTCTTAATTGTAATAGGTAGGGTATTGCGAAGATATTGAAACATTACGCGTATTGACTAAGGTCACATACATATTGCACTCATTAATCAAATGGGCGCAAAATGAAAATTCAATCAAAATATCGAGGAATTAATGGGTTTGTTACTGTATACAACCGTGCTGTAAGGTATGCATATATGATTACCAAAACAGCACTTAAAAGGTTCAAGATACTTGAGCATTGGAAGAAACATGGATTAGAGTCAACTATGCACGCATTCGAAGTTTCAGAGAGGACACTCTGGAATTGGAAGGGTCGATTTGATGGTAAACCAGAATCCCTGAATCCAGGCAAAAGAACACCACGGACAAAAAGAAAAAGAATATGGGATCATCGCATTTTAGATGAAATTAGAAGACTTCGTAGTCAAGATGAACATCCAAATCTTGGTAAAGAAAAACTACATCCTTTGATTAGAGATTTCATTAAACAACATGGATTTGGAGAATGTCCTAGTTCAAAAACAATCGGTAGATTAATCACTGATATGGGTGGTCTTAGAACATTCCCACAGAAAGTCACACACTTTGGTAAAGTGAAGCGTGCGAATAGACAAAAGGTACTTAGAAAGCCCAAGGATTTGATACCACAGTACCCAGGTCATGTTATGGCTCTAGATACCATTGAGAAGCAAAGAAACGGTCGTAGAATGTATTTACTTACTGCAATTGATATCTACTCAAGAACAACATTTGAGATTGCAACCAAATCACATTCATCAAAAACTTTTGCACATTTCTTTTACCTAATTACCCAGATGTTTCCATATGAGATCAAAAATGTACTCACTGACAATGGAAGTGAATTCAAGAAGTATCTTGATCAACTTCTAACTAAAAACAACATCACTCACTACCATACATATCCGAAGACACCAAAAATGAATGCTCATTGTGAGAGTTTCAATGGAACAATTCAAGAAGAATTCGTTGACTACAATGTTAATCTACTCTTCGATGATGTGACAAAATTCAATGAAAAACTACACAAATATTTGATGTTCTACAACACCAAAAGAGTACACTACGCATTCAAGAACAAACTAACACCACTTGAAGTATTAACTAGGTCGGATTACTATGTATCTAAATTACCAGCAGAGTGCAAAGATGGGTGGCCTTATTCACGTATTTGACTATAAATATAATCAGTGGTATCATCACAAATAGAAATTTAATTCGGATCTAAACATCAATCTTCTATGCTCGGGTACAGTACAAAGCAAAAAAGCTTTTCTTGTTTTGTACTGTACCTGCGTCAAAAACAGCGACAGTCGTTAACATCAAGTTAATGAAAGTAGAAAGAAGAATATGGTTATATGGAGATTGCCATTACTGGCACTGAACAGTGGCGAGACAAAGCGTCTATCCGCTGCTGAGGTACAATTTATGCTTAATTGCCAATGGGGTTTCAGATTGCCATGGGGTATCAGCCTGGATCAGGCGTGGGATCCGAAATATCTGAGTAGACGATTCATCGTCTACTGGGAAAAGGGAAAGGGTACGATAGGTAAGTTTCCGCATCGGTTTTGCCTTACAGAGTCGCGTTGCATAAACCAGGAAATTGTGCTCGACCGTGGTCCTTGTGGAGTTTTGGAATACTACACTGCCCGCAGGGAGGATGCCCATACATTTTTCTGGGCAAAAAGCCCAAAGATCGGGCGGTGCAAGTTTGTTTTACCGATTGACACGCACGACTGGTCCAAGTGGCCAGAAGTTCCTGTTGGGTGAGTGTGTCGAGAGTTGTCGTCCGTAACGCCACAGGGTGTTGCGGACTTCATTTTGTAATCTTACCATTGTTAGATCTGCTATAATTTGATATGTGAGAAAAACAATAAGTGATCCAGGCTGAAAAAAAATTAAATCCTAATCCACACAAATGTCCCGTAGCACCCCAAATGAAGGAATCAAATTATCGGTTGAAATCCGTTTAGCTGTTTTCTTTCTCGTTATTTTCGGCCTATCTCTTCTCGTAATCCCAGACAAACCTGTCGTTATAGAAAAATCAGTGCCAATAGTTGCAACATCAAATATAGAGATTAATAGGGGAGATGTTTCAAAGAAACAAGTGATTTTTACTTTTGATGGTGGGGGAGAAAATGTATCTGGTGAAAAGATCATTGAGACTTTGAATAAACATCGTGTTAGTGGTGATTTCTTTTTGACAGGTAGATTTATTCAATCAAATCCTAATCTTGTAAAAAAAATAGATAAAGAAGGACACAAAATATATAATCACACAGATAGTCATCCATACATGACCACTATCTCAAATGAACAGATAGTCGAAGAATTAGAAAAAACAGAAAAGGTCTTGCAAGTGTTGATTGGTAAATCATCGAAACCATATTTCCGTCCACCTTTTGGTAATCGTGATCAGAGAGTCTTGGACACGGCTTTCCTTGCAGGATATCAGTCCGTCTATTGGACCATAGATGCTATGGATTGGCAGGAGAGTGAAGGGCGCACCGACCAAGAAGTCAAAGATATTGTTTTGAATAATTTGGCTTCGGGAAATATCTACCTCATGCATATCGGTGATACAATTACCGGGAGAATTTTAGATGAATTATTTACAGAGATAATATCTAGAGGTTACAATATTGTTTCGTTAGAGCAAGGAATATGAGAAAAAGCAAAGCAAAAACAGAATTAGCGAAAGACTTGGCTCTAGTATTTCTTGGGGCGATTATTGCTTTCATCTTATCTTATTTTGGATTTATAGCATGGGCAATAGACTTTATAGGTAATGAAATACTGGTTAGTTTTTTTTCTGGAATTTTCTTTACTTCTGTTTTTACTATTGCTCCTGCTTCAATTGCTTTGGTGAATGTTAACGGTGTAAGTATCATGACTATTTCTTTTTTGGGAGCATTGGGTGCTCTTTGTGGCGATCTTATACTATTCTTTTTTATTCGAGACAGGTTTGCAAAAGATGTCATGGATTCGATGAAACCATCAGTTTTGCGACATATTCTAAATACCTTCCATTTGGGTTTCATGAAATGGATTTCGCCAATTTTGGGTGCTCTCATCATTGCTTCACCGCTTCCAGATGAATTTGGTTTGGCTTTGCTTGGTCTTTCGCGAACAAGAATTTCGATATTAATACCAGTTTCTTTTATTATGAACTTTTTGGGAGTTTATTTGTTGTTGTGGTTTGTATCTTGAGGTTAAACCTCAAGGGGAGGTTTACAATCGGACATTTCTCCTTTAAACTGTCTTTACTAATATGAATACAAAACGCATTATATTTTGGGCTAGTTTTATTATCGTCCTTATCCTTATTATTTGGGGTTTGATAGTAGCAATGGGCAAAACACCCACAGTTCCTGGTCAAAATCTAGGTACTCCTGCACCAATTACAGCCAGCGACAACATCTTTGGTCCAAGCGACGCCCCTGTGACTATTGTCGAATATAGCGATTATCAGTGTCCAGCATGTCAGATCTATCATTTTATGATAGAGAGATTGCTCGCAAGTTCAACAGTTCCAATTCGTTTTGTTTATCGACATTTTCCTTTGCCACAGCATAAAAATGCAATACCAGCAGCTCTAGCGGTAGAGGCGTCTGGTCTGCAGGGTAAATATCTAGAGATGCACAAACTGGTATTTGACAATCAATCAGAATGGGAAGACTCATCGGACCCTTTTTCTATTTTCACCAAATACGCAACAGAGATCGGTCTAGATCAACAAAAGTTCATGGCCGATTCCAAGAGTCAAGTCTTGAAAGATAAAATTAATGCTCAAAAAGATGAGGGTATAAAAATACGCATAGGCGGTACACCAACATTCTTTGTTAATGGTAAACCTATTACTAATCCTCCTAGTTATGATGAATTTAAAACAATTATTGAACAATCCGCCCAAGAAAATATCAAATAAGGTTATAGTTTTCCTTTTGATAGTTGCTTTACTTGGATTTATTGATGCTGGTTACCTTACAGTAAAACACTTTCAGGGTGTAATTCCGCCATGTTCGGTAACTTCTGGCTGCGAAGAAGTGTTGACAAGCGCTTACTCGGTTATTCTTGGTATCCCAGTCTCCTTGACAGGAATGATTTTCTATCTATTAGTCCTTGTGGGCGTCTTTGGTTACTGGGAAAGTAAAAATCATAATATGCTCAAATGGTCGTTGCTACTAACCATTCCAGCATTTATTGCTTCTCTTTGGTTTGTTTATATTCAAGTTTTTTCTATTGGTTCATATTGCATATATTGTCTAGGATCATTTTTGACCTCTACTATTCTGTTTGTAACAGCTATGGAGATATTTGCTAGCCGTGAACAATATTAATATGAAAAACTCTAATATTCTAATAACAGAATCTAGTCCTGACTATGAACTTTTGGATACTGGTTTGGGTGAAAAGCTAGAGAGAATAGGTAAATTTGTTTTATCTCGTCCCGATCCACAGGCTTTGTGGGCAAAGAGATTGCCTGATTCCGAATGGAAAAAAGCTGACGCTAGTTTTTCTAGAGATGAATCAAAAGGAGATGCTGGATCAAAATCTGGTTGGACCATGAAGACCAATATTCCTGATCGTTGGTCTATAGATTTTGGAGAAATGAAATTCCAAATCAAACCGACGGCATTCAAACATGTAGGTCTGTTTCCAGAGCAGGTTGTGAATTGGAAGTGGCTGGGGGAAATAGTGAATAGTGAAAAGTGCAAAATGAAAAGTGAAACGAAAAATTTGGATGACAAGGTAAATGATGACACAGACAATCATGTTGAAGTTTTAAATCTTTTTGGGTATACCGGCGGGGCTTCACTTGCTTGTGCTAAGGCTGGAGCAAAAGTTGTACATGTCGATGGATCAAAATCTGCTATAACTTGGGCCAGGGAAAACGCAGAGTTATCTGGATTGAAGGATAAGCCAGTTCGTTGGATTCTCGAGGATGCGAGAGCTTTTGTTACTAGAGAGATTAAAAGAGATAGGAAATATGATGGAATAATCATGGATCCACCAGCTTTTGGTCATGGTCCAGACAACGAGTTGTGGAAGATCGAGGAACACTTCCTAGGTCTTGTACAAGATTGTGTAAAATTGCTCAAAAACAAACCAAGTTTCTTTTTGATAAATGGTTATTCGGCAGGATATTCGGCTATTGCTTACGAAAACATTCTTTTATCTTTGGTAGAAAAATTTGGTGGAAGTATTGAGACGGGGGAGCTTGCTATCAATGAATCAAAAAAAGCTGGTTTACCAACGAGACTTTTACCTTGTGGAATATTCGCGAGGTGGAAGGTGTAGGTACCGCACTCATTTTTTGCAACTAATTTTTACTAAGAAAAAGCTGGACAAATATACTATTATATGGTAGTGTATATTCAGACCACAATCTTCTTGCACCTGACCCTATATCTCGGTTTTGCAAATTAGAAAGCAGGAGAAATATGGATGGCACCATTAAGATGTGGAAGACACATGAACACTGAAAATCAAGTACCTACTACGCCACCTTGTGCTAGCCACGATCAAGTCTTTTCGTTTGCGGCTCGTGTGGCTACCAAGGTTAACTCTTGGAAGTTGAAACCTGAGGTAATTCAGGCGGCTATAGATCGTCCAGACGACGATCCGCATTCGGTTTGGGAAGCGCTCAGAAATGCTTTGGATCCGAAACAGGAACTCGACACGACTGGTGTA
>CAYMXR010000010.1:0-28929 GCA_964394505.1 uncultured Candidatus Saccharibacteria bacterium | reverse complement strand
ATTAATTCTAGTAATAGTAGACCTTTAGGATAATTATACTTGCGAAGTTAAGTATTTACAATAACAATCTTTTAAGCTAACATACTTATCATCACATAAGGGCCCATAGCTCATCTGGTAGAGCGCCGCTTTTGCAAAGCGGAGGCAAGCGGTTCGAGTCCGCTTGGGTCCACTACTTCGCCCACGGGGATTATGATAATTTATAAAATCTTTCTCATTGAAAATGTTTATCTTTTCTATAAAAGTTAGTGTTGGGCTACGCAGTGCAAGCACTAATTCGCCCACGGGGATTATCTAGATTATTATAAGTACGTATATTCGTGATGCTAAAGTTTTTATAATAGTTGATGTTGGGCTACGCAGTGCGAGCACCACTAACAAAAATCACCTCCCCCTGACCAACTCTATCAAATGTTCAACAAAATGATGGAGATCGGCGCCGACGGCTCGGAGCGCTTTTGGAAATAGGGATTGCTCGGTAAGACCGGGTAAAGTGTTGACCTCGAGAGCAAGGATTCCCCTTTTTGGATGAATGATAAAATCTGATCTGGAGTAATGTCTCAAACCCAAAACTTCGTGAATCTTTTTTGCTAGTGCTTCTAATTCTTTTTTTATTTCATTTGAGAAAGTGGCCGGCACGATCTCTTCTCCTTCATTTTCGTATTTGGCTTTATAGTCAAAAAAACCTGTTTTTGGGCGAATCTCGATCGGTGGTAACGCATAGAGACTACAAGATCGGAAATTTTCTATTACCCCACAACTAGCCTCTGCACCCTTTATGTATTCCTCAATCATTACTTCTTCATCATGATCAGCAGCGTCCATAAGCGCTTTTGCCATTTGTCCATAATCTTTGACAACTGTAACCCCGACCGATGAACCACTTGAAGCAGGTTTCACTATCGCTGGCAAGATAAAGGAAAAAAACAGTTTATTTACTACCTCATCTGGATTCTCTTTTATTATTCGAGATTCTATATTTATGCCAAAAGGGGTTTTGATACCATGATTAGAAAAAATCTTTTTTGCCATTATTTTATTCATTCCGATCGCCGAACCTACCGAACCAGTGCCAGAAAAAGGAATGCCGTGCCATTCAAGTAATGCCTGGACTTTACCATCTTCACCATATGAACCATGGAGAGCATTTAAAGCAACATCAATCTTGGAATGAATACTCGACAAAGTCACAGGCATCCCATCTATATACCAAGAGCCATTGCAATCGATATAAACATCATGTGCTTGATATTTGTGTCCAAGATTATCATTGATCGCTCGGATAATAGCTGATCCGGAATTAAGCGAAACATGATGTTCGGAGCTTGGCCCTCCACGCAAAACCCCAACTCGAAGTAAAAGATTGGACATATAACATATATTGTAGCACACACTAAAATCCCATATCACTAGTTCTGTGTCATTCCCGCGAAGGCGGGAATCCAGGATTTAAAGATTTATATTGATTCTATCGAAAATAACATGGATTCCTGCCTTCGCGAGAATGACATATAGGGGCTAGGTGAGAAGGATATACAAGATGATATCTTTTATGATCTTATCTGACTCAAATTAAGACTATCGCGTTTCTCCCTATGATATTTGATCGCAAACCTATGCGCCTCAGCATTTATAGTAACAATATTATCTTTATGCTTGGAAATTAAATCGGAGCTACCTACAAAAGAAGAGGCTTTGTGTCTATGATCTTTGGTAACAGCAATAACGGGAATATTGACCCTCCTTGCTTGAAGAACCTTCAATGCAGATTCGTATTGTCTCTCGTTTCCGTCAACAACAATGAGATCAGGATATGTCCACTCCGAATGATCTAGTCTGCGAGACAAAATCTCTACCAATCCAGATATATCATTGTTCTTTTCCTTGGAGATCTTGAATTTGCGATATTCATTTTTGGATAATTCTCCACCGATCGAGGCAACCATCACACCAACAACGTTTGTTCCGAATATATGAGCAACATCATATGCCTCGATTCGGAAATTCCCGTGACTAGAGTTGCCTTGAGTAATATTTAGCTCTTTATTCTTTCTGATTAAAGCAACATCATTGATATGATCGAGAGCATAAAGAAGTTTCTTTGCCTTACCCGCATCCTCAAAACGAAGATCTTCTATTGCAACATTCATATCTTTTGAGATCGATTTTCTAAGCTTGTTTACATTACCTTCAAAAAACATAACCAAATATTTGATCGTCTTCAAATATGAATTTCTCATGAGATCATCTCCCTTTTCTGGGGAGCGTCCGATTGCCCGATAAAAAGCTTCATGTCGCGGATCTTGTGCTTTTATATCTCGAAACGGAAACATCTTACGCAAGATTTTTAGAGCTTCTTTGATCAAACCTGAATCAGTAAATGGACCGAAGCTACGCAAAACTTTATATGGTAAAACCTTGTCTATTTGCATTTTTTCTAGATCTCTTGCTCTTGCCAAAAAAACTCTTGGCCAAAGTTCATCGGTAATGATGACATATTGCGCGCTCTTATCATCTTTTTCATCGATATTATAAAAAGGCTGATATCTTTTTATGAGAATACTTTCTAGAATAATTGCTTCCAAAACTGATGAGGTCTCAATCCAGGTTACGGACTTTGATTTTGTAACCATATCAACAATTCTCGGACCACGAGTTTTTATAAGATCATTGGCAAAATAACTTTTGGTACGATCATACAATGAAGTAGCACGACCGATATATAAAGGACGCTTCCTGTAATCCCGAAATATGTATATGCCAGGTGTATCTGGTATCTTTTGTTTTTTTATCCACTTGCTATCCATGATTACAAGAGTATTATGACAACGGATTTCAAGCAAGTAAGTTAAAGACGAACGAAAGATTGATCTATGAAAACTATATCGTCCGTATATGATGGATCTTTACATCCGCATGCACTATCATGCTTTGTCCGAAGCATGTTTAGAGAGTTTGGCCAAAACATCTGGTCGGATCTGGATCCGATAAGACCAGTCGTGAAGTCTGTGCTACTCGTAATAGCACTGTTGATCACCGGGTTTTTTCGACTCGTGTTCCCGATTTTCGCAATAGTCGTGCATATATTCGAAACCAAGGAAAGGAGACAGGGATGAAAAACGCAACTGCGTTTCTTAGTCGACCACACCAGGTGATAACACTCATTACTGCAACACTGATCGCAGTCGTGTTTGGTATCGCATGGTTTATCTTTACAGGAGCGATCACCCTTCACTGTTGGTGGAAGGAACAACCACACAACCCGTTAGAAAGGTTTGTGGTGATGGTGCTGGTGATGTTTGCTATCTGGTTGCGTATTTCGTACATGCTCATCAAGACAGGAAAACCAGAGAGGTGGCTCACCGAATGACCGACTCTAGGGTAACCACCCCAATCGACCGCCCCTTCCACGCAGGTGGAACAGGGCGGTTCTTTTTTTTATTCCGGCAAGCGAGGAGCGCGTGAATGTATCCTACATTCACAGCGTCCGAGCGAAGACGGAACAATACTTTTTTATTTGAAATTTTACCTTTCACCTCTTACCTTTTACCTTTCACCTTTAACTTCTTACCTCTCCCCTTTAACCTCTTACCTTTTACCTACTTTTCAACACCCTCTTCAAATACTTCCCCGTAAAACTGTTCTCACTCTTTGCAACATCCTCAGGTGTCCCTCTTGCTACAATTTGACCACCCCGCTCCCCTCCCTCGGGTCCAACATCGATGACATAGTCAGCATTTTTTATTAGATCCAAATTGTGTTCAATTACAACAACCGTATTTCCTTTGTCTACAAGCTTAGTAAGAATCTCGATCAGTTTTTTTACATCCTCATAATGCAAACCTACTGTTGGTTCATCCAAAAGATAAATTGTCTTTTGCAAATGAGCACGATATAACTCCGAAGAAATCTTGACTCTTTGTGCTTCTCCCCCAGAAAGGGTTGTGGCTGACTGTCCGAGCTTCACATAACCCAAACCAACATCCAGTAGTGTCTGTAGACGATCTTCTACCGCCGGAATATCCTTGAAAAATTCCAAGCCTTCTTCGATAGTAAGTTCTAAAACTTCATGAATATTCTTTTTGCGATATTTGATATCCAAAGTCTCTTTCATAAACCTTTTACCATTACAAACATCACATGTCACATAGACAGTCGGCAAAAAGTGCATCTCGACCGCAATCTCTCCATTACCTTCGCAAGCTTCACAACGACCACCCGGTCTATTGAAAGAAAATCTTCCTGCCCCCCAGCCTCTCGCTCTAGCTTCTGGTTCCGAAGCGAAGAGATCACGAATATGAGACCAAGCGCCCGTGTATGTCGCTGGGTTTGATCTCGGAGTCCTTCCGATCGGAGATTGATCGATAAGGATCACACGGCCAATATATTCCGAACCAGAAAAACTCGTACAATTGATCATCTCATTACTTCTAAGTCTTGCCTCGTAGCGCGCCTGTAGATTTCTATACAATATCTCATACATTAGCGATGATTTTCCAGATCCGGAAACCCCGGTAATTACATTTAGACACGAAAGTGGTATATCAACATTCATGTTTTTTATATTGAAAACATTTCCTCCACGAATCATAATCTTACCTTTTGGCTCTCGTCTAGATTCTGGTAAAGGAATCTTTTCTTCCCCGCGCAAATATGCCAAGGTCAAAGATTTGGAAGTATTTTTCTTGGCTGAAAGTAATTCATCAACATAACCAGATACTACAACCTTACCGCCATGGACACCTGCCCCGGGACCAATGTCGATAATGTAATCTGAAGCAAACATTGTATCTTCGTCATGCTCAACGACAACAATAGTATTACCTAGATCGCGAAGACGAACTAGAGTGTTGATGAGACGATCATTGTCTCGCTGATGAAGACCGATGGTCGGTTCATCTAGAACATAGAGTGCTCCGACAAGACCAGAACCCAGTTGTGAGGCAAGCCTAATTCTTTGTGCCTCACCACCAGAGAGAGTGTGTGCACGACGATCGAGAGTCAGATATTCGATACCAACATTAACCATGAAAGATAGTCTGTCCGAAATCTCACGCAATACCACTTTGGCAATCTCTTTTTCAGATTCAGTTAATTCTATACCGTTAAAATATTGGACTGCTTTTTCTATCGATAGATTTGTGATCTCAACGATATTTTTGCCATGAATAAGAACATGTAGAGCTTCATTGCGAAGCCTAGCACCCTTGCAAGTAGCGCATGGCTTATCACTAAAAATAGTCTCGGTCCCAAGACCATTACACGCTGAACATGCACCGTAAGGAGAATTGAATGAGAATAAACGAGGTTCAATTTCAGGATAAGAGAATCCATCGTAGGGACACATGAACTTTACTGACATCAAGGTACCAGCAGAATTATTCTCGGTAGACGTGTCTGTATTTTCACCAGGATATTCGATACTGATAAGTCCATCGGCTTCTTGAATTGCTCTTTCCAATGCTTCGGACAAACGCTCGCGGGCATTATCAGAAACTTTTGTATCCTTTCCGTTTTTGAATTCACTTAAATATATTTCATCAACTAGGACCTCTATATCATGCTTTTTGTTCTTTTCAATAACAATACGATCGCGAAGTTTGAATTCGACTCCATCAATACGAACTCGTTCATAACCCTTACCAAGTAGATCATAAAGCATTTGATAATATTCTCCTTTGCGACCAAGAACGACTGGTGCATAGACTCGGAGCTTAGCATTATTAATATCTACCCCAAAAACTTTTTTTGCCTTGGTTACTTGAGTCGTCACTGTATTTAGAATAGTTTGCATTATCTCTTCCTTTGAGACGCGATTGATGGGCCTATTACACAGGAGACAATGTGGCTTACCAACACGAGCAAAAAGTACGCGAAGATAGTCATAGATCTCGGTGATAGTCGCGACCGTGGAGCGAGGATTATTTGATCGAGATTTTTGATCAATGGAAATCGCTGGTGAAAGACCAGTTATCTCATCAACATCTGGTTTTTGCATCTTATGGAGGAATTGACGAGCATAAGCAGAGAGGGATTCGACATATCTGCGTTGTCCCTCTGCAAAGATGGTATCGAAAGCGAGAGAAGATTTGCCGGAACCAGAAAGGCCAGTGATGGCAATCATGGTATTTCTCGGCATCTCGACTGTAATATTTTTCAAATTATGCGTCCGCGCTCCCTTGACCACAATTTTTTCCTCGCCATGTATTTTGACTCTTTTTTCCCTTGACATAGTGGGCGGATGATAACATGAAAATGATAGTTCTACAAGGCGAGGTTTCACCTCGCCCACGCGATTATCGAGACGCCTCCACAAAATCTGGCATAATGATCGGACTCTCGCCTTTGTGCTTCTTTTTTACATCAAATGAGAATTTGTCAGCTTTGTAATCAACCAAGATCTTTCCACCCTTGGAGACTTCTTGGGAGATAAGTAGATTTGCAACCGGAGTAAGGATCTTGGTCTGGATCAGACGCTTCAAAGGACGCGCACCATACTGCGGATTGTACCCTTCTTTAGCCAGGTAGTCGAAGACTGCAGGTGATAGGACCAGGTCGATCTGCTTGTCTGCTAACCTCTTTACTATTTGATCAACTTGAATTTCAACAATTTTCCTGATCGATTCCATGCTTAGAATATCGAAGATCATAATATCGTCCACACGATTTAGAAATTCTGGACGGAAATAATCCTTTAGAGCCGAGTTGATCTTGTTTTTTGCCTCATCATAATTGTTACGATCGTGATTGTCCGTGTTATTGGCAAAACCGAGTTTCTCCATTTTTTCAATATGCAGAGCGCCGATATTGGAAGTCATAATTATAACTGTATTTCTAAAATTGACTACGCGACCCTTGGAATCAGTCAGTCGTCCATTATCTAGAACCTGCAACAGAACATTGAAAACTTCTGGATGAGCTTTTTCAATTTCATCAAAAAGCACAACCGAATATGGACGATGCCGTACAGTTTCAGTCAAACCGCCAGATTCATCGAAGCCGACATAACCAGGAGGAGCACCAATAAGTTTTGAAACTGAATGTTTTTCCATAAATTCCGACATGTCGACACGAATGAGTGCCTTCTCGTCATTGAACAAAAATTCAGCCAAGGCTTTTGTAAGTTCAGTCTTACCCACCCCAGTTGGACCAAGGAAGATAAATGAACCGATCGGACGATTTGGGTCAGCGATACCAGCACGAGATCGGCGAATAGTATCGGCAATCTTTTTTACTGCTTCACCCTGGCCGACAATTCTCTTTTCCAGCTCTTGTTCCATGCGAGTAAGTTTTGTCGCCTCTGATTCCAACATCCTAGAAACTGGAATACCGGTCCAGCGAGAGACAACTCCGGCAATATCCTCAGAATTTATCTCTTCTTTTAGAATTCTGCGAGACATTTGTAACTTTTTTAGACGCTTATTTTTTTGTTCCAATTCTTTTTCGAGAGCCGGTAGACGACCATATCGAATCTCTGCTGCTTTGGCTAGATCGGCTCTTGCTTCTGCTCCCTCACCTTCTATACGCAAAACTTCAAGCTCCTTTTTAATCTTCTTTATATCAGCAATAGTGGTCTTTTCATTTGTCCACTTGAGTTCCAATTCCGAAGTTCCCTCTTTGAGATCGGCAATTTCTTTTTCAATAACAGCCATACGAGATTTTGCCGTTTTATCGGTCTCTTTTTTTAATGCTTCCCTCTCGATCTCTAGACGCATTATTTTTCTCCTAGTTTCCTCTAATTCCGGTGGCATATTCTCGAGAGAAATGCGCAATGAAGAAGAAGCTTCATCGATGAGATCGACGACTTTGTCTGGCAAAAAACGATCGGAGATATATCGACTAGCAAGGTTAACTGCCGAAACGATAGCGTCATCGGTAATTCTTACACCATGAAATAGCTCATACTTTTCTTTGAGGCCACGAAGGATGGCGATGGCATCTTCAACACTGGGTTCATTGACATAGACTGGTTGAAAACGACGAGTGAGAGCTGGGTCCTTTTCTATGTATTTTTGATATTCTTTTAATGTTGTCGCACCGATAGCGCGAAGTTCGCCACGAGCCAAAGCCGGCTTCAACATATTAGAAGCGTCCATTGAACCCTCGGATGCTCCTGCACCAACTATTGTGTGGATCTCATCGATAAAGAGAATAATTTTGCCATCGGACTTTTCTACTTCTTTCAAAATGTTTTTTAGACGCTCTTCAAATTCCCCACGATATTTTGTACCAGCGATGAGAGAGCCTAGATCGAGAGAGACTAGCTCTTTGTCTTTCAATGACTCTGGAATATCGCCCTGTGACATGCGCAATGCCAAACCTTCGACAATGGCAGTCTTTCCGACTCCAGCTTCACCGATGAGGATAGGATTGTTCTTGGTACGACGAGACAAGATCTGAATAATACGCATAATTTCAGCATCGCGACCGATTACCGGATCGAGTTTGTTTTCATGAGCAAGCTTGGTCAAGGAACGAGCATATTTGTATAGAGTGCGAAATTTCTTTGGTTCAGTGCCTTTTGCTGTAGGATTTGCTTTGAGTTCTTCCAAAACTTTTGCGACGACACTTCGTTCGATCTTGAACCTAGAAAGAATATCTTTTGCTATGCAAGGGATATCAAAAATCGATAAGAAAAGATGTTCGGTAGAAATAAATTCATCTTTGAGGCTGCCGGCAACTTTGACCGAATTGTCCAAAACTTGAGCGAGGTCAGGGGTAAGATAAATCTGATATGAAGGAGAAAGTACATTACCACCCTCTGGGGCTTCAATATGTTCCAAGACAACATCGATAAGCATTTGCGTATCGACTTCCATTTTATCCAAAATCGAAGTAACCATGCTCTCTTCTTGCAAGATAAGCGCGCAAAGTAAGTGAACAGGGTTAACATGATTTTGACCTCTTTCTATGGCCAATTCATGGGCTCTTCGTAAGGCTTCTTTGGCTTTTGTGGTTAATTTATTCAATGGAGGCATGGATATATACTAATACAGAAATACAACACCAGTCAATAGTGCTAGTTAAATTTTTGATTATATGACTATAAATGAGACAATTTCACCATCTCCACCTTCCCTGTCCTTCTATCTTTAACTTCTACACTGTCATCCTTGATAGTCTTTTCACTTAGAACATAGCGAATTGGAATACCGATAAGGTCCGAATCACCGAACTTTTCACCGGCCGTAGTGTCTCGATCATCATAGAGAACCTCTATATTTTTGGCAGTCAGTTTTTCGTATAATTCATCGGCGGATTTTTTGACCGTTCCGGATTCATTGTAAAGCGCAACTAGATGTATCGCAAAAGGTGCGACTGATTGTGGCCAAACCAAACCTTTTTCATCAGACCAGATTTCGGCGATCGTACCCATCACTCGAGCTGGACCGATACCGTAGCTACCCATGATGACTGGAGTAACCTTTCCCTCTTTGTCTTTAAAATTCAAACCGAGAGCATCTGAAAATTTTGTTCCCAAACTAAAGATATTACCAACCTCGACAGCTTTTTTCTCCTTGAGGTCTGACCTCAAGATTCCCAAATCGGAAAGAACTTCGTCGCCTGAAACCTCTTTATTGATCGCAATCCTCTTTTTTTCATCCACATAAATAGTATCTTCACCAGCATCGGTGATCGTCTGGAATTCATGAGAATATTTGGAAAATGAACCTCCACTTGCAAAAGTAACATAGGTTTCACCGCCCAAACCTACGCGATCAAAAATCCTTACATACGCTTTTTTGGCTTGCTCATAAAAATTTTCGTGCGACTCCGTATCAACATTGAAAGAATACAAATCTTTCATCAGAAATTCTCGACAACGCATAATACCCGACTTAGCTCGCTCTTCATTGCGAAACTTGGTTTGAAATTGATAAACAGCAGAAGGAAGATCGCGGAAAGAGCGGATATGATCACGCATAAGTGCCGTGAGTGGCTCTTCGTGGGTAAACGAAAGTCCAACTTCACTACCATTTTTGAGTTTTGTCTTGAACCAATTGTCTACTACCTCATCACTCCAGCGATTTGTTGCTTCCCAATTTTTCTTGTCCTGCAAAGCTGTTAGATGGACTTCTTGACCGCCGATTGCATTCATCTCTTCACGAATAATGCCAACTATCTTATTCATGACTCGCAAGCCAAGAGGTAAAAAAGAATACGCTCCGGCCATCTCTTTGTTTATAAAGCCGGCTCTTATAAGTAATTGCGCATTCTTGGAGACTTCATCCTTCGGAGCCTCGCGTCTTGTCTTTGTAAATAAATTTGTTTGTTTCATTTTTTTACCGAGGTGCAACCTCTGTTACTTAAACATCTTAACAATATCCTTATAAGTTACAACTACCATAAGTAGCATAAGTAAGACGAAACCGATTGTATTTACTGTATTGGCATAGACAGGTTTTATCTTGCGTCTTATCACACTCTCGATCAAAACAAACAGTATCCTTCCACCATCCAAAGCAGGAAAAGGAATGAGATTGATAACACCCAAGTTTATAGAAATAAGAGCAGTGACCATAAGTAAATATGTGAAGCCAAGTTCTGCCGCACCTCCGACTATGCCTGCAATACCGATCGGACCAGCAACATCAGAAAAATTGGCCTGGCCACGGAAAATATTTCCAAAGAAATCATAGAGACCGATTGCAGTCTCGCGAATCATAACCAAAGTATATCGTCCACCCTCATATATAGCCGAAAAGAATGGAAGCTTTAGATCAACAACTTCACTCATAGCGATGCCGATAGCGTATTTGTCTTTGACTATGCCTTCGGTAGGTTGAACTGTCTTTTCATATGTATACTGGTCTACACTTGTCTCCTTATCTCCAACTCCTCGCATGATAGTCAGACTTATAGGTTCACCTTTACTTGCATTGATTTTGTTTTGAATAATCTCGATCGGCATTTTTATGTCGGGGTCAGAGGCTACATCACCTATCCTAGAGTCACTCGGTGCAGAGACTATCTTCTCTGTACCAATAAATGAAATTACATCCCCAACCTTGAGCCCCGCTTTGTCGGCCGGAGAACCTGGAGAAACCATCGTGATCATCACCCTTTCATTTTCAAAATTGGCAGAATGTCTCTCGAATCCCTCTGGGGTAGCAGTGACTCCAGCAATGAAGACTATGATGTAAATAATCCATGCAAAAATAAAATTGAAAAGTACTCCTGCAGCAAGAACAGCAACTTGTTGCCAGGCTTTTTTGTTGACAAAACTTCTGTCTTTATCCGCACCACTTATAGACTCGAGATCGGGATTTTCTCCATGAATTTTTACATATCCACCAAAGGGTATGAGGTTGAGACCATATTTTGTCTCACCTTTTCCCCAAGACAAGATCCTTGGTCCAAACCCGATCTTAAATTCATCAACTCGAATTTTGTTCCATCTAGCAAACAAAAAATGTCCAAGTTCGTGAACAAAAATCAAAACTGCTAAAACTAAAAGAAAAATTATTACAGTCATTGTGATTCTTATCTCTTACCTCCTAACTCTTACCTCTTTTTGCAAACTATCCCAACACCTCTTTCTCTTTTCTTGCATAATGTTCGTCCAATTTTTTGTTGGCTTCATCAACCATCTTTTGAACCTCGTTTTTGAGACGGAAAATCTCGTCTTTTCCATAACCTCCATCTTTCTCCTTGTTTTGCAGATCTTTGATAATGGTATCGCGATGCCCACGAATCTGTTTTTTGCTTTCTTCGAGTTTGTCCTTTGCTAATTTTGCAATATCTTTTCTTCTATCGGCAGTAAGTTCTGGGAACATGACACGAAGACCTTGATCATCAACTACAACGGAAAGTCCGAGATTTGCAACGGTAATTGCTTTTTCTATGTCTTTTGTCTGATTTTTGTCCCAAGGCGAAATGCGTAACGTACGAGCACCCTCTATGAGTACACTAGCAAGCTCCTTTATGGCCATCGGTGCACCATAGATCTCTACTTTTACACTATCCAATACCTGCGGTGAGGCCTGTCCTGTACGAATTTGCGAAAACTCTTTCTTGAGCCATTCATCGGTACCTGCAAGTTGTTTCTTAAATAGGTTGAAGTCGTAGGCCATGGTTTTGATATTAAGTGATAATTCTGACTTTGCAAGTATATCATAAAGATAATATATCCTATAATTTACGGTAATGTACACAAAATATGTGCTAAAAGAATTTCAAAATCCAACCTCCTACGCTAAAGCTACGAAGGTCAAGAATGGCAATTCAATTTCAAAACTTAAAATCCAAAATTACACCTTTGGACTTTGGATTTGATTTGTCATTTGGATTTTTAAATTTGTCATTTACACTAAACACTCAACGCCACATACTCAAGCAACATCTTAAGTGACGGCGACCGATCGTGTGCATACTTCAGGGCAAGTTCTATTGCACTAAGCGTTTTTCCGCCCACTTTAACCCCATTTTCATTTCGGATGCATTGTTGAACAGCATGCAAGAATGCGATAGCGTCCCTTTTGGTCTTTTTTTCTTTTGAAATGTCGTCCATAAACTTTTTTACAAATTCTAACCTCTTTGCCATATCTAGTGACAGAAAATTTTTTGCCTCTCCACTGATTTCCTCTTCTTTATTTATAATATCAACAACAAAAAGCCTAGACTGCACAGTCGGTAAGAGGATATGCAAAGCTGGCACAATCAGAAAGAAATGGTTATACTCGGCCGGCTCTTCAAGAAGTTTGAGTAGAGCGTTTTGAGCTTCGGCTGTGATTCCATCAACACAAATAACAAAAATCTTCTTACCATCATTCACGACCGGTCTCATCTCGCAAGCCAGCTTCAGCTCTCGAGCATGATCGATGGTAAAAGTTTCGTACTTCCTATCAAAAAAATCTTGATTCCCCGTGCGCAAAATCCTGTGATCATTTTCCAAAATAAAAAATAATTCATCTCTAACGAGATCATTACCAACAAGGCAATATGCGTGATGCGCGAGATTATTGAGTGAAAAATTGCTCATTTATTACTATTATACAACACTGAGGTGCAACCGGAGTACTCTGGTTGCACCTCAGTGTTACCTTTTCATAAACATCGCCTTTTTGTAAACATCCAAATGCTCCAAAGCAATCCCTGTACCTTTTACAACGCAAAACAAAGGGTCTTCGGCAAGTTGTGCTTTGACACCAATTCTACGGAAAACAAGTTCTGGAAGATTTCGTAACATCGAGGAACCACCTGTAAGGATAATTCCTTGATCAATAATATCAGCTGCAAGCTCTGGTGGTGTCTCCTGCAAAACATCTCGAATCGCTCTTATCATATCCCGAAGAGAAGTCGATAGAGCTTTGACTATTTCATTGGTTTTAATCTCGGTCGATCTTGGAAGGCCTGAAACATAGTCACGGCCTTTTACCATCATCGAAAGTTCTTGGTCGAGCGGTACCGCCGAACCTATATTAATCTTGATAATTTCCGCCATGTGATCACCGATCGCTAGATTGAATGTTTTCTTTATATAATCGGTAATCGCTGCATCCATCTTGTTACCAGCGCATTTTACTGAAATAGAAGCGACGATACCTCCAAGTGAGATGACGGCAACATCTGTGGTACCACCGCCAATATCGACAATCATATGACCTTTCGCCTCTTGAATGGGTATACCGGCACCTATCGCAGCCAAAACTGGTTCTTTGACCACATAAGCATTTTTTGCTCCGGCACGAATACTGGCTTCGACGACTGCTCTCCTCTCTGTGGAACTTATACTTGCAGGAACAGAGACGATCACATCTGGTTTAAATAGAGAATAACGACCAAGAGCTTTGTCAATAAAATATCGGAGCATTGCTTCGGTCATATGATAATCGGCGATCACTCCGTCGCGCATTGGTCTGTAAGCGATAATCTCATCTGGTGTCCTACCAATCATTTCTTTTGCTTCATTACCAACAGCCAGTACTTTTTTATCATGAACAGATACAGCAACAACCGAGGGTTCATTTACAACAATTCCCTTGCCCGGCAAAAACACCAAGGTGTTGGCCGTACCCAAATCAATCCCCAATTTTGGAGAAAAAATGTTCATAAAGCTGATGTTATCACAGAATAGTTAGAGATCAACTGTTCACCTTGAGGTTGCACCTCTATTCGCGCACAATATCGGCTCCTAGAGCTCGCAATCTTAACTCTAAACTTTCATAACCACGATCAATAAGATGAATATTGTTTACTACAAACTTACCCTTGGCTAATAGACAGGCAAGAACTATAGCAAAACCAGCACGAATATCATGAGCAGACAGCTCTTTGATGACCAAAGTTTGTCTATCCCCTGCAGATATTTTATCTCCCGGATCACCAGATTCTAAAACAGAAGACAATTCTCGAAGAGGAGTTGGTCCTTTGATCAAAATTTTATCTTGATCAATCTTTGTTATATCGGCCCCCATCATTATCAAATCTTCTATATATTTGAATCTTCCTTCGAATATTGTCTCAAAAACTGAACTTTCACCTTCTGCCTGAGTCAAGAAAACAACGATTGGTGACTGAAGATCGGTAGCAAAACCTGGAAAAACCTTTGTCTCAACATTGAAAGCCTTGAATCTAAAATCTGGCTTGTTTTTGTCGTTTGTAACAACAATAGTCTTATTTGCTCCACTGCTATCAATAACAGAAATGTTGACACCGGATCCCTTGAGCATTTCTATAACAGCACCGATATGATCTGGTCTGCAATTTTCTATAGCGAGGTTTTCTGCACAGAGAGCACCCAAGATAAGAAAACTTCCAGCCTCGATCCTGTCTGGGATAGCTGTATAGTCTTTTTTATTTGAAAATAATTTTCCAGCCGAACCGTTGATGACAAGAGTAGAGGTGCCTATACCCTTTATCTCTGCACCATTTTCATTTAGCCATTCGGCGATATTACCTATCTCTGGTTCCATAGCACAATTTTCTAACTTGGTCGTGCCAGAGGATAAAGTTGCGGCCATCATCAAAGTCTCGGTACCGCCAACTGAAATTTTGTTAAATAATATCTCGGTCCCAATCAAACCTTTTGGAGCTTCAATAAAATATAAATCATCACTCAAAGTCACGGTCGCCCCCATCTTTTTGTAACCTTCGATAAAAAGATCGATAGGTCTTGCTCCGATCACACAACCACCTGGTGCTGGAAAAGAGACTTTGCCAAATCTTGCTAGTAGTGGACCAGTAAGAACGACTGATGCTCTCATTGTCTTTGCAAAATCCGCTCTAATGTCTGTTTTAGAAATTCCCCTTGTGTCAATTTTTAAAATTTTACTTTTTGTATCATCGTTTTGCCATTCGACATCTGCACCGAGATCTATCAAAATATCTCTCATTGTATGAATATCTTCTGTATCTGGAATATTATTCAAAGTGACTTCTCCATCAAAAAGAATACTACCAGCCATAGCTTTTAATGCAGAATTTTTGGCACCATTTATCTCGACCTTGCCCTTTAGGATCTTTTCACCAGCTAAGCCCTTTATTATAAATTTTTGATTTTTGTTCATGTTATTCATTAAATTCTCCGCGAGATAATAGATAATTCACCTCATTTGACAAGCATATTTCATCTGCTACACTGAGTCCAAACACACTGGCTTCGGCCTCCGAGAAAACCCCGCAAGGGGTTTTCGTTTTGTCTAAAAACAATTTCCCGATCGACTCAGTTAATGATTTGAAATCACCTTCGGATAAATTACCGATTTTCCTAATCAATCTCTTACTATCAAAAGATCTTGTTTGTAACATCAATAGATCATTTTTAATTCCATTTAAACAAAAACAAAACCTATACTCACCTGATCTAGTTTTTGTCGTGGTAGGTATACCCCAAAACATCCTTTCGGTAAATTTCTTAAATATCAATACTGGTCGACTAAAATCGCTTGTTTGTGAATGTTGCTCAGAACCGATATTTACCCCAATTGAACACCACCAAATTTCCCTTTCATGAAAATTAAGCGATCGATCACTTTGATCAATCTTTTTTTTTGACATATTCCATCTATTGAAATCTTTAATCATAATCAATTTAGACTATTCTACTGGTTTTGAACCTTTTTAACAAATTTTGCAACCACTTCAACTATTTTTACTCTATGGTATAACTACAACATGAATATCATCACCGTTATCCCACTTTCAAGGTCAAAGATAGTCGAGGAATTGATATATTTTACTTCCAGTAATGTTCCCGTTGGAGCTATCGTAGATGTACCACTTCGAAGAAAAACCATAAGCGCTATAGTTACAAAAATAGAAGAGGCAAAAGATCTTAAGGTTGATATAAAAAAGGCACCTTTTGAGATTCGCAAACTGAATAAGATTAAAGCCAACCTCTTCTTTCCATCTAGTTTTATTGAAGCGTGTAAGACATTGGCAGATTATTATTCGACTACGATAGGATCGATCATCGATACCATGATGTCCAACCTTGTAATTGATAATATAAATAAAATCGCACCACCACTTCCTTCTCAAGCCAGTTTCGAGATCCCGTCTGCGTCAATTAAACAAAAAAATAAATCTGGAATCTTTGCAATACAAGATGACGATACAGATAGAATAAGTTCTTGGAAAAGTTTGATCCGCCAAGAATTTGCCAATAAACGATCCATCGTCTTTTATGTACCAACAATAGAGGATAGTAACCAATTATTTTCTGCAATAGAAAAAGGAATAGAAGGATATATCTTTTTATTGAATAGTGATTTAACTTCAAAAAGATTTATAAGCACTTGGCAATCAATTGCCGAAACCGATCATCCCGTCGTTGTTATTGCAACAGGATCGTTCCCTCTTTTGCCCCGCGGTGATATCCAATCAATTGTAATTGAAAGAGAAAATAATAGAGGCTGGATCAAAGAAAGAACACCGTATATCGACATTCGTCACGGACTGACAACCGTAGCGAGTAGAAATAAGCAAAATATTTTTTTGGCCGATAGCATGCTTAGAATTGAGACATTATCACAAGTCGAAAATGAAAATATTGAAAAAGGCTCTCCTTTCAAGTGGAGATCTGTTTCGACTGCAAAAGACATCCTGGTCGACATGCGTCCGGCGACACTACCAGAAAGAACACCGAAAATTAAAGAGGAGGTTATCAAAACTCGATTCTCTGTTCTATCCAAGGAATTAAAAGACTTAATAAACAAAAACCGTGAAGAAAACGGTCATCTATTTATTTTTGCAATTCGACGTGGTCATTCACCAATAACGGTCTGTGACGATTGTGGAAATATTGTCATGTGTAAACAATGCAAATCGACTGTTGTACTACACACCAATGAAGAGACTGAGAGAAATTTCTTTATGTGTCACATCTGTGGTGACAGAAGAAGTGCCGATGAAGATTGTTTATCTTGTGGAAGTTGGCGATTGACTCCTTTGGGTATAGGGATTGATCGTGTCTACGAAGAAATAAGAACTTTTTCCAAAGAGATTGATGTAATAAAGATTGATTCGGATACAACCAAAACCACCAAAGAGGTTCATGAGGCAATAGAAAAGTTTCGTTCGAAGCCTGGAAGTATTTTGCTTGGAACTGAAATGGCAATACAAAGTTTCGTAGATAAAGTCGACCATATCGCAATTGCTTCTTTGGATTCACTCTTTAGCCTACCCGATTTTAGAATTCAAGAAAAAATAATGTACAATATCGTTCGCCTCCGTGCCCAAGCAACAAATTCAATCCTGATTCAAACTCGTAGAGCAGAACAGAAAGTCTTTGAATATGGACTCAAAGGAAATCTAAGTGAATTTTATCGAGATTCTCTGGAAGAGAGAAAACTATTTAACTATCCGCCTTTTTCTGTCTTGATAAAGATAACAATTGAAGGAAAAAAGGACGAAATCGCAAACGAGATGTCTAGTGTTGCAAAATTCTTGGAACCCGAAGATATAGACATCTTCCCCGCTTTCACCGCAACAGTTCGTGGCAAGTCAATCATTCATGGACTTGTAAAGATCGCCAGTCATGCCTGGCCTGACCCTGAATTGATCAAAAAACTTCGTTCCTTACCACCAAATGTAATGATTAAGGTCAATCCAGAGAGTTTGTTGTAATCTACTCGACAAAATCTATATTAATGCTATATTCTAACCAATACGGCAGTGGCCGTTTTAAAAATCCCGCAATCGTTGTCATTCGCTATTTCTTAAAATAGGCCTGGCATAATTAATAATTTAAAAAGCGGAATAAAAAAATGTTTAAAAAAATAAAGGAAACTTTGACCGGCAAAAAAGACGATAGTGTAAAGCCAGTTACAGAACCAACAACATCAAGTAACACAGATGTAAATCCTACCCCAACAGCTGACGAGAAGAAAGTCGAGCCTGTTTCTGTAGACGAAGCACCAAAAACCAAAACTTCAAGGAAATCATCCTTAGCAAAAAGAGATGGTGTTGCTCCAGCAAAAGCAAAAGGTGAAATGGAGTTGACCGAGGAACAAAAACAAAGCGTGATGGGTAAACTTTCAGAGACAATGAAAAACCCACCGATAATCGGCGATTTGGTAGAAGGTCCAGTCATCGCAGTCGAGAAATCTGCTGTCTATGTCGACCTAGCCCCATTTGGTACCGGTATCATATATGGTCGCGAATTCATCATTGCTCGTGATGTTATAAAAAAGATCAATGTCGGAGATGTTATAGCAGCAAAGATTGTCGACACAGCTCACAAAGAAGGTTACTACGAACTATCATTAAAAGAGGCTCGTCAAGCAATCATCTGGAATGAAGCAGACACAGCGATCAAAGAGAAGAAAGTCCTCGACCTATTGGTCAAAGAAGCCAACAAAGGAGGTTTGCTTATCGAATGGCAAGGTATCGTCGGCTTTCTCCCAGCTTCCCAACTCAAATCAGATCATTATCCTAGAATTACCGATGGTGACAAAGACAAGATTCTTGAAGAATTGAAAAAACTTGTCGGCACACGTCTACAAGTCGCAATCATTACCGCTGATCCAAAAGAAGGTAAACTCATCTTCTCCGAAAAGGGTTCAGAGACAAAAGAAAAAGAAAAGATCGTTAGTCGATACGAGATTGGTGATAATGTCGAAGGTACCGTTACAGGCATCGTCGACTTTGGAGTATTCGTAAAATTGGAAGAAAATCTAGAGGGACTCATACACATTTCCGAAATTGACTGGGGCTTAGTAGACAATCCAAGAAATTTTGTCAAAGTTGGTCAAAGTATTAAAGCAAAGATAATAGAAATCAAGGATGGAAAGATTTCTCTTTCTCTAAAACAGCTCAAACCAAATCCTTGGGCAGAGGCGGGTAAAAAATACAAAAAGGACATGACTGTTTCGGGAGTAGTGATCAAGTTCAATAAACACGGAGCTTTGGCTTCCATAGAAGAGGGTGTCGCTGGCCTCGTTCATGTCTCCGAATTTGGCTCAGAAGAAAAACTCCGCAAGAATCTCGAATTGGGCAAAGCTTATGACTTCAAGATCAATCTCTTTGATCCAAAAGAACAAAAGATGGCTCTTACCTACACTGGTGAGAAAAAAGTTTAAATCTCATTTTAGATCCAAGTTTTCTCTACAAAACCCCGCTAAATGCGGGGTTTCGTCTTTTCTGAGGTCTCTCTTCGATAATTAACCATTAAACATACTCATTGCCTTTTCCCTCCCCTCTTTTATCAAAACCTCTACAGCCTCGGTAACTATTTTGCCGATCTTTTTTAGCACTTTCATTTCATCTTCCTTGAACTTGCCTAAAATAAATTTCTCAATTTTGTCCTCACCGTTGATAAGTTTGGCATTACCTTTTGCATTCTCTCTTGCAGTCCCAATACGGATACGAACAAAGGCCTCTGTCTTAACTGCCTTTATGATAGATTCCAAACCATTGTGTCCACCTGAACTACGGTTGTAGGAAATGCGGATTTTCCCGAGAGGTAAACTAAAATCATCGTAAATAACGATCAATTTATCGGCTGCTTTTGTGCTTTTTACAAGCGGAGCTATAGCTTTACCGGATAAGTTCATAAAAGTCTCTGGAGCAATCAAAATGACTTTTTCTTTTCCGATCTTTGCTTGGCAAACATGTGAATTGAGTTTTTTATTAAATTCAAATTCATCTCCGTACTTTTTTTGAATATAATCAAGAATCATTCTGCCAGTATTGTGCCTGGTATTCTCATACTCATCACCTGGGTTTCCAAGACCCGCAATTATGTAAGACATAGTAATAGGAAGTATATGATAATTTCGTATTTGTGTAAAATGATTTTTCGTACTATAATGGCGAAATATGGAGCCAAGTAAAGAGATTAACACGAGAAAAACGGGTATTTGGAGTGATATATTTGAATGGATAAAAGTGATAGTAATAGCAGTCATAATATCTCTTCCAATCCGTTTTTTCATTGCTGAGCCATTCGTTGTAAATGGAGCCTCTATGGATCCAACTTTTGCAACAGGCCAATTCCTCATTGTTGACCGATTGACTTACAGATTCGAAGAACCAAAAAGAGGCGATGTTATAGTCTTTAGATATCCCAACGACCCAAAGACATATTACATAAAAAGAATCATTGGACTTCCAAATGAAAAATTAGAATTAAATAATGGCGTTGTCTCGATCGATCAATCTTTTTCTTCTAGTTCACCTCTCACTTTGGACGAACCATATCTCAAAAGCGAAAACTTATCCTACGAAGATCTCAAGATAAGTCTCGGGGCAAGAGAATACTTTGTAATGGGAGACAACAGAGGAGCAAGTTCTGATTCGCGAGTATGGGGTCCACTCGATAAAGATTTCATCGTCGGTAGACCAATAATCAGATTATTCCCAATTACAAAATTATCGATCTCGCCAGGTAAATAAATTAATATCATGATTGAACAAAATAAAAGTAAATTTATCTCTTACGAAAATCTAGACAAGATCGGTGAGATTGCCGTGTATTATGGTTTTGTTCCAAAAAAGAGTCCGACAATATCAAAAGAGGATTTAAGTGCAGTAAAAGACATCATCGATGGTGATTATATTGATGATGAATCAGAAAATCACAAGAGATTACCTCTACATGTGGAAGAAAAGATCGCTCTTGTAAGAATGTACAACGAACAAAATCTTCATAGCGGGCCTCAGCCAACAATGTTGTATTTCAAAGATCCATGCAAAGGAATAAGTACCCATCGCTATGCAAATTTAGAGATAATGGGATTCTCTGGTCCAATAGCTGAAGCAACCTTGATCCAAACTGCAAAGGTCATGCTCGAAGAAGAGGGTTACAAATCTTCACTGGTAGAGATAAACTCAACTGGAGACCGAGACTCATTGGCTCGTTTCTCCAGAGAATTGACATCGTACTATAGAAAAAATATAAATCAGATGTCAGCAGATTGCCGTGAACTCTTCAAGAAAGATCCTTTCGAACTTTTGGCATGTCAGAGCAAAGAATGTCAGGAATTGAATAGCAAGGCTCCACGCGCTCTAGATTTTTTGTCCGAAGGTGGAAGAAGACATCTAGAAGAGATCTTGGAATATCTAGAGGCTCTAGAGATCCCCTACACCGTCAATAACAGTCTCCTTGGCAACCGCAAATATTGCGGAGAAACAATTTTTACAATTATAAACAATGACAGCAAATCTCCAAAAGATCGAAAAGTTCTAGCGGTTGGTATGCGTTACAACAATCTTGCAAAAAGACTAGAAGTAAAAAAAGACATTCAGGGAGTCGGTATATCTATTTTGATCAAGAGCAACAAAAAAGATCTTCGAAAGCCAACAAAGAAAATGAAAAGACCGATCTCGTCTTTTGTACAACTTGGCATCGAATCAAAACTTCTTTCTTTGCAGATAATTGAATCGTTAAGACAAGTAAAAATACCTCTTTATATCTCTCTTGCAAAAGATCGTCTTGGTGCGCAAGTTTCTTCCGTAGAAAAATATAATACCCCTTATGTAATTGTGATTGGCAAAAAAGAAGCAGTCGAGCGTACCGCTATTGTCCGCGAAAATGACAGTCATTCGCAAGAAGTCATTTCTCTAGAAGAATTGCCAAAGTACATGAAAAAGATCGAGGCGCAGTATTTTAAGAAGTGAATAATGCTTTTCAAAATATCATCTAAATTTGCACAAAAGCAAGTCTCATGCTAATCTCTAGAACATGATAAATGTAGAAGTAACAAAGAATGCTGGCGAAAACGCTCTAGGTGTTATTCGTCGTTTTACACGCAAAGTCCAGGGTTCTGGCATCATTCCCCGTGTTCGAAGCCTTCGCTCCAGTACCAGAGTCCAATCAAAATACAAGATCAAACAGAGAACTCTTACAGTCATCAAGCGCCGATTGGACATGGCCGAACTCGTCAAACAAGGCAAAGCTCCAGCAAAACCAGAAAGAGGTGCAAAGAAAAAATAGCAAAAATGGGGTCAGACCCCATTTTTTGGACAAAATAATGAATAATTTTTCTATTACAAATATTGTTGAAAATGATTTTGAGAAAATCGAGGAACTGGATATTCCATTCGATAAGATCAAGGAGGCTAGTCTAGGTAAAGATTATGAATTATCACTAGTCTTTACTACTTCAGAGAAAATTAAAAAGTTAAATCAAACTTATCGTAACAAAAATTCTACTACGGACATCTTGAGCTTCCCGATCAGTGAAACCGAAGGTGAAATCCACATCTGTTTGGAAGAAGCAAAGAAGGAATCAGAAAAATTTGATCGCGATTTTAAAAATTTTATTGCTTTTCTATTTATCCACGGATGTGTCCATTTGAAAGGACACGATCATGGTAGTACAATGGAGGACATAGAAGTCGATTTGAGGAAAAAATTTAACATTTAGTAGATATCAAATCAAAATTGACTTTCTTGTTCTTGCGAACATCAAACAACCATGTCCCGAAATATTATAACCGGAATAGACGTCGGTACTTATTACGTCAAAGTCATAATTGCAAACGCCAAGGAAAGAAATGAAAAGGGTGTACCAAAAATTATCGCATCTGGTATGGCAGAATCTCGTGGAATGAGACATGGATATGTGATAAATATCAAAGAAGTATCAAACAGTATCAAGAAGGCTGTCTCCATAGCAGAAAACAAGGCTGATCTAAAGATTAAAAAAGCATTTATTGGAATATCTGGGATTGGCTTGGCCGGCACAACAGTCTCTGGATTTGTGATGACATCAAGAGCTGATGCTGAAATAACAAGTCTAGACCTCAAAAACCTTCACGAACAATGTGAAAAAAATATTCCAAAATCTGATATAACAAATCGAAGAATCATTTACGATATACCTATTCAATACAAGATAGACAACTTCCCTTCTCTTGGATCACCAGAGGGAATGAAAGGTAACAAGATAGAGCAGAAGACTCTCTTTATAACTTGCCTAGATCATCATGTAACCAATCTTATTTCTGCAGTAAACGAAGCTGGGATTGAAGTCGAGGATGTCATGGCGGCACCCCTTGCGGCTAGTTTTGTCACTCTCTCAAAATCACAAAAGATTGCTGGATGCGTCTTGGCAAATATTGGCGCAGAGACGGTCTCTATTGCAGTATTCGAGAACAATATACCAACCTCAATAGAAGTCTTTCCTATAGGTTCGGTAGATATAACCAACGATATTGCTCTTGGGTTAAAATTACCACTCGAAGAATCTGAACAAATCAAACTCGGAGCTATAACTGGAAGCTCATATCCTAGGAAAAAATTAGACGAGATCATCGGTGCTAGACTTTCAGATATTTTTGAACTTATCGAAACTCACCTAAAAAAGATAGGCCGTAACGGATTGCTACCTGCTGGGATAATAATAACCGGTGGCGGATCGGGATTGACGGTTATCGAATCGGTAGCCAAGACTGCACTAAAACTACCTTCTAGGATCGGTACTATTGGACACTTGGATGCAAAGTCATCATTAAGAGATGGTATCTGGTCCGTAGCCTATGGACTTTGCGTTTGGGGTATCAATACAGAAGAGAGTCCAGAAATAGACAATTCTTCTTTGGTATTAAAAAAGTTGTGGAGAAAAATAAGTGACGGAGTAAAGCAGTTTTTGCCTTAAACTTTATGGTATTACCCGGACATTTAGCTGGAGGTTACCTTGCCACAACCGCTCTTTTCTCTATTGTTCAATTACCAGTTAGTGAAAATGAGCTTAATGCACTATATATAATTGGAACTTTGGCCGGAGAGATACCCGATATTGATCTATTTGCCTTTTATTTCAAAAATAAATTAAAAAAGATAAATGATTCAAAACAGGTTTTACCAGATCAGCTATCAAATAACTCATCTTCCGAGGAGACCCATCGCAACTATTTCACACATATACCAATATTTTGGCTTATCTTATCTTCAACGATTTCCTCCCTTGGCATAATCTTCAACTCCGATTTTATTGTCGGTCTAGGTCTTGTACTCCTTGCTGGAACAATAAGTCATTTTATCCTTGACTCCATTGATTATGGAATCGCCTGGTTGAGACCTTTTTCTTCAAAAAGATTTTGTCTATTCAAAATGGAGATTACCGAGAATAAATCTACCGATATAATTACAGGTTCAATTTTGTATTATTGGAACTATCTCAAAAGTCAGTACATAAAACAACCTACCTTCTATTTTGAGGTTCTAATAACGGCTACTGCTCTGTATTTTTTGTTTAAATAGATCTACTAACTGAAAAACTACAACACTATTTTGAGGTGTAAGTAAATTGCTTGTATCTACAAAACCCTGTGGTAATATACAGACCATGGACGCACCTAGAGCCTACCGCTTCAGGATATCCAGTAATTTTAGAAAATTCTAAACAAGATCAATATTCATGCCAAACTTAATGCCAGATATAGAAGCATTCGCTAGGATAAAAGTGTTGGGGATCGGGGGTTCAGGCGGAAATGCAATAAATCACATGATATCCTCAAAAGTTAGAGGTGTTGATTTTATTGCTATCAATACAGACTCTCAAGACCTGCATCGCTCGCTTGCAAAAAAGCGCATCAACATCGGCAAAAATCTAACCCGTGGTTTGGGTACTGGTATGAACCCCGATCTAGGACGAAGAGCTGCCGAGGAAACAAAAGAAGAAATTCAGGAAGTAGTAAAAGGTGCTGATATGGTTTTTGTAACTTGTGGTGCCGGCGGTGGTACAGGAAGTGGAGCGAGTTCAACTATTGCAAGGACAGCAAAGGAACTTGGTTGTTTGACAGTTGCGGTAGTTACAAAACCTTTCTACTTTGAAGGTAGACAAAGATCTAGGATTGCTGAAGCTGCACTAGAAGATCTTCGCAAAGAGGTTGATGCGATCATCATTATTCCAAACGACAAACTTTTGTCTACGATTGGCAAGGAGACGACAGTCAAAAACGCTTTTGGTATGTGTGATGAGATTCTCCGCCAAGCGGTCGAAGGTATATCAGATCTTATTACAACACCCGGTCTTATCAATATAGACTTCGCTGACATTCGTACAGTCATGGAAAATGCTGGTTCTGCTCTTATGGGTATAGGCAAAGCTTCTGGCGAGAACCGAGCAATCGAAGCAGCAAAACTGGCTATCAATTCACCTCTTCTAGATGTTTCTATTGCTGGTGCAAAAGGTGTTCTCTTTTCTATTGCTGGCGGTGAAGATCTCACAATGTTCGAGATCCAAGATGCCGCCAAGGTCATCACCGAATCTATAGATCCTGAAGCAAAGATCATCTTTGGTACAGTAAGAGACGATAAGCTCAAGAAAAATGAAATCAAGATTACGGTCATCGCCACTGGTTTTCCAGAGGCTACATTGACTAACAACAGATCAACTCCTGCACAAAATGCAAACCCCGTACCTACCGAATCATCTATTTCCGGAATAATGAAAAGGGTTACAGAAAAAGGTAAGATTTTTAATGCACCATTAGAGCCTCGCAAAGACACCCCTTCTCCAGTCGAAAAAATTGAAGTCAAAAAAGAAGAAAAAGATGACGATGACGATTGGGGTGCAATACCGGCGTTTTTGAGGAGGTCGAGGCTGAAGTAGAAAATTAATTATCAATTTTCAAGTCTCAATGATCAAGTTCCGTCGCATTTTTGGTAATTGATAATTGCCTGCCCTTCGGCTTGTCCTTCCGAAGCTTAAGCGAAGGAGGAAGCTCGTACCGAAGCGGAGAGCGTAGAAGGGGTTATTGATTTTTGATTAATTTAAAAAACCCTCTTTTCCTTGACTACACACCTCAAATATGTTATTAATGCATAAAGAGATCTCGCTCCAGGCAACTAATGGATATTTGTTTACTAGCACCGGCATTGTTGTCTGGAACATTTAATTTGGGTGAAAACACCTTGGATGACTAGGCCAGGTATGTACCGAAGTACGAAATTGCATTTTGTCATCCAGAATTTGGGCAGAAATGCCTGTGGAGGAACTAGGATTACCATGATGTCTAAGTCGCCGGTTGTTCCTCCACGAATTTGGCAAACTAAGGCTTCCCTCAGCGTGAAGAATTACTACAAGACAAATTGTTTGCCACCGGTCGCCCGCAAAGCGACCGGTCCCCTTCAAAAAACAAAAGTTGAATTTTGTTTTGTGAAAGGGAAAATGGCTTGCCATAATCCCACGGATGGACTACGCGGAAATTGTTTAACTAAAACACGCATTGTCCTTCCGGTTCTTTGAAAATTAAATAGTAGTTTAGGTCGAAAGACCTTGTAACGGAGCTATGCGTCGACTGCGTTTACGCTATCAGCCATCTTGCTCTGTTACAGAATTTCTCCAGCAATGGAGAGGTGTGGAACTCTAGAGAGAGAATGTGATAAATATGTGGCTACTTGAGTCTCACACCAAAATTTCCGCCTAATTCTAATACGTCGACCGATGTAAAAGGATGAAGTGGAGCAGTAGGATCTAGACGGGTCGTGTTTAACTAGAGGAGGTCTTGATCCTACTGCAAAATTGTGCGCGCAAGCGCTCTCCGGTTTTCTATTGAATGAGTGTTTACGAGGCTGTTTATTGAAAACTGGAGAACATTTCGCTGACCACGAAATAAAATATAGGTCTAAACAAAAAGTGTCCCGAGCGAAGCGAGGGACTAAACCAAAAAAGAGAAAGGCAGTTATGGAAGTCAAACGTTGGATCGGTATAAGGCCCCGAATCAAAGGCCTGGGGAACGAGGACAATCCTCCTCGTCCTACGGAGGTTTGCATCATCACAGGGGACGGAACGAGGCATAATGTTGAGCTTAAGACCGAACAGGGCGAGCTCGACTTCATTCTCGGACATTTCCCCACTGGTTGGCGCGATGTCTCGGTAGACGAGGACATTTCCTCGGTGCCGAAGCATCTAGTCATCCATGACGATGCCGAAGAGGCGAAGAGAAAAGATCGGCCCTTGAAGCCTGATCAAATTCCTTCTGGCTACATTGGCCTCCAAACCGGTGATCTGGTCGGAATGTCTCTCGGCGGTTTGGGCGACCTCATGGCCTATTCCATCTCCCGCAACGGTGAGAATGGTGGGTTTGCCGTGAAGCGTCTTCCCCCCTACAAACTCAAGGAAGAGCGGGAGAAGAGGAAACTGGAAAAGGGAGATGACGCAGATCTTTTGGCAGTCCTCATCCAGGAGAGTCCGGAGATCTTTCGGGATCTAGCCAAACGCGATCGCGCGATAGTGAAACTCCGTGAGACAGAACGGTTGCGGAAATTCGTCCAGGGCGACAGGAAGGCCTGCGCCATGCGAGTCCGTTCAGCAGTCATGGGAAGCATCTTCTGTTCCGAGGAGGGAGGCTATCCTGAAGGGGGTTTAGAAAAAGTGTTTGAGTTGGCTTTGGCCAACGATCCCGTCCTCGTGGCGCTGGAAGAAAAAGAAGGGCGATTGAACAAGCAACTCAAATCTGCCTGCGAGGATCTTCCTATCTATCGAGCTATCAAACCTCTGATTACCGGCGCTGGTCCGTCCATCCTCGGCAGCATCTTCGCTTCCATTCAGGACATCGGACTTTTTGACACTCCGGGCAAAATGAAAGCGTTCTGCGGACTTCACGTC
Organism: uncultured Candidatus Saccharibacteria bacterium; assembly: GCA_964394505.1. Lineage (GTDB taxonomy): Bacteria > Patescibacteriota > Minisyncoccia > Phycocordibacterales > PALSA-1337 > C7867-002. The sequence continues at coordinate 928 of CAYMXR010000010.1, read as the reverse complement.
TTGCAGGACGGTTCATTTCCCCGAAAACGCGTTGGGGTGAAGTGCAATTGGAACCCCGGCTCCCGTCAGGCGTTCTTCCTTCTCGGCGATCAGTTCAATCGCCGGCCAGGGTCCTTCTGGGGTAGTCGGTTGATCGCCAACAAGTCGGAGTACAAAGTTAAACACCCTCATCCGATTCTTGTTGCGAGCGATGGCAAAGAATATCCACTCATTGACGGCCAGTTCAGGAAGAAGAACGGTCAATATACAATCACCACAGCGATCGGTGATATCGTTGTTTCTGGTAAGCAGAAGTGGTTCAACGGTCATCTTCACAAGATGGCTATTTGGAAAACGCTCGGCGAGTTCGCCGAGTGGCTTTACTGGAAGTGGCGAACACTGGAAGGTTATCCATCTCACTTGCCAAGGGTTTACCCTACGGAAGACGAAGCGGAGATCACTCGGCTTAAGTCGACAATTCCGAGTTGCAACATGATGCAGAGTGAGTTGAATAGTGGTTCTTGATGCGACTAGTTGTGAGATAGAAAAATTATACGATTGCTTTGTGATACCTAATTGACTAACTGGTCGTTGTGTTACTAGGGCGTTCCTTGTCAGTTAGGTATCATCTGTTCTTTTACTGCATCATCTGGCTAAAGCAGAGCTGTTTTACTAATGGGGCACTGCCACTGATGCACCTTGTGGGCTAGATAGTCTCTGTGTAACTATGGGATTGCTTGCCTACAACCGAGAGTTCGCGTAGTGATACGTGGCTCTCGGTTTTTTCATATCATCACAAATATACTTATTACTACTAAATTATCTATAATCAAAGTGAAACCACTTATAGGCATCTCTCGACAAGCTCGAGGCCCGTCGCCTACCGAAACAATAATCTGCTATCATTACCTTACCTATGAGAACTTTGGGTCGAATTGGCAAAATATTA
>CAYMXR010000009.1:0-31916 GCA_964394505.1 uncultured Candidatus Saccharibacteria bacterium | reverse complement strand
TTATGGGTGTAGATTAAGGATCGAACAACACAGAACAAACAAAACTGAATAGAAGAAATAGAGGTCATCATGAATAAAAAGATTTTGGTTATAGACACCAGTGTTATCATTCAGGATCCTGTTGGTTGGTTATCGGCTTTTCAAGAAAATGATGTCGTGTTGCATGTCGGAGTCTTGGAAGAGCTTGATAATATCAACAAGGACAGGACCCCTGGCAGAGAGACGGCAAGTTGGTGCGCGCGAGAAGCAGTGAGATCACTCAATGAGTTTATTGGATGTGGTAACATTGCTGAAGGAATCAAGACGGTTGGTGGTGGTTCCCTTCGTTTCTACACAAACGAAAATGGTTGGGGTAGGTTGCCCAAAGGCCTCACGCAATCATTCGATAATTTGCTTCTTGTCACTTGTCTTGAGCTTCAACAAAAAAACCCCGATACACTAGTTGTCCTTGTTACGAGAGATTCTATTCTGAGAATGAAGGCTCTAGCACTGAAAATCAAAGCGGAAGACTACAGGAGGGATAAGGTTGAGTCAGTCGATCGACTTTATCGTGGGTTTGCGGAGCTGACAATTTGTCCAGGAGCCCTCAGTGCCCTTCATCGTTCAAGAGACGGTGTAATCTCGGCCGAACCTGAAGTCTGTGGAGTTTCTAGAGAAGTCGTCGACTCATTACAACCCAATGCCTGTTGTTGGCTCCATGAATCTGTTTCGAATTCACATGCTTTGGCTTTATACAAAAAAACTCAACACGTCTTCAAACTTGTACACAAACCGAAACCTTCCAGAACAGGAGAATTTTCTCCGAAAACTGATGAACAAGCTTTGGGTTTGGCACTTGTTGCAGATCAGGATTTATCGCTGGTCTCTTTGATTGGTCGAACAGGTTCAGGAAAAACTGCAATGGCTTTGCTAGAGGGTTATCGAAGTTTAAAGGAAGGAAGATACAATCAACTGGTGATAATAAGGCCGACAGAAGAAGTCGGTGAAACGGTTGGGTTTCTCCCTGGTTCACTTGAAGAAAAAATGGCACCAAGATTGTGGCCTATTGTTGCAAACCTTGCAATGATCGCTGGTGGTGTAAAAGGACCCGAAGTCGGACGAAAAGAAGTTGAATCCTTGATTGAATCGGGTAAGATACAGATTTCCCCAACCAATTTCATTCGTGGTGGTACATACGATAGGACCTTTTTGCTCGTTGATGAGGCCCAGAATCTAAGTCGACACAGCATCAAGACGACTATTACAAGAGCTGGTGAAAGAACAGTTGTCCGGATCACTGGTGACCTAAGACAGGTCGACTGTAAATTCATGGACTCATCATCAAATGGACTTGCTCATGTAATTGATGTGTTTCCAGGACAGGCATTTTACGGTCATCTCATGTTTCGTACCTCGGTGAGAAGCTCGCTTGCCGAAATAGCTGACAAACTCATGGTGTAGAGCCTATCTCCACCCCCGCCGGTGCCTGTATGGCCCCGGCGGTGTTTTTATTTCAGGAGATCAAAATATGGGGAACAAAAAACCGTAGTATTAGTGTATAATATCCCTTATGGATCTTTTTTTAAAAGGTTTGATAATTGGTCTCGCTATTAGTATCCCGATGGGTCCAGTTGCATTATTTGCAATCCACAGAGTTATTGCACATAGCAGAATCTCGGGTTTGGTAGTTGGTCTAGGATCAATAGCTGCCAATTTGATTTTTGGAATTATTGCTGTATATGGTCTCACAGCGGTTACATCGGTGATCGCCGAGTACCACACAGGCCTTAGGGTTTTTGGTGGGTCACTACTCTTACTTATTTCTATTAGTATAATTTTCTCCAAGACCAAGAAGAGGGTAATTTACGATGATGACTATTACGCTATATCAAAAGATTTTGCTACGGGATTCTTACTTGCCATCACAAACCCGCTTACAATACTTGCCCTCATTGCTTTATTTGCCTGGTTTGGTCTAGATAGCACCAGTTCTTCATTGATTACAGCTTTTGAACTATTGCTTGGATTTATCGTCGGTCTATTGTTGTGGTGGATTTCATTAACCAAAGTGACGGATCATTTCAAAAAGAAAATTCAAATCCCTTCATTTGGAATAATTAACCAAATATTTGGAGCCGTTCTTTTTATATTATCTATTTTGATTCTATTCGAAGTTATCTAGTTTTGCACCGGCGAGGTCCGACCTTGCCTCGACTGGCTCGGAATGAATCGTCGAAGCCGCACTGCATCCAGCCACAAACCCTGTTGTCCAACAGAGTTGCAGACTAAAACCACCAGACGGTCGGTCGATATTTAGAGTATCACCAATAAGGAAAAGGTTTGGATAGAGCTTGGAGGCCATGGTCTGCCAATCAATTTCTTCCAAAGCGACCCCGCCACTCGAAACAATTGCCTTATCATTTCCGAGCAATTTGTCTATATGGATAGGTATTCCTTTCAATAGGGTAATCAGTTTGAGACGTGATTCACGACTAATACCGTTACAGTTAACTTCATAATCTATGTGAGACATCTCAATAACAACTCGTACCATAGCGCTCGGAATTATTTCATCCAAGCAATTTTTTAACAATTTCTTTGCATTCTTATTAAAAAGATTCTGCAAAGCTGTATTAAGTCTAGAATAGTCATATTCAGGCAGAAGATCAAGTGAAATGACCACTTCACCATAACGAAGCAGTTCGCCGATCTCTTTACTCATATTGAGAATACTTGGTCCGCTTATGCCCACATGAGTAAATAGAATTTTTTGTGAAGGTTTTGTTTGACTACCTCTAATTTTTTTACTGGTAACTTGTTTGATGCCATCTAGATATGGCGTGAGTTTGATATTTGAGAGACCCACTCCAGCAAGACCCTTGACCCAAGTATCCTTTGCTACAAGCGGTACAAGAGAAGGAATTGGTTCAATAATTTTATGACCGAGCTTTCCCAGCCATGCAAAAGCATCGCCTGTAGAGCCCGTCTCAGGGTGAGATGTTCCGCCAGTAGCCACGATCACTGACCGTCCATTTATAATTTTGCCATTTTTTAGTTTAACACCTGTAACTTGTGTATTTTCTCTTAATATCTCCGCAACCGGGGAATTGACCATAACTAAAACATTATTTTCTTTAATGTAATTTACCATTACTTCCCAAACTGACTGCGCCTTATTACTAAGTGGAAAAACTCTATTTTCATTCTCAACCTTAGTTTCCATCTTTCTCTGATGGAAGAAACTCAAAGTCTCTTTTACGCTCCATTTGGAAAGAGGGGACAGAAGGAATTTGCCATCAGCTTTGAACTTTTCTGCTAATTTCCTATTATCAAATTCAGCATTTGTAACATTACACCTACCTCCACCTGTGATCAGGAGTTTTTTACCCAAAGTGGCGTTTTTTTCCAGCAAAATAACTTTAGCACCGAGTTCACCAGCTCTACCGGCCGACATCATACCTGCGGGTCCGCCGCCGATCACTATTACATCGTATATCTTGTCACTCATGCGGATATGTTAGCACACTACTGAGGGGAAGCCTCAGTACGGTGGCTTCCCCTCAGTAAAAAATCTTCATTACTTTTTTACCCTACTACGCTCCTACGCTTCGCTCCGGAGCTTCCTCCTTCGCTAAAAGCTTCGGAAGGACAAGTCGCAGGGCGAGTCACATGCAGACTTTTTCTTCATTGTTTTTTTATCAGAAATTCATCAGGATTTTATCTCGATCTGATATCCTTCATGATTATCAGTTAATTATCAATAATTATGAATAAAAATTTCAAAAACAAAAGAGGGTTTACTTTGATCGAGGTTCTAGTTGTGATCGGTATCATTGCCATATTAGCCGCAGTCGTCTTGGTAGCAGTCAATCCATCTCGCCAATTCAAACTCGCGCGCGATTCCCAGAGAACAAGCAATGTAAATTCGCTGCTCAATGCTATACACCAAAATATGGCTGAGCATCGTGGTGTATTTACATGCTCCGGTATTCCAAAAGATATCCCCAATATTCCAAGAATCGTGATGTCTGCTACCAGCACACCTCTAGATGAAGGAGACATAGCAAGTTGTATTGTTCCAGATTACATCTCTACATTACCATTCGACCCATCCATTTCCGGTGCGTATTTCGCAAGCACAACCGATTACAATACTGGTTATGTTATCTACCGCGATGACAACAACAGGATTACTGCCAGTTCAACAGGGGAGCTGACTCAGTCGATCTCAGTTACCAGGTAGTGGATAATAATATACTCACAACCTTCCAACCGATTGCTTGCCACAGCTCTCAATACCTTCTATTATTATGTTAATGAATAGAAAATTGATTTTACTGTGGTTTCTTTGTCTCATCTTCATTGCTTACGCTGTTGCAGTAAAAACATCTCATATCTTAGAAGAAAATCCATTGGATCAAGATTTAATTGGACAAAATTTAGCAGAAAATTCAATCATCCCAGATTCTTCTTTTTATGAGAATTTACCTGATGATAATACTCCTAGTACTAAAACCAAAAATCAAAGAGTATCTCCTATCCAAGCCAAGTCATATCTTGTTGGCGATGTCTCGACCGGTGAAATTTATATCCAAAAATCTTCTGATCTGGTTTTACCAGTCGCTTCGATGTCCAAACTCATAACCGCAGTTGCTTCTATCGATGAATACGGTTATTCAAAATCTGTGAAAGCTGATGATATTATTTTTGCTGATAAGGATAGTGCAGGGATTGTCCCTGGAGATGAATTCACTGTTAGTGAACTGTTATATCCGCTTCTATTAAACTCTTCCAATTTGGTTGCCGAGGTTCTAGCTTCCTCGACCAATAGGGTTGGTTTTATGGAAGATATGTCAAGTTATGCATGGGAAATAGGTATGCAGAGCACATTCTTCGCAGATCCTTCTGGATTAAATCCACTAAATATTTCATCTGCCAAAGATTTCTTTGCTCTGGCCAAATATCTTTACAATTCTAGGTCTGATATTCTATCGATTACAAGAAATTCTGAAATCATAATTGCAACAACAACTAAACATGGATCCTACACATTCATAAGTACCCATCCTTTTGTCAATTATCCCGGCTTTTTGGGTGGCAAAACTGGTCGAACAAATGCGGCCAAAGAAACAATGTTGACAATTTTGACAATAAAAGACAAGCCTATAGCAATCATTGTCCTCGGTTCGGAAAATCGTAGAAAAGATACCCAATATTTAATTGAGCTAATTACCAAGGTTTTGTGATTTGGTGTTTATCATTACTGCGAAGGTGGAATTCCATGAAGATCTAGTCCAGTCCATACTGAGGTTGCACCTCAGTAAAATGACACAATATATACCTACACCTCTAGCATCCGAAGCAAAGTAGCCAACTTGACCGTGGCAACACCCGTTACCAGATCTGCAGCACCATAATACATATAAACATCAGATCCTCTAACAGTTAAACCGCAAGGGAAAACAACATTGGGAACAATACCTTTGTGCTCGTATTCAGCATGTGGTTCAAATAGCGGAATAGCAGTTCGTGCCAATACTATCGTTGGATCATTAAGATCAAGTAGTACAGCCCCGACCCTGTATGTTGTACTCCACGACACTCCATGATAGAGGAGTAACCAACCAGCCTTGGTTTTGACTGGCGGAGTAGATATACCAACTTTGCCACCATCCCACATACCTCGACGAGGAGAGACAATTTCGATGCATTGAGTAATCTTTTCTTTTGTAAAGTCTAAAGATGAAACAAAGTCAGCGCATATACTTTCGTGGACTCGATGGAAAACCATGTAACCATTTCTAACTTTTTCTGGGAGAATTGTTGAATCTTTGTTTGGTATTGAGGCCGGGGTGATCGCTACAGGGTTAGACCACCCAGCCCACCTATGTTTCAGAAAATCATTGACACTTATTGAACTTACCGCCACTCGTGGAGTATTCCCATCATAACCGGTGTATGTCATGTACAAATGTTTGTCTATCTCTACTAATCGTGGATCCTCACAACCCATTTTTTCAAAATCAGCTCTTGGAAAATAGATTGGCTTTTCTGATCTCTCGTCTATCGATAAACCATCAGCAGACATGGCATAACCAAATGTAGATATGTTGTCGGCGGAAACTGCACGGTAAAGTATGTGAGTTCGATTGTCTAGTTCAATAGAAGCTGGGTTGAATGTACCTTTTTCTTCCCAGATAAATCCTGGACGAGGAGAGATAATAGGATTACCAGGGAATCTTTTTACATATGATTGATCATTATCAGTAATACTCTTTAGAAGATTGTCTAGAGGAATTTTGGCCATTGCACAGTGTGTATCGGCGCCTCCATAGTAGATCTCTAAGTGATCTTTCTTGATAAGTGCACCGGTAGGGAAGATAACATGAGCAACTTGCCCCACATCTTCATAATATGCCTCTGGTGACATAAAGGAACCCTTTGTCCTGCCAATTATCGTCCTGGGGTTTTCGTTGTCCAATAAAAGCACTTCCGTACCAAATACTTGATCGGACTTTCCGTATCTTTGGATATGCGAATAGACAATAATCCAACCCTTATCTGTTTTTACTGGAGGAGCACCTAGTTCAATATGATCATCTTGTAATCTTCGGACATGGAGCTTATGAGAATCTAGAGTTTCATACCAAGATTCCCAGAAGCTTTGCGACCAGATATCTTCGGGTTTATCAAATTCAACATAGCAAATGTCAGAAGGTTTACGATCGGTATTGACTGTAACTAAACCGGCAATCTTACCGTTTATCTTTTCTGGAAACAAAGCCATTGCTTTGGCATTGAATGGTGTTACGATATGCTTTTCAGTAATTGTTTCTAAGTCCTTGCTCAAAGCTACTGCAACTTTGATAGTGTTTGCGTCAAATGGGTAACCACCGAGTGCTGTATAGAATATATAATAAGTATCACCAATCTTGGTTACTCTAGGATCTTCACACCCATAATAATCAAATTCACGATCTGGTGATATTAAAACTTTCCTATTCTCAAAATGAAATCCATCATCAGAATCTCCGCGAGCGATTACAGAAGTAGAATTGTGTGGTTCACGGAGAAGATCAGGTTCAGACATTGCTCGATAGATCATAACCGTCTTCTTGCCCTTGATTACAGGACAGCCGTTGAATGTGGCGAGCGCTTCCCAAGGGTGCTCTTTTACTGGAGAAATCAATGGATTGTAATCTGATCTGGTTAGAGTAAACATTTTGAATTTTATTTAAATACTAATCTATCCTTCCGTGCTCTATTAACCAATTTAATAATGTTTGCAATTTTGTCTCTGCAATACAGACATGCCTATCGCCACCACCGTAGTAAACAACCAAATCCTCTCCCAAGATGACTGCTCCAGAAGCATATATAACACCTGGTTTTCCATCATTTTCATAATGAGCATCAGGTTCAAGAATTGGTTGTGGTGATCGGTATAATATCTTCGTCGGATCATCTTTATCCAAAATCATTGCCCCCAGTTTATATTTACTTGGCTCTCTGTAATCTTGCGCATGATACAAAAGTAACCAGCCGAAGTCAGTCTTGATCGGAGGTGGGCCTGAACCTCGTACTCTATTATCCCAAAAATTCTTTCTACCTGGTTGAACACCTTGGGGACGAGGACTACTGATTGGTTCCTTGATACCGTCCAAACAATCAACATATTCAATCATTATTTTTGGAACGATTGAGTGGATAATGGCAAACTTGCCGTTAACCTTTTCTGGGAATATTAACCAGTTTTTTGCTATTTCATTTGGCTTGGATATCAGTACCGGTCTTCTCCATTTCCATCTTTTATTTTTCAAATCATCTAACAATATAGATGTAAGTCCAATTCGAACCGAATCCCAACCTTCGAAAGCAACATAAGTCATATAAACTTTGTCGTTGATAAGAACAGTGCGCGGATCTTCAGAACCACCCCAACCACCACCAGAAGTATAATAAGCGGGGGAGTATCTCTTTGGCCCTTTTACTTTGTCCGGGTCAGGCATACCTTGACCGGGTAATGGCTCGAAGACAGGGTAGGGACATCTATCATCGACATCCCTGCCATTTGTACTGCGGGCATAACCTACACGAGATATACCATCTGCCCCAACACATCTATAAAGTAGATGTACGGTACCATCATGATCTTTGAATGCTGCCGGATTGAATGTTCCACCATGTTCCCATTCATAGATAAATTGAGGGGAGATTAACGGATTGGCGTGATGACGATCAAGTTTGAGATGTGGCCTCTGTCCTTTTCCTAAAATAGATAATATTTTTGCAACAAGAATAGCAATTATTATGAGACACAAAGCTATAATTGCTAGTATTATTGGTTCTTGCATTTTATATAATTAAACCCTTCCATACTTGTCTTCCAACCTGACAATGTCATTTTCATCGAAATCACCAAAAACAAGTTCGAGTATAACCAGATTTTCAGTTCCACCAATGAGACGATGGTTGGTGTTTCGGGAGACCGAACACTCCGATCCCTTTTCTAGGGGTATTTTTTCATCGGCAATTTGAGCAAAGCCATTTCCAGATATAACTTTCCAGTACTCATCGCGATTTTTGTGATATTGCAAACTCAAATATTCACCTGGAAAAACAGTAAGAATCTTTACCATTGAGGGTTTTTTGTCAGAAATCCACAATTCTTCTCCCCACGGTCTTTTATCAATTGTAGGTTTCGGAGAATTTACAAACATATGGGGAATTATACCGTAGATATAGACATTTTTGTATAAAATCTGTGTATAACTAATGAATTTTGATCTTTTACTCGAATATGCAATAATAGCAACACTATGAATTTGGAAAACAAGAAGGTTATATATTATTTGATCGCTTTACCGTTTGTTATTTTTGCTTTTTTCATCGGTATTTTTGTGGGTGAAAGTCGCACGACCAGTCTTTCTATTACAGATAGCGATATTGCAAAGATAGCCAATTCTTCAGAGTTTTCTTCTTTTTGGAAAGTGTGGCAAGTCTTGGATGAAAGATTTGTTGATTCCGGCAGTACTACACCACAAGACAAGATATATGGCGCAATACAAGGTCTTGCTTCCTCATACAATGATCCATACACAACATTTTTCCCTCCAGTAGAGGCAAAGATGTTCAAAGAAGAGATAGCGGGCGATTTTGGTGGAGTAGGAATGGAGATTGGAGTCAAAGACAAACAACTACAGGTCATTGCACCGATCAAGGATAGTCCAGCCGAAAGAGCCGGGGTCAAAACTGGTGATTTTATTATTTCAATAAATGGAACATCAACAGTTAGTATGAGTACTGAGGAAGCAGTTAAGCTTATCCGCGGACCAAAGGGTACAGAAGTCGAGATTTCATTTATACCTGCAAATTCATCAAAACCCGTAATCCGCAAGATTATTCGCGATACAATCAAGATCCCCACTATTGATATTGTGAACAAACCAGGAGGTATAACGGTTATATCTCTGTACAGTTTTACTGCTCAATCTCCAAACCTATTTCGAAATGCTCTTAGAGAATTTGTAGCATCTGGTAACCATAAACTTGTTCTAGATCTTAGAAGAAATCCCGGAGGATACTTAGATGCAGCATGGGATATGGCCTCCTGGTTCTTACCAGCAGGCAAGACAGTAGTTATCGAGGATTTTGGTGGCAATTCTGAACCAAATGTCTTTCGAAGCAAGGGTTACAATATCTTTAGTGATAAGCTAGAAATGGTTGTTATTGTGGACAACGGTTCAGCTTCAGCGGCCGAGATTCTGGCCGGGGCTCTACAAGAAAATGGCGTTGCAAAATTAGTGGGTGTAAAGACCTTTGGTAAGGGATCCGTTCAAGAACTTGTATCTATTACATCAGATACATCACTCAAGGTCACGGTGGCATCTTGGTTAACTCCAAAAGGTCACAATTTGTCCCATGACGGTCTGAATCCCGATTATGTTGTCGAGGTTACCGAAAAAGACCTTTCAGCAAAGAAGGATCCTCAAATGGAGAAGGCCTTGCAATTATTATTAGAAAGACCATAATAAAAATATGAAAATAATTTTACTGAAAGATGTTAGCAAGCTCGGAAAGAAATATGATATCAAGGATGTAAGTAGTGGCCACGCATTAAACCTTCTTATCCCACAAGGCTTGGCGATGATTGCGACGAAAGATGCTATATCAAGAGCAGAAACAGAGAAAGCAAAATTGGCAGGAGAGAGAAAGATACATGAAGATCTTTTGATCAAAAATATCAATGACCTAGATGGTGTTACTCTTACGATAGTTGGCAAGGCCAACGACAAGGGTCATCTATTTGCCGGTATTCACAAAGAAGCCATCGTCGAAGAGTTATTGAAACAAACACAACTACAGGTAGATCCAAGTTTTATTCAATTAGAACACCCACTGAAGACTATCGGCGAACATACCATAGAAGTCATGGGGGCGGGAAAGTCGGCTAAGTTTAAGGTGATTGTTAAGGCATAGGAAAAAACCAATTACCAATGATCATTGAAAATTGGTTATTGGTAATTTATCTACACTACATGCACGATCTTCTTCCTGTCTATATCATTGTTGAAACTAGTCTTGCGTTTTGTACCAAAAGAAACTTTGCCTTCTTTGAGAGCAAAGAGGGTATCATCTTTCCCAATACCGACATTGTTGCCAGGTAACACAGTAGTACCTCGCTGACGGACAATTATCTGGCCTGGAGTAATATGTTGGCCGTGGTTCACTTTGACCCCAAGATACTGAGGATTAGAATCGCGACCGTTTTTGGTTGTACCTGCTGCTTTTTTATGGGCCATTGAAGTAAGTTAAAAATTAAAAGTGAAAAATTTAAAGTTAGATCTGCTATCCAACCGTTGTGATAGCTTAACAAAATAGGGAATAATATGCAAGAAAACTTCAATAACCAATAATCGAACACTAATAACCAAGTTTCAATAACCAATGATCAATGGTGGCTTAGCTGAGCTGATAATTGAAAATTGGTCATTGGTTATTGATCATTTTCTCAATCCACGGCTCAAAATATGGGTATTTTAGGTGTAATATATGGCTCTACTGAGCCATTTTATAGCCTTAGGGGTATTGACAGCTAGACTTGAAAATGCTAGACTTATTGCATAAGTGAGCCAGTAATCGACTTGATTATGAAGCTCTCTTTTAATTTATGACAGAACTTACAACGGGTGTTTTGCTTCTAGTTTCTTCTTTGTATGGTTCAGGACAGGCAGATGGTCATGTTGCGAACATTTCTACTGCTAGTACAGATCACAAACAGGAGATAGCGGAGCAATATAGGAATGAGGCTTTGACAACCACAGATCCGATAGTAATGGAAAAATATCTTCGAAACGAATTTGCCAACGATCCCATCCTTGTAGAGATAGCTCGCTGTGAGTCAAATTTTAGACAATTTGATAAAGACGGTGATCTTGTGCTTGGAATGGTGGACAAAGCAGATGTCGGCGTTATGCAAATTAACAAAAGATATCATGCAGAAACGGCAAAGAAACTTGGTCTTGATCTTCACTCAGTAGAAGGTAATGTGGCTTATGCCAAATATCTTTATGCTAAGGAGGGTACAAAACCTTGGTCTGCTTCAAAGAAGTGTTGGTCTATCGGAAATACAGTTGCTATGAGGTAAAATATTATAAGTAATAATTTATAACAAAAATCCCGTCCCACAGGGCGGGATTTTTGTTTGGGTGGTGATCAATTGTATTTGATTGAGAGTGACATCGTATAGTCATTCGCCTCTATGTTTCCACTCGCACGCATACCCAACAGGGGAGAACCTAGGCGTGGCCTTATTCCTTAAACAAAACATGTCGGACAATAAGCATTTCGACTGGCGTTTTCGTCATAGAAACTATGTGCGTAAGGATCATTAGCGACATTGGGCTTGATAGAGCTATTGGAAGGTGATACACTGCTAGTGTTGATGAAATGTCAGTAATCAACCGGTTACCTTACGAAAAGGTATGTTAGCTCATTGAGAAAGGCAAGTTATGCCAATTAGTAAAGAACGACTCGGGGAACTCGCACTGATGGGTCTCCATGCAAAACTGGAACGTGATGGAATCAAACTGGCGCCGAAAGAAATTAAGCGACAGATCCACAACGAAGCCAAGAGCATGGGCATTCCACCAGCCGAGCTCGCTGAACTCGCAAAACTGATCTACAAGAAGGCCTACGAAGAGACCATGGCCCAACTTGAAGAAATCAGCCCATCGGCAAAGGTCGCGGTGAACGAAGACAACACTTAGTGTTTATTCATCACCACCTAAAGGGGTAATTCCGATTTGTCAGTAGCTGATCTGCTTAGGCCGATCCGTATAAAACAAATCTAAGAGAATAAGAACCCCACCTCGCCGTTGATCCCTCAGGCCACAAGCTTGAGGGATCTTTTTATATTTTGAATGAAAGGGAACTTATGATAGGATTTAGGTATCGGACCTGAACGGCATCCTAAATGGGTGCCGTTCGTTGTATCTAAACTTGCTATATATTTAAGTATGTTTATACTTAGTAGTAAGAACCTTGAAAAATTATTACTAGCCAGGAAATCGGGTGTGAAGATTCGGGTAAAAAAATTAACTGGTTTAGAAAGAGGGAGTAGGAGATTTTAGCCGCTTTATAGCGGTATATAAAATACGACACTATGTCGGACAATATAAACTTGCAAGTCACTTTGTCGCACAACTGTGGATAACCTTTTGAACCAGAAAAGAGGTGTGGATTTTCTCTTCCATCTTTTTCATGGATTAAGGATACCACATTTAGCTAACTTGTGGTATAGTATTTGACATATGAAAAACTCACAAAAGGGCTTTATAAATATTATTATTGCAGTTGTCGTTGTGGTCGCTATAGCGGGATATGTCGCATGGGATAATAATTTGATCCCAAAAAATATACTATCAAGAAATGCTACCCAACAGGAAGTTCAATCAAATACTGATTTGCAAAATCAAGATGACGCCACTTTATCTGTGCAATCAAACACAGCGAATTCCCCAAAGCCGGAAAAAATAGCCCCTAAGACGTCTGCTCAAAAAGATTTTTCAACAGCTTCAAACTCCTCAGTAATTATGGACTTCAAGGATGTCAAAGATTTTAACACTTGTATGAATTACGCAAAAAATATTCCGACAAACTTCGATATCGTATTTCTCCATGGTTCTGATATCCAAGAGGTTAGAAAATTCGCTGCGGATTTCAAGACAGCTTACCCACGAGCTGAACTGGAGATCTCGAGTGAACAGGATTTCTTAGATCATGCCGTCGCGGCCTTTGGCGAGAGTATAAAGACGGCAAGCGCATTGGCAGAGTATAAAAACGGAATAATTGCTCAAGCAACATCAAAGATTTCGGTTAAAATACCAACAAGAGATCTCGGTACATTGCAGAGTTTTAGTAATTTTGTGACATCAACATTGAATAAATATCCTCGTGCGAAATTCCAGCAATACGCAGGGTCATCTCCTGAAACCACCCTTTCTGGCGGATCAGGTGATGCAGTGCAAAAGATGTTTGAGAAGCAGTGTGAATATCAGTATAAGACATTGAGCGTGTCCGAGAGATCAACTTTGGAGACTAAAAATATTGACGCTCAGATTCAAACAATAATCATGAGCGCAAGTACGAATGGTCACACATACTTTAGTAACCATGACTCATACGCACCAGGTCCATTAGCAATAAATAGTGGTATTTGTGCTGATACTGGTATGTACGGATTGAAAAAAGCCGTTGATTCAGTCAGAGGAATAGCTGGCGATGCATACTGTTATGCTTCACAGAAGACTTTTGCATTTTCGGCCCCTCTCAAATCAAACCCGTCTATCGGATATTGTACTGATAGCAGTTTCTTTAACGGAACAACCACTTCTCCGTCAGCTGCAAGCAAGGGATACTGTGTAACACCACCGAAGACAGTGAGTCAGGATATCAGTAGTTGTAAGGATAAAGCGACCGCACGTGATAGGTGGATCTGTGTTGGTAATATGGTAGATCCATTTCCTCTCCACATAAATAGCATAGTCATGCCGTTTGCTACTCCGGTTTCTGAAAAAATTACTTTCTGTAAAACCTATACGGGCGTTGAGGCAGATTATTGCTACTCATCTATAGTTAAGGCTGGATGGGGTTTGGGTGAAAACGGTTCTCCAGATGCCAATGCAGTTTGCGGTATGGTTTCCAATCAAACTGCTTGGTTCAAAAACGATTGTCTTGATAGGTACTAAGAGAAATAGAATCAAAATTAGTGGTTTTGATCCCAGACTTTTGTCGCGTTGATGCATTCCGGAGTTCCATATCCAGCATCACAAACATCTAGTGGGGTGAAACCTCCAGCGCAGACCTTATAACGATATTGTTGTATTTGTGTCACAGTACAAGTGGCTTCCTGAGCAGTCTTGTAGTCTTTATATTTTTTGACATCACTTTGATTCTCACTGTATGCGAACATAAGTGCAACAATCGGAATAACTAACCCAATTACGAGCATTTTCGTTCCACTGTCAGTTTCATAGGTGCTCCCAATTGATAAACCAATTATTTCAGCTATAAAAGCTATTCCTAATGGAATAAAGTAGCGCATTATAGCCGGATCTCCACTGGTGCCGGCGCTTAGAAATGTTATAAATCCCAGATAACCTGTGAATAAAAGAAGGGCAATAATCACCAGCATTAATAAATTTTTCATATTGATAGGGATGAACTATTTTTAAGGTTTAAGATCGGATACTCCTTCACAATTTTTCCTAAACCAAGGAATTGTATTGGAGATTTTTGAGCACAAGCCCCCATCAAATTGATCGCGGTATGCTTTTTGTGCGTAGCACATATCTCTTTCAATAACATTCTGATATGACGTACAAAAATTTGCCTGCCTATATGGATCAGATGCATTATCTTGGCGAGCAACTTCTTTTGATATCTCGTCAGCAAATCCGGATACCTTCATCGCACAATCATGACGTGCGAAATAGACATAGGACGGATCTGGTGCACGCACGGCGCTACCTGTCGGAACAGTTGGAATTGTGATAGATGCGCAAAAATTATAATCTTTTTCTGATACCGCTACACTCACATCACAGTCAAGCTTGTTATTCCAATTTTTAAAAACGCTGCAATCAGAATGCGTTTTAAACACCGTTGTTCTTGCATAACATATCTGTTCGCTATAATGGTCTTGGACCATATCACACATATTGAATTGACTGTAGCATCCGTCGGGGCTGATAAATGTTTTCCCCCACGGCACGATAGGCTTTTGAGTAGCACAAACTTCTGGAGTTAGGCCTTCGAGATATTTTATCGAAACATCCTTGGAAAGTATGTTCGGTAAGGAGAGTAGAATTATCGGGATGACAAAGGATGCAGTAAATAGAGTGCCCACGATCTTGCTGACTTTCTTGGGATAAGCAGTAGCGAATATAATTATAAGAGTAATAACAGATACAAAAAATCCAAGGAGAAGGGATGGGGCGGCGATTCGACATGTAAAATCGCCTCCGCCACCTAGACCACAGCCAAAACCCAATCCGAATGACATGAAGCCAAGGATGATAGGAATGGGAAATAAGAGAAATTGAACTCTAAACAAAGGTTTCTTTACTGCGGCTATTTTTTCTGGTTCCATTTTATTACTGGGTATTATAACACAATGCTTTCATGTATAATGACACCATTAACCTCACTGCCACTACTGACGAGTAAGGGCAGTTTTCTTTTTGTGGTATACTATCCATGTTCGTCATTAGAGGACGCCAACTCGTGTGGCGTTTTCCTTTTTATGTTACGATATTTGATACATGTCCTATATTTTTCTCGATGAGAGCGGACAATTTAATAAGAATGATCACGAGGAATATTTTGTGATTGCCTCTTTTACGGTAGGTGAACCGAGGCGTACCGCTAAAGGATTTCGTGCGTGGTGCAGAAGTCATTTTCCGAGGAAGATGCGTGATCTTAGTGAGATAAAATGGTCAGGTACAGGCATATCTGATGAGTTACGCTTGAAAACTTTGAAGGCTATTTCAGCGTTGGATGTTCGTATACGTTTTGCCTATTTGTTGCACAGGAATATCCCAGCTGACTATCGTCTGAAGAATAAATTACAGAGCGGTCTTTTGTATACGAATATTGTAGGTGAGATTTTGACTTCATATTTACCTATAACTGATAAAGAGTTTAGGATATTTTGTGATCGTAGAAGGTTAAGTGGTATGTCCGAGGCAGAATTCAAAGAGGTTCTTCGAGCACGCCTACTACCGGGGTTACCGAAGGATGTAATGCTACAGATCGAGATGGTTGATTCGGCGGCAGTAGTAAATATTCAAATCGCTGATTGGATCGCCGGAGCTTTGGCTAGGTATCTTGAAAGAGGTCATCTTGGCGAGGAATGTTTTAAGATTTTGAAAGGAAATATAATCGGAGAGGGAAAAGAGTTGTTTGACGGACAAACTATCGCATAAACAAAAAATCCCTCGAATGAGAGATGTTTTGTTAGAAGTAGCGTCTCACAAGGTGGTAATCTACAGCTCACGCCCCAGATATTCTGAGGGAACACCGTAGCGCCTCGTAAGTTATTATTGCATACTTCTGCTACTAACTTAGCAAATTCAAGGTCATTTGTCAACCTTGACCTGTGGATATGTACAGGTTTTATTATAATGATATACTTAATGCCATTAGAAAACGCCGGCCTGTACAGCGTTTTCCGTTCATACGATGCTCTGTGCAAGAGGCGAGGATTTGACGAGTGTCTGGGGTCGGACTAGCCCAGTATTATCTTTACCGAAAAGTCCATTTTTTGATTACTCGTATAGTCACCTCGCAAGATCGTCCCGTGGCAAGCACACCACTCGTCCCGGCCCAACTTTAAGTGTGATAAGCGTTTACTATTCCGCCACTCCTGCACGGAGCATCTTATGAAAGAACAAAATCAGATATACTTCTGCGCGTTTGCTAACATCTCATTCTTGTCGTAGTTGAGATAGATGAGAGCTGAGTAGGGGCTGACGTGACCGAGCATCATCTGTATATCCTTGAGATCCGCACCCCTAGCTTTCATGCGGTGAGCTTTGGCATGTCGGAACATGTGCGGTGTGATCTTTTTTGTGATGCCAGCCGATGCGGTAATCTCTCTGATCCATCGTTCAATAGTTCGAGGTGTTAGACGCTCCCTACCGGGCTTGTCGAGAGACAGAAACAAACTAGGCTTTTGATTGATGCAGATGCGACTACCGAGCCAGCGGAGCAGGGTATTCTGGTGAAAATCCGGAGCCCAGGCGATAACACGGATACGCTTGTTTTTCTTTGTTTCGATGCAAGTATGATTTTCAGTAGAGGAGATCTGATTCACATCCAGCTCGCATAATTCGCTTACGCGAACACCTGTGTTGTAGAGCATGTGTAGGATGGTCAGCTTTTGCAGATCGTGAAGTTCGTATGGATTGAGAGTGCTGCACATCGCCTTGAATTCATCGTCTGTTACACCAACGCGAGGCTTTTGAGAATATTTTGGACCTTCAATTAGGAAGGGATTCACCGAGGATTCTTGGATTGAATTCAGGTAGCGAAAGAAGTTCTTGAGTATGCGACAGGAGTAAGCTACTGTCGGCGGATTATTCTTGGTGGCGAGGAATCGATGAAATTCCACGATGTCCGTGTTTTTCATGTTCTTCGTATCCACATTTCGGAAATTCATCAGCCGGCGCAGATAGCTTTTGTATATGTCCGCTGCTCGCGGGCTTCGGATGACTTTCCAATCAAGATAATTTTGTATTGCTTGCTCTATAACCATTGTATTTTTTTGATTAAGTTAATAATTAATGACCCTGTATCTTTTATAAGTTGTATGACCAGTCCATGTGTTGTAGGGAAGTACGCAGGAGGCCTCTAGCTGGTACTCGATCTTTTCTGAATCTATGAATTCGATATCAAGGGGTGGGGTTCTGATCGTTATCGGTTTCTTTAAACCCCTGGATGTGAAGTAACATTTTTCATTGAACAATCTTGCGTCTACTACGCCTTTTTGCAGATACTTTGAGACATAAGCTCCGATCGACTGGATGTGCTAGATTGCGTTGATCTTGATGAAGCCGTGAGACCAGATTGCTGCGAGCTCGTCATTGACTATGAAGGGGAGATTGAAGAATACTGCGTGATAGTGGACTGCGCCGCGTTTTTGGAATTCAACTACTGAGACGTATTTCAATGCGTGTCCGATGTGGTAGTTCAATCTCATCATAAACTTGCGTCACATCTCGTTTACCTCTTTGAGTCCGGTGATATTTTCTGCAAAAGTGAAGGTTACGAATTTGTCAGTATATTCGGGGTATTCTCCGGAATTGCAGGCTATGAGACGGCGTATTTGTTTTCTAGCGCGTGAGATTGAGAATGGACGACGAACCTTGTTGCGATCAAGCTTGAACTTCAGAATCTTGCCGTTATAACGAGCGTGAATATTGGAGTACTTAACTCCTTGGAATTCACCTTCATGGAACTCGAGCAATGATAATTTGATTGTTTGCATGTAGCGTTTGAATTAGAAAATCGCCCGTGAACTCCCGTGCAGGGAAATATCACAGACGATTCTGTTTTGTTTATAAACGACCTTTAATGTTGGTAGGGAGGCCCTTACTAGCCGGGCTTTGCTCTCAACACTCTGGGTCTATTGTATGTCGCACAATATATCTTTTACGCGACTCGATTATGTAGTAAGGGTTCCCTACTGGCGATTAAAAATATTATCCACGATCGGATTCCAGACAAAAGGAATGAAGACTTTGCTCCAGATAAAGGTAAAAGGAATTTTCAAATAATTACTCCAAATATTTAAGCAAAGATTCTTCAAGAATTCCCAGTTGTCAGTAAAGATTTGTGAGCTAGTTATCTCTCTTAGATTTAGACCAAAATAGGCAAGCAAGATGAGTGCTATGACAATAAGGACGATCATTTTCATCAGTCCCCTATTTTGATGCACATCAATTTTCTTCATGAGTAAATTTTATCATATTTACAAATATCTAGCCTATGTCCCGTTTTTGATTTCGATAATTACTACAGATAATTTGCTGGATCTAGAGTCTTACCTACAGGAATGATAGAACCAATACAATTTTTGACCGTAGGGAACTCGGCTCGGGTAAGTTTGACTACTCGAAGCCCCTGATTGGCATAAACTCCGAAGTGAAGGTGTGGTCCGGTCGAAGCCCCTGTACTGCCACTATAGGCGATCATCTCCCCCGTCTCAACTTTTTGCCCGACTATAACAGTCGGTAGAGACAGGTGAGCGTATATCGTAGAGAGACCGTTGTCATGCTTAACCAAAACCCAACGACCGTAAGACTTGCAACCTCTTACAGAATCAGTGTTACCTACTCCTGTTACAGTTCCTGATTTTGCTGCTTTGACTGGAGTATTGAGTGATGCTCGAAAATCCATACCGTTGTGTGTACCGTTTGAGTAATACTGCTTATTTGCAACAGAGAAATCTGTTCGGCCATATTTTTGGGTGATGTGTATATTGCTTAATGGCCAAGACAATACACCTGAACCAATACTTGGTATAAGTTTTGGATCAATAATGATCTTTAATTGAGATTCAAGATTGTTTATTTCTTGCTGGAAAGCTGCAGCCTCCAACTTTTTTTTAGCTAAAAGGTTTTTGTATGATGCCTCACTTTCATTGGTCTCTTTCAACAATTCAGCTTGCTCATTGACTGAGGAGACGACCAATGCCCGCTCATTACTAAGCTGATTATTGAGTTTAAGGAGGTCTACCTTGGCTTTTTCACTTAGTTTTTTATTGGTTTCTAATCTTTCTTTATCTTTACTCAATTGATCGATTTTTTCGTACAAGCTCTGTTGGATGATGCTAATCTCTTCAAATGAATTGAAAGTATCAGAAATCGAGCGACTACCCAAGACTAGAGCAGGTAATGAATCGCCCGACAATTCATTTATGGCATTGAATGCTTTTGCAATAATCCTTTGGTTGTCGTCGATATTTCCCTTTTTGCCATTGATCTCTGAATCAATCCTTTGGATCTCAAAATTTTTTGCAGAGATTTTGTCTTGAGTTAATGCAATGTTCGATTCTAGTTTTCTTCGGTTTAATTGTAATGATTTTATTGTCGATGATAATGTATCAGATTGCGACGATAAAGCTTCTATCTGTTTTTGGTAACTTGCAATCTCTTTTTCCAGAGCCTCAATATCAGAATTTCTCTTATCAATTTTTTGTCTAATTTCATCAGCAGTCTCTGCAAAAGTTTGGGAAGGAAAAGAGCCCTGAGATACAGCAAAAAAGACTATGACAAGGAGTAGAGCGAGTGAATTAGTAATTCTTTTTGTCATAACTGTTTATGTGTAAAAAATTAAACCAAAAAACTAAACAAGCTTTGCTATGGCAGAATCGATCCTCTTAATACTCTCTTTCTTACCCAGGATGTAGGCTGACATAAAAGGATCTGGCGACTTCTCTTGACCGGTAAGAGCGACTCGCAATGGCCATAAGACATTGCCACGACCCTTCTCCTCGGCGTAAGACCAGATAGCACTCTTTACACCCTCTGTAGTAAAATCGTTATCAGCCAGTGCGTTGAGTAATCCTTTAACCATAGTCAAATGTTGCCTTGACTCTTCCCTGCTAGGACTTTTTTTCCATAGAAGTAGGTCTGCACTGTAATCTCCAATCTCTTTTACAAAGTTTAATTCGCCACCAAGATCGAACATCTTCCCTATTTCGCTAAAGACCGATATTTTCTCCCGGATAAGTGGTTTTGCGCGATTATAGACTGGTAAATTCTCTGCAAGGAAATTTGGAATATATTGTTTGGATCTATTTTCAAATTCATCATTACTTAATTTTTGGATGTATTCCCTATTGAACCATTTGAGCTTTTCTGGATTGAATATTGCCCCAGCTTTCTGGACTTTGTGGATATCAAATTTTTCTATTAATTGATCAAGAGAGAAAATCTCTTCTGTTCCACCAGGATTCCAACCCAGAAATGCGAGGAAGTTGATAAGTGCTTCTGGTAGATAGCCTCGATCTCGATAATATTCGACAGAAACCATCTCGCCATGTTTCCTCTTGGATATCTTCTCTCTAGTATCAGAAAGAATGAGGGGTATATGACCGTATACTGGACGAGGTTTCTCACCTATTGCTTCCCAAATGAGAATTTGTCGCGGAGTGTTGGATAGATGTTCTTCACCGCGGATAACATGGGTGATACCCATAGAGATGTCATCGACCACATTTGCAAAATGGAATATCGGCTCTTCCATGCTCTTTGCAATAACAAAGTCGCCCAATTCTGTGGTATCAAATTTTACCTGACCTTTGATGAGATCATCTACGACTATCTCCTTGTTTGGATTTCTGAAACGGATAACTTCATCTCTCTGGCCTTCTTCGACAACTTCTTCTTTGGATATATAGATATGACCAGAATCCAATAATCTTTGTAAATATTTCTTATGGGTAACAAGGTTGTCTGACTGAATCTTGGTCTCATCGAATGTTATACCCAACCACTTAAAGGCCTCTAATATACCCGTTGTGTATTCTGGCTTATTTCTCTCTTTGTCGGTATCTTCTATACGCAAAAGTATCTTACCATTGTTTTGTTTGGTGTATATATAATTGAAAATAGCGGTTCGTGCACCACCTACATGCAAGAAACCGGTTGGACTTGGAGCAAATCTGGTTATGATAGACATGGGATAATTTTAGCATATTTTTGTAATTCGGGGATTCGGGATGTGTCACTCGACTTCGCTCCCTCGACTGGTTCGACAGGCTCACCACAAGAAAGCTCGGGACAAGATCGTGATAAATCACACCCCCCATAAAAGAAAAACCCCTCTTAGGGGGCTTTTCTCTGACCATACTGATCTCAATTATCCCTTGAAATCTGCGCCAACTGAAGCCGAGGCCTTGAAGATCTTCATGATAACTTGACCTTTTGAATCCTTGAGAGGGGCGTTCTTTGTGACATCAAATGCTGATCCTGCAATGTCGGTGTAGATAATCGCATAATATGTAGCACCGTCAACCATAGGTTGAGTCAAAGTGATCTTGCCTGGATTGATACCAGCATCAAACTTTGCTTGACCCAAGACTTTGCCTGGTGTGCCATTGCTATCTGCGTGAATAACAACCCAACTAGGAGCAGAAACTTGAACTGATGATAAATATACTACGTTACCTGGGTATTGATCAGACATAACAATACGATTGACTGCTGTAGTATCTGTAACTGCCGGAGTAGTATCATCATCGGTAGTAACTGGAGCCGTATCCTTGCCACCAAAAACCATAACACCGACAACTATTAGAATAATAATAACGATAACAGTTACAACCCACTGCCAAGTTTGTATTCCACTTTGTTGTTCCATTTTATTAATATATTAAAATAAACTTATAATTACGACTTTGTATGCCTATGAGTATAGCATATTATCTTTCATGTTCCAAGGCTATCTCTAGTATAACCGTTGCAATAGTCCTTGCACTATCAAGCCTAGCAAAAGCCTTAGCCTTCTCACGCATAGTGTCCCTTATCTCCTTTGATGAAATTATACGGCCTATTTCCTCGATAAGAACATGGGAGCTAAGATTATTTTCTTCTATAATGGATGCCGCTCCAGTTGACCCGTATGCTATTGCATTGTCTGGTTGATCATGCGATATAGAACCTGGTAACGGTATGATGATTGATGGCACACCCCATGCGGCGATCTCGAAGATAGTTGATCCTGCACGAGAGACTATTACATCCGACACACCAGCCGACATTCTCAATGATAGATCATTCAAATAATCGAAGGGATGATATCTGTATCCATAAGGATGATCTTTGAGTACTACCGAAAGTGTTGATTTAATCTCCTCTATATTTGCTTTGCCCGTTTGATGAATTATTTGATAATTGTTTAATAATTCTCCTAATGCGCTAACAACGGTATCATTTATAACCTGAGAACCCTGAGACCCGCCCAGAATGAGGACTGTTGGAGTCTCATTTTCCAAATCAAGGTATTCTCTGGCACCATTTTCGAGGGGTTGAATAATAGATCTTCTGATTGGATTGCCTGTGTGAGCAACTCGATCTTTGTGATGAATAAAATATTTTTGAGCTGAAGCGTAGGAAATCGCAACTTTTTTTGCAAACTTCCCCGCCCAAGTATTGACTCGACCCGGTTTACTGTCAGATTCATGAATAATAACAGGGATATTGAGTAATTTTGCAGCAAATAGAGTGGGGAAACTAGCATACCCTCCCTTACCAAAGATAACATCAGGATATATTGAATAAACTTTTACCAAGGCCCATAGACAACCATATATTGTTTTGAATATGTCAGTAAAATTGAGTAAAGAAAAATAGCGCCTCATCTTCCCCGCTGGCACAGGGATAAACTGAATCCCGTTGTCGAATAGTGCGCGAGGATTGTACGGTGTAGGTGCCAAATAATATAATTCTGGCTGAAGAAGTTTTTTTTCTTTAACCAATTCGTTTACTGCCTCCGCAACTGCAATAATCGGATAAAAGTGACCTCCGGTACCTCCGCCTGTAAACAATATTTTCATGTGGGTATTATAACTCGATAAGGTTTAAGCTCAAAATGCAAAACCTAAAGCTTTCAACTTTCACCTTTGAGCATTAAGTCTACACCCCCACCATCTCCCCTGTTCTCTTCACACCACGGATGATGTCAGAGACGATGTCTAGGATGAAGGCGGTGATGAAGTCTAGCCAGGATGGTAGTTTTGGCATGGAGATATCTACTGTGGTAGTTGGGATGTTTATGGTAGGGGCTTGGTAGTTAATCTTGGTTGAGATTTGGCCTGGTCTATATGTAGAGGTGTTTGTAGGTCTATTGGTGTTTGGAGGGGTGTTGTTTATGGGTGGGAGGAATCTATCTAGACTACAGGATGCTGTATATCCTCCGTTTAGACCTAGACAGGACCAGTTGTACTTGGTGCTTGTGTCTTCTGTATCACTAAATGAGCCTTCTTTACAGGAGTTTAGGGTTGTAGCACAGAGTCCATTTGTTCCACCTGGTGGTGGAGGTGGTGTGGGAGTGGGTGTAGGGGTTGGATTGGGAGCGGGGGTTGGGGTGGGAGTAGAGGAATCCGGTGAAATAATTTCATAAGCACCAATGTCTGTTGTTTCTCCAGAAGGAACAGGAAATCCAGCAAAATCTCTACTTAAACTGGGTATCATTGTACCAGCATCAATAGCAATAGAATCAGGTGATAAATGAAAATCTCCATTTGAAACATCAATAAATTTGGGATCAGAATATTTGGAATGAATATCCAAACCAGATTTCATTTTCCAATCATCAAAAGAAATTGATTTTGAAGTCTTCCACCAAGAAAAATCCCCACTGGTTGTATGATAATACAAATTATAATCAACATCATTAACAGTAGAATTACTCTGTATATTTACTTCATATTTTCCACCGTATTGTCCAAATATATTATTTTTAACAGTAATTCCATTCGCATTATTAATATAAAGATTTCCATTTTTTCCACCACTTCTACCATTATTATAAAATACATTATTATAGACTGAATGTCCGTTACCACCAGTTATTTCAATACCACTATAATTACTTCCATAAATAATATTATAGGAAACTGTGTTTGCATTTCCACTAATACCTAACCCTATTCCACTACTATTAGATACTAGATTACTATATATGTTGTTATTAGATCCGGAGGAAGAAATTCCAGTAAAAGAAAAAATATCGGCAGATGAAGATGGTTGTTCCTGTTTAATAGTATTTTCGTAAACATCAAAATTATTTCCGTAAATTAAAACTCCAACCCTTTCGTCTGCTTTTCGGTTTTGTCCAGAAAAATCAATATTATTCCTAAAAATTCTTCCAGAGGTATTAGCAGAAACCACAGCAATACCATAAGCATCAACATATGAAATCTCATTATCATGAGTAGAGGAATCCGGACTATCTCCTACAGAATATGCGATACCTCCACCGTCTGCCCCATTCAGTACAAAATACTGATTGGATATATTATTACCATAAATCTGAGTCCGCGGAGAAGTACTTACTGCTATACCACCGATCCCGTATGAAATAGTATTATTACGCACTATGGATCCTGTACTCATAGCTACAAGAATCCCACAATGTGTAAGTGAAAAACCATCAAGAATAATATAATCTGCTCTAATAACACTTAGGCACGACCTGTAACTAGCTTCAATCCCAGGTTGGTCATAAGAAGTGTCTGGATTGGAAACAGAATATACATATAAAAAATTTTCGTTCCAATACCACATTCGAGAGGACAATAGTTTTTCTATTCCTGAGCTAATAATACCAAATTCATCATTAAACCAGACTGAACTAGGTTTCGTACCAAGCGAAATTTTCCATGTATTAAATTGTTCTTGCGAATTATCGATCCAACCAGTAAGAATTTCCGCTCCATTAAAAATAGGGTCTCGACCATTACCATAAGACCCAAACGAAATTGGTGAATCAGAAGTTCCTGATGACGAGATTGATAAATGTTCTCTCCATGATTCGCCTTTTTTGAATAATATTTTATCCCCTGGATTAAATTTCGAACTATTTATCTTTGCAATAGTTTTCCATGGCAACTCTGCTGATAGACCTGTATTCGTATCACTACCAGAAGTAAAATCTATGTAATAGATTTGGGGCAAGGACCCGGCTTGTGCTTTTTGATTATTACTAATGAGAAAATTTGGGGCTATATATAATGTGAAGGTTCCGACAATTACAATAAATGAACTAAATATTAAAATTGTGTGGAATTTAAATATTTTATTTTTAATCATAATGATCTTGTGTAAGATAAATATTTATCCAATCAATTAACATTCCTTCTCAAAACCAAATTTACTACACCTTTCGTCCCCTCTCCAAAGTATCCCGTCGGAGCGGAAAGACCTTGGGGATCTAGTATTTCTTTTTTGTAGAAGAGTTGGAATTTCATGAGTGCAGACTTGGTGGCAGGGCCAAAGTATGTGGTTTCTTGGTTTGGAGAGCCTGGACCAGTTTTCGATACAGTGAAGCCTTGTTTGTTTAGGAATATTTGGAGTTGTTTGACATCATTACCTGTCATACCAAGTCTAAGTGATCTAAAGAAGGTAGTTGTACCAGTTAATGAGTCGGTTTGTGAATAAACTGGAGTGAGAATTGTAGTGCTGGTAGGCATGTTTGATGGTAATGGTATATTGTATTGTTGCGCTAGTTGTCGTGCTTGATTGTAAAAACCCATGGATATGAGATTTGATAATCTACTTCGAGCGGAGCTACCGGAGGAGATTGAGGCCGTAGTAGGAGTAGGTGTTGGTGCTGTATATGGAGATACAGCGAATGTATGTGTTGAATATCCTCCTGTATAGGTAAAGGTGATTTTGCCTTCTGAACTGGCTGTACAAATGTTGTCTTGGCACGAGGAGCTTGTGACAGTGGTTGTGGCAGAGCCGTCTAGTGTAATAGTGTATGTAGAGCTAGGTGTCAGGTCTCCTACTGTGTATATAGTGGTTGTGGCTGTAGTGCTTGAGGCAGTCCATTGTTTGGTTGTCCCCCAAGTGATGTTAGAGATGTTTAACCATTCTGGTCTTGTGGTGGAGGCTTCATAGACCCATGTCTCTGCTGGGCTTGCAGAAAGGTCAGCTAGCATGGTACTTGAAGTAGCTGTGGTATAGCGATACTTTCCATTTCCATATATACGAATATTACCTGTTGGATCAACCAAACTTGTACCTATGGTAAAGGGCGGTTGGTATTCGTAGGCTCCGATATCAGGGGTACCATAGAGAGGGTTGCCGAGGTAGTCGGTGGTGGTGGAGGTGAGGATGGATGAGGTGCCAGAGTCAATGGCAGGAGAAAGAGGTTGAATATCTAAATTGTTTAATCCAAGATTTAAAAATAGTGGATCAGATGATGTGGAATTGGTATCGTTAGAGGAAAAATTTGGTGATATGATTGCCCAACGACTTCTGAGAGTTACTAAATCAGAACTAATACCAGCGTCCCCTGCACTACTTCTAAGTTTACCAATAGCACTTGTACCAGTAACATAATCATTGTAATTAAAAGTATTTTGTCCTTTTTCAACATCAATGTAACCGGAAATAGAGCTGTCTGATATATCACCACTGGCACCATTAATATCATTGGACGAAGCTAGAACCAAAGTGTTTGCAGTAGCAGAAGAGATTAGATATTGTCCTAATGTTACTCCTGTGCCACTAGTAATGACGACATAGTTGCCTAAAACATTTGTATAGCTGGAAAATTGACCACTGGCAGTAATTGTAAGAGAAGCGTTTGTCCAATTGGCTCCAGTAAAATCGACTCTGGTCATCGAAGAATCGATAATTCCAGTTGTTGTATTGCCACCATCATTTATTATAGAATACTGACCTAATCCACCATGAATAATATTGTTACTAACAATATTATTGTAAGGCGCTTGATATCCCGCAGCTGTAATTCCCAAAGCCACGGCAGAACTATTGGCGGTATTTGAATAAACAGAATTATTTGTAAAATAAGAATTCCTAGATCCAACAACATAAAGAGGAAGTCCTGAGACAACAACATTATGATTAAAATTGATATTATCACCTTTTATAACAACGCCGTATCCACCACCCGCAACATTAATAAATTTATTATTATGTAATTCAGCATTTGTTACTGCGGGTGCTATGTATAATAAATGTTCAGATGAGTTTGTTGTTCCGGTTTTACTAACCAAATTTCCTCTAACAAAAACGTTAGAAATTTGATTGGCACACCAATCTACATGTGGAGTAGAACATGCTAGACCCAACTGAATTACATAACCACCATAATTTGTCCAATTTGGATAAATCTGATTATCATCAATCACTACTTGGGTAAAATATGAAGGAATAGTTATGGCACTAACAGTACTATAAAAAGTATTACCAGATATATTGGCATAATGACCAGAAGTGGCACTAGCTGTAGTCACAAGATCATAGCCAGTTAATATATTATTACTTATAGTTAGGTCATTAAGTGAACCGAGGATGGTAATAAGGCTTCCACCAGCAGATGTTTGGATAGAAGTTAAAGTCGAACTTGAAACGGTTACATCTTTCCAGCCAGTTGTCGCTATACTAGCACGAGCGGTTGGTGCACTAAAATTACTATTAGTAACTGATAGACTCCGTATTGGAGTCGTAGGACTTGTACCACTAATAGTACCGACCGTACTTGTTGCAACTACAGTTACAAAATCCAAGTTTAAATCCATATTAGGACTATTTGCTCCTGCTGTATTACCCCATTTTATAACAGCATTACTTCCGCTTAAATTAGTGGGAGTAAAATTTATATTTCTAAGAGTAGTTGTTCCACTTGTTGGAGCAGTTGCGAAACCAATAAATACTGCATCCGTCGCGCTCGTAGTTCTAATGATAGGCTTATTCGAACTTAAATCTGCACTTGCACCATCACCCGCTGAAACATTATATCCCTCGATAGTTAAAATATCTCCATTTCCACGTGGAGTTAAGTTCCAGTTTGTACCAGTATAGGTGCCATTTTTTATATACAAAATATTACCAGGGCCATTCGTAGTAGGAATACCTCCAGTAGGGTTTATTGCTTTTTGAACAGTTAGCCATGCACAATTTGCGGTAGCAGTATCAGCATCTGCCACATCTGCCGTTCCATTACAATTAGAATCATGACCATCTGCCCTAACATAATAAGAAGAAGCGTCTGCATCATCCACAAACAGAAATCCAGTAGCAAAGACTGTAGCAAAAATTATGAAAAAGATTTTTGAATAATTATGTTCAGTTACCACTTTAATATTCATGAAACAATTGTAACACATACCCCCCCATATTCAAATATTCCTTTTATTTACTTCTCAACATCACTCTCTGCACCGCCTTATACACATCTTCCTCTGTCAAACCATATTTTGTAAATAATTCTTCTGGAGTACCAGACTGACCAAACTTATCTTTGACTGCTACAAACTCTATTGGTACAGGAAAATGCTTTGCTAGACACTCTGAGACCGCCGAACCTAGACCACCAGCCATCTGATGTTCTTCGCAAGTAACCAGAGCACCAGTCTTGTGTGCCAATTTTATGATTGCATCTTCATCTAGAGGTTTGATTGTGGAAACATTCATAACGGTAACACTATTACCTTCACTGACCAGTTTCTTTGCAACATTTAAGGCCTGGTAGACTAAAGTACCAGTGGCAATGATACCAACTGACTGATTTGTTGGTTTTTTTGACATGAAGATACTACCAATAACACCCCGATTGTTTCCATTCGACTCAAAAATAATATGAGCTTTACCTATTTTGAACGGAGTATCATCATCTGTAATAACTGGACTACTTTCGCGAACAAGTCTCACATATGTTGGGTCTTTGGTTTTGGCAACAGCAATTATCGCCTTTTTTGCTTCCTTGGCATCGCAAGGTGAGATGACAACCATATTTGGCAAGACTCTCATCATTGCAATGTCTTCTAATGCTTGATGACTACCACCATCCGGCCCGACATTTATTCCAGCATGAGTACTGACTATTTTTACCGGTTGATTGTTATAACAAATTGTAGTGCGGATTTGCTCCCAATTTCTTCCAGGACTAAATATAGCGTAGGAGGCAACAAATGGAATCTTACCCATTGATGCAAGGCCCGAGGCAACTGTAACCAGATTTTGTTCGGCAACACCAACTTCTATATATCTATCTGGAAATTTTTTCTTAAATTCACTCAAGCCTGTCGAATCAGATAGATCAGCAGACAGAGCAACGATATTAGGATCAGCGCCGGTGGCAATGATCAGACCCTCACCAAATGCGGTTCGCATGCTTTTCCACTGAGGTTTGTTTACCTCGAGCCTGTCGAGAGGCATCTCAGTATTTGGCCCTGGATTGGGAACTGGAAGGCCAACGGCACGACACGCTAACTCAACATCTCCCCTACTAGTCGGTGCTTTGCCATGCCACTCATATTTTCCTTCGAACTCTGGAATTCCCCTACTTGGTATGGTTTTTGCAATGATAACCGTCGGCTTGCCCGAGTTTATCTTTGCCATTTCAAAAGCTTTATCTATTTGTATGAAATCATGTCCGTCTGTCTCTATAACATGCCAATTGAACGCTCGCCATTTATCGGCCAGTGGATTTAGAGGCATAACTTCATCTGTCTTACCACTGATTTGAATATTATTTCTATCAATAATTGCTATCAAACTAGAAACTCTCTCCTTACCGGCCAACATGATCGCCTCCCAAGTATTACCTTCATCGAGTTCACCATCGCTCATTAAGCAATAAAATTTCTTACCGGAAGTATTACCAAAATCAACCCTATCTGCAATTGCCATTCCGACGGCTTGTGACAAACCAGAACCAAGTGGTCCAGAAGATGTCTCCAATGCCGGCAAAAAGTTACGATCGGGATGACCTTGCAATTTTGAGCCAAGTTTTCGTAGATTTTGAAGCTCACGAATATCAAAATAGCCCGCATGAGCCATGGTGGCGTATAGTCCTGGACAAATGTGACCATTTGATAGGATCACTCGATCGCGATACTTCCAACTAGGATTTTTGGGATTGTGTTTGAGAGTGTGGAAATATAGATATGTGAGAATATCTGTCATGCCGAGCGCACCAGCTAGATGACCAGAGCGAGCTTGGATGAGCATGCCGACTATTGACTTGCGTATTTCGCCAGCTTTACTTTTTAACTCAGAGATTTTTGCATCTGTTAAGGACATCGGTGTAATTTTAACATCAATGTAGAACAAGAGAAAGTCGAATTTTACAATCCGTATTTTAGTAATCGTTGATTATTTTCTGAATGTAAATGACCTGCCTAAAATTATACCAATGAATATGGAAATTAGAGCGATGATTATTACTTTGTATAGCTCTAGATCATATTTGAATAGAGATAGAGATGGTCTGTCCTCATTTGTAGTATTTGTGATTTCACTTTTAATTTTATCTGGCTCAAAAATAACTAACGTTCCTTCGTTTGGTGATAACGCCGAATTATCTTTATAAGCGTTTGCGTTACTGTTTCTATTTAGATTGTCTATATTACCTATGACATATAGACTTTCACCGATATATCCACCTTCAAAACAATCACTTTTTGTGGAAAGTAATAAGACTATTTTTTTATTTAATCCAGGAATTGTATAACCAGCGAATGTGAATGGTTGCTCCTTATTACAGCCAGTTATCGGCAGATCGGCAAGTTTTGTCTCGCCCTGATAGACAGAAGCAATAAAATTTGCATTTTTTATGTATTCATCTTGTGGATTAAATTTTTCATCATTAAGATGATTTACATCAATATTAATATTATTAGTTTCTAAGTTTATTTGACTCAAATATTTGTAGTCAGCGATTATTTTGTTGATCTCTGTCAACGCACTTCGTCCGGCGTCGTAGTTTGTCGATAGTTTTTCTCCGTCAGTACAAGAAAACACTGTCTCATTTTTACCAGTTATCAAAGATAATTTTATTAATTCTGGCGGACAACCTCTTCCATCGCTAGAATGCTTTATGTAATAAACAGATTGATCTTGGGAGTTATATCTCAATTGACCTATGTAGGTCGGCCCGCCAACTGTGGCATAAACCTGTGCACCAATCGAAAGACTTATTGATACGAGTAAAAAACAACCAAATGTATATAATAATTTATTCATTTTACGATTATAGCACCAAATCAGTTCGAAAACGACAATATTACAACCTCTTAAAATCCGCTATCGCATCAAAAACATTATCGGAATCAAAGATGGCTGAACCGACAACAAGACGATTTGCGCCGGCTTCGATCAATTTTGGGGCACTCT
>CAYMXR010000008.1:0-36498 GCA_964394505.1 uncultured Candidatus Saccharibacteria bacterium | reverse complement strand
ATCTGCTATCATTACCTTACCTATGAGAACTTTGGGTCGAATTGGCAAAATATTATTTGTAGTTATCGTCATCGCCACCCTTTCTGGCATTATCTACTACAAACGCGCCAACTATTATGTTGCCTACGAAAATATCCGCATGGCAATCGGACTCGACAAACCGTGCACAAAGCCAATCATCTTTTACATTGGCGACTTTGATTCTCGCTTCGGTCAAAGTAAAGAAGAATTTAAAAACAATCTGATCAAAGCCAGTTCCATCTGGAATAACGCGCTCGGCAAAACATTATTCCAATATTCAGAGACAAATCCTCCTACACCAGATAATTCTAGAAATGAATTAAAAATAAATCTAATATACGACGATCGACAAGAGATAACCGATAAATTGAAAGTTGTTGGTTCCACGATAGATAACAGTAAAGATAGTTATGAATCACTAAAGGTTCGCTTCGATTCATTAAAATCAAGTTTTGAAAGTCAAAAAAGAAGTCTCGATACTTTGGTGAAAAATTATGAAATCCAAAAAGAGGCATATGAAAGAGATGTTGCCTATTGGGACACTAAAAGTGGCGCACCAAAAAAGGAATACGCCGAACTCGAAACAAAACGCATTGCTCTTAACAGTCAAGTACAAAAAATAAATAGCGCTAACCGAGAATTAAACTCAATGGTTGCAGAACTCAATTCTATGGTAAGTACACTAAACTCTCTTACGAGTAATATCAATCAAAAAATTGACACATTCAATACTATAAGCATGACCAATGGACCAGAATTTCAAGAGGGTGAATATATAAGTGATGAGAGCGGATATCGGATCAACATCTATCAATATAGTGATTATACAAAACTGATCAGAGTTCTCGCTCATGAATTTGGTCATGCACTTAATATCGATCACACCGAAGACAAAGAATCAATAATGTACGCATACAATCTCGATTCTGCGCTAAAACTATCAACGGTCGATATTGAAGCCTTGCGAAGTGTTTGTGAGGCAAAGTAAAACCATGTTAGAATAAGTTTCATGATATACGACCTGGCAATTTTGGGAGGAGGACCGGCCGGTGCGGCCGCAGGAGTTTACGCTGCAAGAAAAAGACTCACATCAATCATGATTACAAAAGATTGGTTGGGTCAAAGTTCTGTCTCAGAAAATATCGAAAATTGGATCGGAACGGTAAAAATCTCTGGTCTAGATCTATCAAAGAGCCTAGAAAGACATGTCAAAACTTACGCCGATGGGATTATTGAGATCAAAGAAGGAGAAAAGTGTATAGCTATAGCAAAGTCCACATCCCCAACTTCGCCGGTAAACAGTTTTTCAATCCAAACTGACAAGGGTTGGTATGAAACGAGGACTGTCCTCATTGTCACCGGAAGCCATCGAAGAAAAATCGAAATCCCTGGTGCTCAAACTTTCGAACATAAAGGTTTGACATATTGTGCCACCTGCGACGGACCGATGTATGCGAGTCAGGATGTTGTAGTTATCGGTGGCGGAAATGCTGCCTTCGAAAGTGCCGCTCAACTCATGGCCTATTGCAAAACTGTTACCATCCTAAACAGAAGTGATAATTTCCGCGCAGATCCAGGAACGGTAGAAAAGGTTAGCAAAAATCCAAATGTAAAAGTGATTACCTCAGCTATACCTACCGAAGTAAAAGGTGACAAGTTCGTAACTTCAATTATTTATTCAGATTCAAAAACAAAAGAAAGTATTGAGTTACCAATCACCGGAATCTTTGTAGAGATAGGCTCTCTACCAAATACCGACTTTGCTTCAAAGATAGTTAAGCTAGATGAATATGGTCGCATTCCAGTCAATGCGAAAAATCAGCAAACAGAGACTGCTGGTATCTGGGCAGCTGGTGATTGCACCGACGGACTCTATCATCAAAACAATATTGCGGCTGGAGATGCGGTCAAAGCAATCGAAGATATTTATTCATATTTGAAGGCGAAGTAATTGTATTGCAAATATAGTTATTTATTGTTAATCTTTACATACAAAACGCTCTTCGCGAGCAAACGCCCTTCGAAAGAAGGGAGAAATGAAGAAGTCGTCAAATTAAGTTTTTGACGGCTTTTTCTATTTTAATGAAGTTGTCCCAATCTAGAAGACCAATTTTATTAATTAGTCGTTTTGTATCTATAGGACGCATTTGGGTGATCATAGCCGAAGCTTCTTTTCGATCAACAATTCCAACTCTTACGTAAAATCGATTTTTCTTTATTGATGTTGTAAGTGGTATAACCCAACAGAGTTCTTTACTAAAACCACGGAAGATGATCACAGGCCGTTCTGCAGTCTCAAGATTTCCATCTTCCTCAAATCCAATATTAATTCCTAATGAACACCACCAAATATCCCTTTCAAGGTATGGTAAATTACTAGATGCAAAATGAATCTCTTTTTTCTTCTTATTCCACTTATCGAAATCTTTATTCATATTCAAATTACCTTCAACATAAAATCCTCAAACCTAACCATTCGAGTCAACCTCGCACCGACCGTACCAAGTCTCGTTTCAACAACAAAGGAAACTTCCCCGTTCAAATCATTTACGACATCTGCCACACAATCAAGATGACGAATCTCTAATTGCTCGGACAGAAAATAATCCTTAGAAATCATCAGAGTAACTAGATCTAAACAAGCACGAGCATTCAAGCCAGCCTGAATGCGCAATTCCCTTTTGTAAACAGATTCTGCATAGGAAGTGGCGCCGAGAAGAGTCGCGAGCGAAAAAACTAGACATCCCGTAGCGAGAATGGTAACAGCAATCGTAGCGACAAAGCCTTTTTTATATAGAAACTTTAGTTTATCTACATGCTTAGAAGTTATTGAAAAATTAGTTTTGAACATCATAAATTTCATCTATTAATTTTTGATCACTAGTTGCGCGAATAAAAGAATACTGAATAAAGCCAGACAATAAAAAAGAAAGTAAAAAAGTGTAGATAATAACTTCGACTAGAACCATTCCCGCTTTATCTCTGTATTTCTTGTTCATTGTAGGTTGGATAACTTCCGCGAGGTCAGACCTAGCGGAAAGTCATTTTAAAAATAAACGGCGCCCTGTTGGCCAAAATATAAATATAATCCCTATCACATGTCATAACTAGTGGAGCTATAGGTAACGCAAAACTAGCTATTATCGTAGAGAGATTACGATCCAAAATTTGTAATTCTTTGTTCAATTGACGGGTAGCGAGATATATATGAGATCGATCCTGTAAAATACCATAGACTCCGCCGGGGTTATTGGCGGAAACAAAATCCACAAGAGTACTAGATGATGTAGTAGCCCAAAGAAAAACTTCATGATCGGAAGAAATATCAAAACCTCCAGATGTTCGGCCAAGCCCGAGTCCTTGTTCGAAAAAAGAGACAACTTTGCCCTCTTGCCTTTCCCAACCCGATGGCGAAAAAGCTTGAGCGAGATCTATCTCGACCGTGCTCGAGGCGGGCGACCTAGTGTTAAAAACCAAAAGCTGATCACGACTAGAGGCGGTCACATAGGTGTAGCCTCGGTATGAAAAAATATCATTTACTTTACTGCCAATTTCATTGCCACTGAGTTTCGTCGGAGTGATCGGATCGGAAACATCTATAACATTGAACTCTTCCCCAACCCACTTTTCGGTACCTAGATAGACTTTGCCGGCATTATAGAAAACCGAACTACCGAGAGTCGGTGTAGCAGTAGCATATGGCAGTGGTAGCCGATATCTATTTTCCAAGACTGGAGTAGAAAGGTTATCTAACCGAATAGTGTGCAATTGCGCAACCGTACTTGGAGCAGAAGCGTATATTCTTTTACCAGCCAAAGCGATGGATGAAAGTCCTGGACCTGTATTCAAACTAGAAACCAGTCTCACATTTGAAGGATCTTTGATATCAAAAATATACAGATCTGGATCGGCAGAAATATTTGAGTCTGCTACAACATACGCAATCCCGTTTCGAACTTCGATATCAGTTAAAGGTAAATTTGGATCAATAGGTAAATGAATTGGAATAATTTGAAGATCAATTGTTGTACTACTTACTCCGCCACCGCTTTGAATCGTCCCTTCTCTCAATCTTTCATATTCATAAGAACCAATTACATTATTGTTTCCAAAATCAACCGAACATACTGGGGCACCGCCGATATCTAATTGCGATCCAACATCAATATCTAGAAAAGAACCACCATTATTAAAACCACGGATGCTACGAAATGTGACAGGGTCATATCCGGTAACATTCAAACTGGAAGTTGCAATATCGAGATCAAGATATGAGGAATCATTATCATAAACAGCCGAAACTGTTTCAATCATCAGATTTCCATACCACTTTCCGAATGCTTTACCCACACTAGACGAACTTGCAACCAAATCAATAGTAGAGTCTGGTAAAAGCGCATCTATAGAATCCGAATTTGCAGAATAAATACGAAGAGCTTGTTCCCTCATCTTCGCAGTTTCAAATATTTCTCTAGCCTGACTAGATGATTGGCTCATTATTATGATAAATAAAGTGGTCAAGGAAAAAGCAATGAGAATATCAACAAGTAAAATTCCTCTAGATTTTTGCACAAGCCCTAAAGACCTTTTATATGGCAATAGTTCTATTGTTTTTTTGAATGGATTAATTCGCATAAAAAAATGGGTATCAATAGTAATACATTTCGGCGGGTCTACTTTTGTAATGCTCCAGAAATATTGTAAATAGGAAGCATTATAGAAAGAGCGATGGTGCCGACGACACAACCCATGCCAACCATCATCACGGGTTCAATGAGAGAAGTGAGTTTCTTTAGACTATGTTCTATCTCTTTATCGATAATATTCCCTGCCCTGATGATGGACTGACCAAGAGTACCCGAGAGTTCACCGGCATTCAAAAGTGGAGAAACATACGAAGGTAGTCGGTTGTGATTTATAACTTCACCCAAAGGAAATCCTCTTGCGACCTTATGTGACTGATCCTGCAAAAAACTATTTAACGGCAAAAGACCAATGGTCGTTACTATCTTTTCGTATGAATCCTTGACCGCAATACCAGAATCGACCAATGCCCCGCAAGAGTGAAGAAATATCGCTAAATAAAAATTGTAATAGAGTTTACCAACGATAGGTGTACGGACAATGATCGATTGAAGGATGTATCTCGGTTTTTTGTATTTTTTTATAATAAATCTGCCTACGATCGCGCTCAAAATTAGACTAACCGATATATGAAGACCATAATTAGTTACAATCTCTGAAAGAGTTATCGTGATTTTTGTAATAAATGGTAAGTTTACATTTAGACTCTTTAGCATCGGAATAATCTGAGTCATCACTCCACGGACAAGACCGATAGTGAGAAGCAGAGCAAAAATACCTATAACCAAAGGATAGATCATAGCCCCCGTGCAACGCTTCAGTAGTTCATCTTCTTTTTCTAATAAAATCTTGGCAGTTAACAATGACTGGGTCAAAGTACCAGAGAGTTCCCCATATTCGACGAGGCTAGATGTAGTCTTTGTGATTCCAACAAAACGAGCGAGGGCAGAATAAAGTGGAGCACCAGATTCGATTGCTTTTTGTAAATTTTGGATAGATAATTTTTGTCTGTTTTTGAGACCTTGAAGAGAGACTTCCAAAGCTTTGTTTATTTCCAATCCAGATGACAAATACATCTCTAGTCGCTCCAAAAATTGAATAATCTCTCGGCGTTTCCATCTTTTGGACGAAGGGTTTCTGGTAAGAAAACCTCGCGTCTGGTTACGAGATAAAAAACTCCGCCGAAAGATTGATCCAAAAAATGACATAAATGAATGGTTAGTAAATAAGTGTAGGGCCTGCCCTACGAAGCTCGAAGCGAAGCGGAGAGCGTAGTAGGGTGTAAAATATTTAAGACCTCCTCCTTGGTCGTAACTCCCCACTCGATCTTCTCGAGACCGTCCTCGATTATGGGGCGAAAGCCTTTTGAGCGAACATAATCTGTATAAGTAGATACTGACTCTTTGTTGGCAATAAGTTGTGCTAGACCAGGGTCAACCTCATAGGCTTCGGCTATCACCGAACGACCGACATATCCGGTACCATGACAAAGGTTGCATCCCGAGGCGTTGCAGTTGTGACACATAGAGCGGACTAGTCTTTGGGCAACGACAAGTTTGAGAGTGGACGCCAAAAGATAATGATCGATACCCATATCAACCAATCTAGGAATGGTTTCCAGAGCAGAGTTTGTATGCAATGTAGAAAGAACGAGGTGACCAGTAAGAGAAGTGTGGATGGCAACTTTTGCAGTTTCGCTGTCGCGGATCTCACCAACCATGATGACATCGGGATCTTGTCTGAGGGCGGATCGAAGTCCTGTAGCAAAATTGACTCCGTGAGAATGCCTAATGTGAATCTGACGGACACCTGCTATCTCGTATTCAACCGGATCCTCGAGTGTGATGATAGAGAGTGGTTCTTTGGCTTTGATGGACAAACAAGTGTGTAAAGTAGTAGTCTTCCCTGACCCTGTCGGTCCTGTTACTAAAATGAGTCCATGTTTCTTTTGCAGAGAATTGCTGATAGCGGTGACATGATCTGGAGTGAAGCCAAGTTTTGCAAAAGAGATATCACTGGACACTTTTGTTGGTAAAAGTCGCATCACAGCATTCTCACCGTGGTAGGTTGGCATAAATGAAATGCGAATATTGTAATCGGCTCCATCAACATTTGTCCGAAAGCGACCATCTTGTGGAATAATATGAAGATCGGTACGCGTACCAGATAGGATCTTGAGTCGGGCGATGAATTCGTCCAAAATTCCTCTAGGAAACACTCCGACTTGATCGATCTGACCATCTATTCGGAAGCGGATCAATATGCCTGTTTCGCGTGGATCGCAATGGATATCGGATGCTCGAAGGTGGACGGCATATGAAAGCAGACTATCGATAGCTTCGACTGCAGAAGACGGTGTGCTAGGAAATATAGGTTTTTGTTTAATATTTTCTGACATGACACAAGGATATCAGATCGAGATAAAATCCTGATGAATTTCTGATAAAAAAACAATGAAGAAAAAGTCTGCATGTGACTCGCCCTGCGAAGCTCCGGAGCGAAGCGTAGGAGCTTAGTAGGGTAAAAAAACAATGAAGATTTTTTACTGAGGGGAAGCCTCAGTACTGAGGCTTCCCCTCAGTTTGCTTTTTTTCTGATTTGTTGTATTATTTGGCACGGATATCTCTTGGGATGGATACCCGAGGGATAAGAGAAACAACTACAGATACAACGATACTATGGCACGACGAGATCTCAATCACAGTGTGGTGTTCCTTACCGGTGAACATAACGCAAGTAAGAAACTTGCTGAGGCGATTGGTAACTACTTGAACCAAGCGCAGTACAAAGCTTTGGTGATTGGCACCGGGACAATCCTGAATGAGTGGGGCCCAAGGCAAGCTGGCAGCTTGGGGCGCGCCGCCCAAGGGTGTACACATTCACGTTTTTCAATTCGGTGTTCACTGATCAACCGATTGACCGATGCTTGGATTAAATCCACGATCCAAAATGAGAAGGAATTTGCGCTGATCCACGGTGCACCACGGACTCCTGAACAAGCTCGGTTTTTTGCAGGATTCCATCCAATCTTCTTCGAAGTCATCCCTGCTACAAGGAGGATAGACCAAGAGAAATACCACTCTGCTACCGCCCGAGAAATCAGGACTTTCGGGGCTTGCAAACCTGGGCACTTCAAACAAGTTCAGGTGATCGAAGACGTGGAACTCTTGGTTCCAAAATTGACTGATGACATTCTATCCTGTTTCGGTTACAAGAAGGACCCGAACAAACAGATGGTCTCGGCCAAAGTCCTCGCGACGGCCTGAACCACCCCCCCCATTCACCAACGCCGACCCATCCGGGCCGGCGCTTTTTTATACTGATTACCGAGGGGAAGCCTCAGTACTGAGGCTTCCCCTCGGTAAAATTTGACTTTTTGCCTATTTTTATGCTTTACTATTGGGGTGATAACGAGCCACTGGCTCTCTTTTTAATCCACCTTGAGGTTCCTCTCGACAACTTCGACCGGTTCGACTTGCTCACCACAAGCAACTCAGGTCATAGCTCGAGGCAAGAAACCTCAAGGAAAAAACAAAACAAATGGAAATACGCAATATAGCAATTATCGCCCATGTCGACCACGGTAAGACAACACTTACCGATGCAATCATGACCCAATGTGGTCATGGAGATGAGGGTTCGATGGACTCCAATGCTCTAGAACAAGAGCGCGGTATTACTATTTATGCAAAAAATACCTCTATCAACTACCCTCTTTCCGGCCAAGTCAACGCCAATGGTTCTCCAAGACCTGTTACAAAGATCAACATCGTCGACACTCCTGGGCACGCTGATTTCGGTTCCGAGGTTGAAAGAGTTTTGCGTTCCATCGACACCGTCCTTCTAGTCGTCGATGCTCAGGAAGGTCCGATGCCCCAAACGCGCTTTGTGCTCAAAAAGTCTCTAGAACTTGGTTTGAAACCGATTGTAATTATAAATAAGATAGACAAACCAGCCGCCAACCCCGCTCGCACTCATGATGAAGTCTTGGAACTTTTTATGGAATTGGGAGCAAATGACGAGCAGATCGATTTTCCTACGATATACGCCATCGGTAGAACAGGTGTAGCCAAAAAGAATTTAGCTGATGATTCCAAAGATCTTACGCCTCTTTTAGATACAATCCTCGAACATGTCCCACCAGCAAACAAAGACGCCAATGCTCCATTGACCGCACAAGTCTTCAATCTTGGCTATGATAATTTCCTTGGAAGACTGGCCGTTTGTCGTATATACGATGGCTCAGTAAAAAATGGACAAAATATTTGGGTAAAAAATGTAAATGGTAAATCTGTCGCCGGTAAAGTTACAAAGCTTTTCACTTTTAATGGCAAAAAGAGGGTTGAGACCGAGATAGCTCAATCTGGTGACATAGTCACTATCGCAGGAATACCAGATATCAATATTGGCGAAACATTTACAGATAATGAAAATACTCCAGCATTAACCGCTATCACAGTCGATGAGCCTACTATTTCCCTACAATTTTTGGTTAACAATTCCCCTTTTGCTGGTCGCGAAGGCACTTTCGTAACCGGAAGACAGATCCGCGAACGCTTACAACTAGAACTCGAGACCAATGTCGGTCTCAAAGTTGATTTTTCTTCCAATGAATATTTCACCGTCTTTGGTCGTGGTGAATTACATGTCGCTATCCTCATAGAAAATATGCGTCGTGAAGGTTATGAATTACAAATCTCTCAACCAAAAGTAATTATTCACGAAGAAAATGGTGAGAAATTGGAACCATTTGAAGAAGTCATTGTGGACTGTCCAAAGGAATATTCTGGAACAATCATTGAAACTCTGGGTAAAAGAAAAGGAATTATGAAAGATATGAAGACTCATGGCAATCAAGTCCGCATGGTTTTTGAAACGCCTACACGCGGTCTTTTGGGTTATCGAAATGCTTTTACTATCGAGACAAAGGGTGAAGGTATCATGTCTAGTCGAGTGATCGGCTTTAGACCTTATGCCGGTGAGATAGAAAAGCGGGAAACAGGATCAATGACTTCTATGGCATCTGGTAAATCTTTTGGCTTCTCGCTCTGGAATCTACAGGATCGTGGCCGTCTCTACATCGAACCAGCAACAGATATCTATGAAGGTATGGTTATTGGAGACACATCGAAAGGTGATGATATGGAAGTCAATCCATGTAAAGGTAAACAGCTTTCCAATATGCGTTCTTCTGGAAAAGATGAGGCATTGAACCTGGTACCGCCTTTTAAATTAAGTATAGAAAGAGGTATGGAACTAATGCGCGATGATGAATACCTAGAAATTACCCCAAAAAACATCCGTCTCCGCAAAAAACTTTTAACTGAACTAGATAGGGCGAGAGCGAGGAGGAGTTTGTAAATTATCAATTTTCAATGATCAAGTGAATCGCACCGGCAATTGAACATTTACCCCTACTTTCTACTTAAC
Organism: uncultured Candidatus Saccharibacteria bacterium; assembly: GCA_964394505.1. Classification (GTDB taxonomy): domain Bacteria; phylum Patescibacteriota; class Minisyncoccia; order Phycocordibacterales; family PALSA-1337; genus C7867-002. The sequence goes on along the minus strand of CAYMXR010000008.1, from coordinate 26,463 downwards.
TCGCTCTTCTATCTTTCATTATTTTGTACACTAAAAAACCAATCGCAATTACAGCGAGAACAATCACAGCTATTAGTTTACTAACCAAAGAATCACCATTTGTTGTAGATAGCGAATAGCGAATACTATCAAAACGCAAAATCGATATAGCAATCACACATAATGATGCCACTGTAGCTACATTGATTAACTTATTTGTGAACAATTTATTTAGTACAAAAAATACGATCAAAACGACTAATGACATAACCAGGTGAATTACCGGATCCATTTTAAAGAAAAGAAATCCGACAAACGGGATTATGGGTAGATTTATTATCAACCATAAGCCCGCAACAGTATTAATAATTTTTGTATTCATATCTTTAATTATAAAAATTTAATTTTATTAAACAAAATCTTCTTTTAATAAACCCGATGATCTTATAATTGACATCAGAGTGCCCTTTGGCAAATCTTTTGCACGATACGGTACAGTCACTCTTTTTTGATTGGTAGAATTGTAAAAGATATAATGACTACCAGTTACATGGTCTAACTCAAAACCATTTTTCTTCAAAGTCGCAATGACTTTCTTTGAATTTAGATTCTTGAGTTTAGGCATGAACAATTTCTTGATTGATAGAAATCAAACTGACATAATCTTCATTATCCGAAACAACAACCTCTTTATGTTTTTTTAGTGAAATAATGTAGCCTTTGATAGCATCAACGATCATATTTTTAGCCTCGGTCAGATCTTTACCAAAACTGATACATCCAGGCAAAGAAGGTACAGATGCTGTAAAACCACCTTCTGGCTCAGACCTAAAAATAACGTTAAATTGTAGGTTATTTTCGTTCATATGACATATTATACATCAAATATAACTAAGTGCAAAGTTAAAAATGCAAAGCGCAAAGTTCTGTCGCAACGCGATTCAACTTTACACTTTGCACTTTTAATTTTTCACTTCTATCACTTCCACCTATTTTTTATATACTCCTCTGTCTCACTCATCGAGAAAGGTTGTGTTGAATTGCCCATACGAACAAAAAATTCTTCTTTGCCTTCGGCGTTCTGGATGTAAGCTGGCTTGTGACTAGGATCTACTGCAACTATACAAGCTTCATTGTCATTGAAATAATCAAAACGAGCATGGATATAATTGGCAAACTTTACGCCAAGCATAGTCTTGACCAAGTTATTCAAATGATTTTCAAATCCATCGCGATTTTTCTTTGCCAGAGTTTCATAGTCATTTTTGAGTCCGGTTACTATACCCTCATCATCTACACCAATGATAAGTGTTCCGCCATCGGCATTCATAAAACCGGCAATAGTCTTTATCACTGCTCTCTCTACATCTTTACTTATACATTTCCTTCGCAAGTCATAGCGTAATGTCTGTTTAAATTCCAAAAATAACCCTTCACCTTCTTTGAGAAACATTTGTAGACTTTTGGAATGAATGGGTTTCTTCATCGTATTGTCTATACTCTGTTTTATTATCTCGGCATATTCTTCGTAACCAGCGACATTTTGGATCTTGGTTACGCGACCATTGTCATGTTCGAGAGTTAAGGTTGCATGTCGAAGCAGTCGGTCGAGAGGACTCTGAGAAGTCTCAACTGCAACTATATGTAATAGAGAAACGGACTTTCTCCTTTTTAATAAAATCCCGGAGTGGCGGACGATCTCTTTTTCGCGGATTTCATAAAACTTTAGATACCAGTCAAAGAATAGCGCTAGGATATAGAAGAGTTGGAAAAGAGAAAAGATTACTATAATAAAGTTGTTATAACTCAAAAAACTGTCAAAATGAAAGTAACGGAATAACTGCTCATAATTGGCCATATAGGAGGCAATAATGAAGATGATCGTAGCCAAGACCTCCATGGCTATAACATTGCGTAGAAAGACAAATGGTCCTTCTTTGATAATTATTCGCTTCATAGGGTTATGGTAGCATATTTCGTTCCTTGAGGTGAAACCTCAAGGAGACTGCATTGATTTGATTGCTCAATTTCCAACTATTACCGTGACTTATCATACCCAGATAGGATTGAACTGTTTCAATTTTACCCTCCATTTCAATTATTCGTCGGAACATCCTCTTTTTTGTAACTGTCCTCAATATTCGATAGTCTGGGTAATTCACCCATCCAAGATAATCAGTACCCGAAGCAACGGTACATATAGATACTTTATTCGGATGAAGTTGCAGTTTTAATTCATACCATAAAAAATTTCTAATTCTACGAATAATATTTTCTAACCATACTTTGTCACGAGAAAAAATTACAAAATCATCAGCATAACGAATGTAGTATTTTGCCTTTACTCTATGTTTAACAAATTGATCAAATTTATTCATATAAATATTTACCAGCAACTGTGATGTGATATTTCCAAGTGGTAAACCTACACCTTTTTCGACTGAAGAAAAACTATTTATGATTCTATCGACTAGTTCTAAAATATCTTTATCTTGAATGTATTTCCTAATAATATTTTTCAAAATGTTTTGATCTACAGAGGCAAAAAACTTTCGCACATCACATTTTAGAACCCAGACTGTTTTGGTATGATTTTTCGATTCTTTACGAGCAAATATTCTGAATCTATCAATAGCCTTATGAGTTCCCTTTCTCAATCTGCAAGAATAAGAATCTGATATGAATGTCTTATCAAAAAATGGATATAATTTTCTATAAATAGCGCGGTGCAACAATCGGTCTCGAACACACGCCTTGTGTATATCCCTTGGCTTTGGGTCATTAATCTTGAATGCTTTATATGCGGAATGTTCGTAGATTTTCTCAGTGAGATCTTTGTGTAATCCAATAATATTACTCATAAGATTTCTCCCAAATTCCTGCACATCTTCTCTAAACTTTTTTCCTTTAATAAATTCTTTCCATGCTTCAAGAAGATTTTCTAGGGAAATGATATCATTGTAAGTATGATTGAATCTTATTCGTCGCAGACTATGAAAGCCCCCCCCCCCACCGAATTTTGCCGGTCTTGAATAAAATCAAAGATGCTTATTTGTTGTGGCATAGTTATTATAAGGATTTACCAAAATTTCATCGTAACTCTTTCGGATATCGCATAGATTCATTGTTTATCGAAATCATAGAAGTTGTCGCAGCAGCCAGCTTTATGTCTCCACAAGAAAAACTTCCGTATATCCGTCTCGCCATACGAAAACTAGACGCTGTAAAAATACTTCTAATGATCATTTGGGAGACGAAATCCATTGACAATAATAAGTATATCGCACTTTCTTTGAAGTTCGATGAGATTGGAAGAAATCTTGGTGGTTGGAGTGGTCAATTGGTAAAACAAAACTCTCCCAAGAAATAGGCGACTTAACAAAGTCGTACTACAAGGGAGAGAAATGAAGCGAGTAGCGACACGACGAATCCGAACCCGTTCTCACGATTCCATCTGTTGTCAGGATTGTCGTAGTACGCGTTCAACTGGCGACCGTCGCCGTTCCGATTCGCGCCGAGCAAGTTCGGATCACCGTCAGAATATGTAAAATGCTTTCCATACCACCACCCTTCGAATACTCTCTGGGTTGAATTTTATTTAGCATTATAATGCCGTAACATCTTACACCAAGTAGCTTCATTTTTTGATCCTTCGACTTTGCTCAGGATCATCCCGAGTTAGTCGAGGGATGAAGTGTCTACATACACCCTCCGAGAGAAGCCGTAACCTCTCTCGTTCTCAGTGCATGGATACTGGTTTCGGTAGCGAAAAGCCCCCATGACCGCTCGCATATTCACCTACTTCCAAGATTAGTATATCATTTTATTGCACAAAAATTTTGCCCCACTCCGAAGGATCGGAGTGGGGCATAAGGACTGAGCACAAAGGACCGAAATCCTAAGCTACTCAGTTCCGAGAACTGATACTTGCGACACGACGAACCCGAACCCGTCCTCACGATCCCATCTGCTGACAGGACCGTCGTAGTACGCGTCCAACTGGCGACCGTCGCCGCCCCGACTCGCGCCGAGCAAGCTCGGACCACCGCCAGAATCCTCGATTGGTTCATGCATGGTGACGATCCAGATCAGGCCCATCGCTTTGATGTCCTCGTCCGAGAAGTTTTTCCGAATAAGACAGGCCCTTTCCGCGTTCGGCGTGGTCAGCCTGCGCTTGTCGGCCTCAGCACGAATCTTCTTCGTGATCCGATTGCTATCCTCGAAGAGCATGCCCTTGAGGATAGCAATCTCGGTGGTGACACCGGTGGTCGGCTTGAAGTCCGGCGAGCGAAGCACGCTTTTGGCGTCACCGCTCAAACAGAAGCTATTGCTCCCGAACCAATCAATCCATTGAGGACCGGTCGTGCCATCGGAAGTGACGCTGAGGTAGATGACGCCGTCTTGTTCGCGCCACTTGCGAGTCGGTTCAGAAACCGTGACCTCACCACGAAGAAACCGATTTGGCCCGTCTTCTCCCGCCTGCTTCATGAGTAGTTTGACCATTGCGTTCAACTGACCGGCCGTATAGTTGGCGGACGCGAATTCTGTTGTGTTTGTGTTCACTGTTATCTCCTTGCCCTTGTTTGGGCGGTTTTGTTTTCCTCTAATCCGAGGAGGAACTATGAACTGTAGTGGTCATAGCGAGAAACCCTGAGCGTAGTCGAAGGGCTTTTCGCTATGACCAATCGCAAGTCTTATCAATGAACATTACTGTTAGAGTATAGCATATCTGTGAGTACTTGTCAACCACTATTTTGATTTACCCACTTCTGCTATTATTTACTCATGATTCAAGACTTTATTACAAACAATATGAATAGGGCTAATTACGAACTTGTCGACGGTGGCAAAAAATTCTACGCAGAGATAAAGACTTTGCGAGGTGTTTGGGCTGTTGGGAAAACCCTGGAAGAATGTAGATTCAATCTGATGACAACTATTGAAGGATGGTTGATTCTAAGACTTAAGAAAAATTTATCCATTCCTAACTTCAAAACTTTGCTACAATAACCCCATGAGAGACAACAATAAAAAACTAAGTACCGAACCCTATAAGGGCGTGAGGGATTTCTTCCCGGCCGACATGGCTATCGAACAGCATATTTTTGGTATTTGGAGAGAGAAATGCAAAGCATACGGCTACGAAGAATACGGCGCATCTGTTCTCGAACCAGCAGAACTTTACCAAGCAAAAACTGGCGAAGAGATAGTCAATGAACAGACATATACTTTTACCGATCGCGGTGATCGCGAGGTTACATTGCGCCCAGAGATGACCCCCACGATTGGTCGCATGATAGCCGGTCGGAGACGCGAACTTACCTTCCCTGTCCGCTGGTTTTCTATTCCCAACCTATTTCGCTACGAACAACCACAGCGAGGTCGCACGCGAGAACATTGGCAGTTGAACGCCGACATTTTCGGAGTAACTTCCACCAGTGCTGAGATAGAAATAATAAACTTGGCCTACGACATCATGCGTGGATATGGCCTCAAAGACACCGATTTCGAGATTCGCCTCAGTAATAGAAAGATCATGAACTATATTACTCGGGATGTTTTCGGCTTGGATGAAGGTATGGCACACAAGGTGTCAAAACTCATTGATAAAAAAGATAAACTCAAACCCGAAGCTTTTGACATTGGCGTCAAGGAAGTTTTTGATCAAATAATGGAGAAAGACCCTAGTACCGACGAAAAGTCCATTACCGAGAAGGTTCAAAAATTCCTGACTCTTCTCAATTCCAAAAACTTTGAGGAATTCACCGCTCACTTGCCACAAACAGCTGAGGAGCATCAGGGACTGAAAGAAATTCGTGAGGTTATCGCCGGTCTAGAGAAGCTCGGCATTACAAATGTCCGTTTTGATCAGACACTTATGCGTGGGTTCGACTATTATACTGGCATAGTTTTCGAAGTCTTCGACCTCAATCCAACAAACCGTAGAGCAGTCTTCGGCGGTGGCAGATATGACGATCTTTTGGCTTTATTTGGTAATGACAAAGTTCCTGCGGTTGGTTTTGGCCATGGTGACCTTATAGCCCGTGACATCATGGAGACCTACGGCACTTTGCCAAAGATTCCCGAAGTAGCCAACATCGCTATTTGTATAGTAGGAGAACAAAATACCCCCTATGCTCTAGATGTAGCTCAAAAAATGCGTAACGAAGGTAAAAATATTGTTGTCGACCTATCTGGCAAAAAAGTTGGTGATCAGATAAGCAATGCGGGCAAGCGCGGAATTCCAAAAGTAATTTGTATTGGCGATGAGGAAGTGAAGAGTGGAAAAATAAGAGTAAAAGACCTTGCAACTGGTGAAGAGATAGAAATAACCAATTATCAATGATCAATAACCAAGTTTCGTCACAAATTTGATCATTGAGATTTGAAAATTGGATAATTGGCATACTACCAGCCTCGGACATGAATTAACCATACAACAACATGCGTAAAATTACCTTTGATTTAGAAACAAAGAACTTTTTTCAAGATGTCGGATCAAATGATCCAGCTGATTTGGACATCTCCGTTCTTTGTATTCACGATTCAGCAACCGATGAATACTCGAGCTATTTTGAAAAAGATTTTAACAAACTCTGGCCGATCATCGAGCAAGCCGATATGCTCATCACTTGGAATGGAGAACATTTTGATATTCCTATTCTGAATAAATATTACCCAGGCGATCTTTCAAAAATCAAAAGCCTTGACCTTATGAAAGAAGTTCAAAAAATACTAGGCAGACGCCTCAAACTAGATAGTGTCGGCGAAGCAACTTTGGGCAAAAATAAAACTGGACACGGTAGCGACGCTGTACATTGGTGGCAAAATGGCGAGATCGATAAATTGATAGCTTATTGTATTGAAGATGTTAAACTTACAAAAGATCTTTATGATTATGCATTGACCAACAAGTCATTGAAATACAAAGAGTTGGGTTCTCTTAAGGAAATCAAGTTGGACACTTCGTCATGGGAAGTTCCACAGTCGAGCTCTATGACATTTACTTTGCCGTTTTAATCCTACTACGCTCGCTAATCGTGAGCTTCGCAGGACGAGATCTTTTACCTTACAATTTAACCAAATAATGTATAATCAATTAACTGAAATAATTATTATAAATAAAAGAATATTATGGAAAACAAAAACTTTCTCAATTTACCAAGCGCGATTATCATCGCCGGAGCAATCATTGCAATTGCTATTATTTATGTCAAAAAGCCAGTCACAAATACAGCACCGTTACCAAATCAAGAACAGACCGCAACGATCAATCTCGCACCAGTCACCAAAGAAGACAATATTCTTGGCAATCCAAATGCGCCGATCAAGATCGTAGAATACTCCGATCCTTCCTGCCCTTTTTGTAAAACATTCAACACAACGATGACTGAGATCATGGACAAATACGGCCCAACAGGCAAGGTTGCTTGGGTCTATCGCGCTATGCCTCTCGATACTCCAGATGCAAACGGCAACATTCTTCACCCAAATGCAGCCAATGAATCGCGTGCTATAGAATGCGCCGGTATTCTTGGTGGAAATGAAAAGTTTTGGAACTATCAAAAGAAACTTTACGAGATCACACCAGCAGTTACTTCGGCAACTCCAGAAGGTCTTGATCAAAAACAATTACCGATCATCGCAAAAACAGTCGGTCTTGATGTTGTAGCTTTCAATGAATGTCTATCTAGTGAAGAAGCGAAAAACCGAGTGGTAAAGCAAGCAACAAGTGGAGTCAATGCCGGCGTCTCTGGCACACCAACAAGCTTCTTTGTTTTGGACAAATCTATCAATCCAACAGCGATCACCTATATAAACAACGCTCTTCTACAATACCGAATACCAGAAGATCTACTATTTGTTTCAGATGACAAAAAGATGATCTTCATGGGTGGTGCACTACCAGTTGCTTTGATGACGGGGATTATCGAGAGTTTGCTGAAGTAAATTGCTCACTATTCAAGCTTCAATTCCGTTAATCTTTTTGCTTCTTTGAGAAAGAAACTTTGCCACTCTTTTCCATCAATCTTTTTTATCATATTCGGATAATCTTTTAGAATATCAACCTTTACAAACTGGCTGCTCAATTGAAGTGGGTTTATGTATGTACCAAATTTTACTTGTACTTTCTTGATCAGATCATCAATATTCCAAGTTTTCTCAAGCATAAGAATAAAATAAAGATCAATGAAATCTCTAGAGCGAGGCTTTTGATAAATAGTAAAGACTTTATTCACTGCAATATCTAGAAGACTATCTATGTACAGATCACCAAACTTTTTCTTTGATTCAATTCTTTCAAAAGGAAAATAAGTAAATTCTGTCTTTATTGTGTCATTTTCCAATTCTAAAAAGAAAAGATTGCGGTTATAACTCTGCTCAAAATTTACTTTCTTTATATTGGCTTCATCTTCAATCTTCTTGAATGTTGAACTGATAAAAGCTGGATCAAATTCATTTTCTGAAAAAAAATCTAAATCTTCAGAAAGACGATGTTGTAGATAAAACTCCGCCAGAGCAGTGCCTCCGGTAAGGTAGAAAGATTCTACAATTAACTTTTCCTGACTTAAAAGTGCGAGAAGATTTATTTGGTTTTTTGAGAGAATAGAAGACATCATTTACAAGATTAAAACAACACCAGCGCCAAGGCTTTCTTTTTCCACTGATCTATATCCAATCTATCCCAATATTTTATTAGATCCGTCTTCTTTACCTTCATTGCACCTATACCCCAATTTGCCCACTGTTCCAATCGCCAGATAGCATAGGCATCCGGGTCTTTTTCCAACTCTTTTGTATTGACTGACCAATGGTTTAACATGTCACTATTATAACATATTTTGAGGAATAATTCCAAAAATTTACCTCACCCCGATCACCTTCGCCAACTTACAATACTCGCAATCTTTGTCATCACAGGTAGAGTGGATGAAAAAGAGATTGATGATCGCCTTTGCGGACTTGCGGATCAATACTTCCAAATCGGCGACTTCTTTGGCGGTGATATCAAACCTTTCTTTTTTGTACTTCCCTCTTTCATTTGGTTCAATAAAATCTATCTCCCCATAATTCATAACAAACTTTTTGTCGCGATCTAGAAGCAATTTGTAGAAAACTAGTTGGCGTTTGTAATTACCATCGGCCGATTTGGTCTTGCCTTCAATATCATTTCTCGACTTTGGTTTTGAAGTTTTGAAGTCTATAACTCCCACATGCCTTTCATCCAAAAGATCGATCTTATCTAGTTTACCAGTGAGAATGAGAGATGCAGGAAGTTTGCTAGAGGAAGAGATCCCGGAATCCAGATCAAAGTCCCCCACCTTAATCCCATATTCTGTAAGCAAGTTCCTATTCCAAAGCCCCTTATAAGCCTCAAAATAGCCCGACAATGCTTCATTACCCTTCTTTAGGGAATTACTTCTATCTTCTACAGACATCGGCTCTTTGGCCAAATTATGGGCAAATAACCTGAGGAGGTCTGCTTTGGACATATCTCTTTCTGATTTATATGCCTCGAAGAAAGAGCGCAGTGTCGCATGGACAGCCGTACCATACATCTGATGTTTATTTTGCGCTTGAGGCACTCGAAGCAAGTTCACAAAAAAGTATTTCCAAGGGCATTCCAAAAAACTATTTAAATGAGTGACTGAAAAGGGTTGCGAGAGAAACTTGGACTTTACAAAATCCGGATCGAGAATAGTTGGTGCTGAACTATGGACCGATGGAGTTAATTTCTTTTCAAATAAACTTTTCTCACTAGGTATAATGTCCGGCTTCTCCATAATCGTCAAAGATTTATCCAACTCAGCGATGAATTGACTTGGAATCCTCTCTTTTTCATCTACAACTCTGGAGTATGAAATATTGATAGATTTTCTAGCTCTTGTCATTGCCACATAAAAAAGTCTTCTTTCGTCCTCGATCCGACCTGTATCGCGGGCATGCTCCATGACCGGTACCGAGAACAAGTTGCGGTGACTTCTATTGCCCCAGATTCCATCCGTGACATTTACAATAAAAACATGATCGAACTCAAGTCCTTTGGCTCGGTGAGTGGTCATAAGTCTCACTCCACCGACATGATCCGTATATGAGCGCTTGGACAGGATACCGTGCTTACTTACAATATCTATGTATTCTATAAAATCTGAAAGATGAAATGTTTCTTTTGACTTGGCGACTTTTTGGACCCTATCAAATAAGGCTTCCAAAAAATTCATCCTTTCCAAAGAATTTGGAGCCGAGACGATATAGCCGATCATCTTTGTCTCTTGAATAATCTTTTGTAAAAGATGAGGAAAGGTTAGAACTTGCCCCTGTTTTGACCACGAAACCAGTTTGGAATATGCTTGTTGTATTTCTACCAATCTTTTTTTGTTCAATTTGGAAAAGGGGCTGACTTTAGTATTTACTTTTAACTCATCTACCACTCGATATAGAGGCAACCTTTCTTTATTTGAATAATTAAATATTTCAGAAACTGTAGCTGGGTCACAACCCATTTCCGGTAAAAGTAAAACTTTGCCCAGAGCTTCATTGTTAGATAGATCATTCACGGCTCTACAAATGAGGACGATCTTAACTGCATCCACATCTTCCAAAATATTGTGATCGGACTCAATCCGACAATTGACTCCATGAGCACGCAAAGCCGAGGCTATATCTTTTGCCTCTTTGTTTTCTCGATAAAGGACAGCAATCTCATCGGCCTTTTCTCCGCGTTTTATTAATCCAGAAATGACCAAAGAAATATAATGGAGTTCATCGTCCTTTGAATTATATTCACTAATGAATGTCGGTTTGGTACCGACCTGTAATGAGACAAGACGCACTCGATCGCGTCCGGGGATGGATGGATTGTTGACTATGAGGCTGTGTGCAACATCCAAGATACCCTGATGCGAACGATAGTTGTGTTCCAGTTCTATCACTTTTACATCTTTGTATTTATTGGAAAAATAAAGGAAGTTCTCAAGCGAGGCGCCTTGGAAACGATAGATCGCCTGCTTGTCATCACCGACAATGAAAAGATTTGGTGAATCGTGAAAATCTGCCAACAATTCCAAGATACGGTTTTGTGAGGCGTTAGCATCTTGATGTTCGTCAGCCAAAATATATTGGTAAGTCTCCTGAAGCATGAGCTTAAAAGTCTTATCACCTTCCATTGCTTTTATAAGCTCGAGCAACATATCATCGAAATCATAAAATTTTTGCTTGGTTAGTTCTTCTTCATATCTTTCATATACCAAAGCCAATTCAGTATTTTTGAGATCGCGTTTTTTTAGCCTCTCTATCTCGGTAGCGGAAAGTTCTTTGTTACCCTTTGCATTGTTTGACCTACTGTTTATGTCTTTTTTTATACTTTTGATCAAATCTTCCGGCGAGATATTTTCTCTTTTAAGAATATGGATCTCATTTAGTATTGGTTTGACATAGTAACTAGGATCGCCGTAAGGACGAAGAATGTCTATTTCTTTTGCTTGAATTATTTTTTCAATAATTTTCATCTGCTCAGCATCGGTGATGATCTTTGAGCCAATAATTCTAGAAAAATAATCTGGATATTCTTGGATGATCTTTTCGGCAAAACCATGGAAAGTGTGGATGTTAACTTTATATGCAGAGGTGCCAATAAGTTCGGCAAGTTTGCGACGCATGACATAAGCGCCAGATTCGGTGAATGTAAGTGCAAGAATATTTTCTGGAGCAGTGTCGGTTGAACGCAGGATATTTGCAATACGCAAGGTGAGTATCGTAGTCTTACCTGTTCCAGGACCAGCGATGACAATAACCGGACCCTCGATAGTGTCGACGGCTTGCTTTTGGGCTTTATTCAGTACTTTATAACGCTTTTCGTATTCACCTGTGGACATTGCTTTAATTGTATATTGTTGTATTATGCATGACGGAAAGGACACCTTAAATGAATGCATTCTTTTCTGCCTTGGCATTGTTGGCGTTCTTGGTGTTATCCCTGTGGATCACCGGGAGGCTACTCAAGAAAAGCGACCTGTGGTACAACGAGTGGAAGCGTCACAATCACTAAGTCACACCCCACAACCCAGCGCCCGACTTCATTGTACGGGCGCTCGTTTTTTATTTCAACTACCTAGTTTTTATATCCTGGATCCCCGCCTTCGCGGGGATGACAGCATTTCAAAATTTACTAAATATTAATACTAAAAGGTGTGAGTTATTCTCGCAACCACGATGATGAATGGTTGACATTCATAATATAATAAATTTTCTAACTTACCTCCTACCTCCTACCTCTTACCTCTTAGCTCCTACATCTCCCCTAATAATTTTTCAACTGATTTATCTTATCATGCTGGCGGATCTTCTCATGCGCCTTGGCTTCGATCTGACGAATGCGTTCGCGTGTAACCCCAAACTCGCGTCCGACTTCTTCTAGGGTGTGTGTAATACCATCATTCAAACCATGTCGCATCTCCAATATCTTGCGTTCTTTTTCGGAAAGATCTCCCAAAATCATATTGACCTGATCGCGTAGAATACGGCGCGAAGATTCTTGGTCTGGGGAAAGGATCTTATCGTCGGCAATGAAATCTTGGAGAGTGGACTTACCATCATCACTATCATCTCCAACTGGGTTTTCTAGAGAAACAACAGCCTGTTCGATCTTCTCGATCTGATAGATCTTCTCAACATCCATATCCATCTCCATAGCGATCTCATCTGCCAATGGTTCTCGACCAAGTTCATGACTAAGTCTTCTCACAACTTGTTTGTATTTTGCAATTGTCTCTACCATGTGGACCGGTACGCGAATAGTTCTACTTTGGTCGGCCAAAGCACGAGTGATAGCTTGGCGAATCCACCATGTTGCATAAGTAGAGAATTTGAAACCCTTGGTCCAATCGAACTTGTCTACTGCACGGAAAAGACCGAGGTTACCTTCTTGTATAAGATCAAGGAGAGTGAGATCTGGACTACGACCAACATACTTTTTTGCAATAGAAACAACCAGTCTCAAGTTTGCTTTTGCTAGAAGGTTTTTTGCCTCTGTATCACCAGCGAGAATCCTGCGAGCCAAGTCTTTTTCTTGTGAAGCGTTGATGAGTGGGTATTGACCAATCTCTTTTAGATACATCTGAATAGAATCATAAGCAGAATCTGCTCCGCGAGATATTTGCGGAGAAGCCTTTTTGCCATTTGTATCTTCTACCTCCAAAAGTCCACCACCTTCCAAAACATCAACATTAGCAGTAACTAGTTTGGCATATAATTCATCCAAAAAGAAAATATCATTTTCTATCTGTGGAAATTCTTTTAGGATCTCGTCATAGGTGACGAAACCACGATCACGACCTTTGGAGATGAGTTTATTGGCTTTTGTCTCGAAATCCTTGGCCTTATCTTCTCTTGAGAGCTTTGGTTCTTTTTTTGTGATTACTTTCTTTGTAACGTTGGCTTTTTGTTTATGAGAAACGCGCTTCTTCACCTTAACTGACGAAGATTTACGAGCCTTGCCCTTGGCCTTTTTTGATTTACTCATATGGTAGATAATTATTAATTAAGGCTCATTCTAGAGGATTTTGATGGTTTATGCAAGCTACTCACATCCCAACCTCCCCTTTCCTTATCGACAAAACCTGGCATTTTTTTGCCATCTCTGCGACGGTGGCAGTATCACCCTCTTTCTCAGCAACTCGGAGTTTGCCCATGGTGAGGATCAATTCTTCATTGATAAGATCTTCTTCAAAATTGATAAGAAGTTCTTTTATGTGAGTCTTCCATTTATCACTATTATCACCATAAAGAGACTCCGCTTCAAACGAGAGATCATTTATTATGGGATCAAGCCGTTCCATCCGTTCCTCGTAAGAATCGCCCGCTATTTTCTTTACCTTTTCCCTGTACCCTTTTACCTCTTCCAAGCCGAGATTTTCCATGAGATGTAATAAACCAAAAAGTCTTCTCTCCACCAAGTCAAAACGTCTTCCAACTTGATTGGTTTTAGAAGTATTTGAATTGGTATTTTTTAGTTCACTTTGTTTTTGACCTGAATAAAGATTCGCCGATTGCTGACTTTTTTGCGCTACACCATCTTGCTTATTTGTCTTTTCAAATTTTCGCAAATCTTCCCAAACCGCCTGCTCGTTTAGCATAGCTTTTTCTGCAATTATTTTTACAAAATATGCCTTATCCATTTCACTATCGACCCTTGCTAGAAATGGAAAAACTCGATCTCGAACTGCCTTTGCGAGCAATCGCGAATCCCCAACATCTCGAATGATATTTCCCAATTCAAATTCAATAACATGCTTGGCATTCTTTAGGACCGTCCTCCAATTTTCCGGATTGGATAAAATAAGATCAGCGGGATCCTTGCCAGCGAAACCTAGGGCTACTGCATCGGCAATCTTGACTGACATACCCATAGAGAGAGCCGTGGCTGCGACCGCACGCATTGTAGCCGTCCGTCCAGCCTTATCAGAATCAAGAGCAATGATCATGTTTGGACTAAGGCGTCGAACCAGACCAAGATTGCTAACTACTCCACTCTCACCCTGTGCCTGATCGGTAAGGGCTGTACCCGAAGCAGCAATAGTATTTTTTACACCAACTTGATGAGAAAGAACGAGATCCATCTGACCTTCAACTAAAATAGAATAGCCGAGGCGACGGATTTCACTCTTGGCTTTATCAAGACCAAAAAGGATTTGTGATTTAGTGAAGATTGGTGTCTCTGGACTATTTAGATATTTCGCAGACTTACCATCATCGTGTAATATGCGCCCGGTAAAAGCAACTACTCTGCCACTAGAATCTGTAATTGGGAAAATAATCCTGCCACGAAAACGATCGTAGTATCTCGGGGTGGTATTGACTTGCTTCGAGCTTGATTTCGGTGAGCTTGTCGAATCCGTCGAACCAGTCGATGGGTCACTTTTCTTTATAAATCCAGCTTTTTCTATAAGTGATTCCTGCCAACCTTTTTTCCTTAAATAATCAAATAAATTTTGCCACCCTTCCGGAGCCCAACCAATGCGAAATGCTTGCCTGGTCTCTACTGTTATACCCCTGCTTTTAATATATGCCTGTGCCTCTTTTGATTTACCATATTGTTCTTCAAAATACTTTGTTGCCTCTTCGGTCATTTTGAAAAGTTTGTCACTATCACTTTCGATACTATCATTTCTTTTTTCCAATTTAACGCCGGCTTTTTCAGCAAGAACTTTGAGCGCACCCTTAAAATCCAAGCCTTCGAATTGTTCTACAAAAGAAAAAATATCGCCTTTAGCCCCGCAACCAAAACAATAGTAACCACCTCGATCTGGAGAGATGAAAAAAGATGGTGTCTTTTCATTATGAAAAGGACATCTAGCTTTGTATGATTTGCCCGATTTCTCGATCTTTATGTATGAGCTTATAAGCTCTTCTATCGATATTCGAGCCTTTATCTCTTCGACGGCGGTGCGGTTCATGAGTGAAGTATATCAAAGAGATAAACATCCGCACTATTGACATTATAAAGAGAATTAGTAAGATAAGTGTACGGTCAGATGTAGATTATGTTCTTAATAAGGCGCCACAGTGATGTGGTCAAAACATTCAGACAGGAATTCGTACCCCCTGTTGTGTTTGTCGCCACGACTATGTCTAATAGGACAAGATCTACATCTGATCGTCGCTCCCCGAAAGGATAACATGGTCCTTCTGTGGGAGTTTTATTTTATGCAAACATACCAAAAACCGGCTTTCGCCGGCCTTGATTTGAAATTCTAGATTTAAGATTCCTGACCTTCGAAGCTTCCTTGGACTTCGTAGCTTCAGCGGAGAAGTCAGCGTAGAAGGTTTAGATTACACCTCCTCCCCTACTGGATCATTTGCCCTCAACGCATCTACCATCTCTTTCTTCTTTGATCCAGGGAAACCTGAACCAGCTGGAACCAAGCGACCGATGATAACATTTTCCATAAGACCGGTAAGGTCATCGGTAGCACCGCGGACAGAGTTTGAGATGAGGACACGAGTTGTGTGTTGGAATGAAGCGGCTGACAAGAAACTCTTTCTCGAAAGCGAGGTCTCGGTAATACCCATAACCAATCTTTCTGCCTTGGCTGGAGTACCACCATTTGCTTTGACTTCGGCATTCTCTTCAGAAAGCTGAATATCGTCGATAATCATACCTTCAGTAAGATTTGTATCTCCAGAATCAGTGACCCTCTTGCGACTAAACATTTGTTTTACGATAAGCTCAATGTGTTTTCGTGAGACAGTTTCACCTTGAAGTTCATAGATCTTTCCAACTTCAGAAATAACATAATCTTTTGCTTGCTCTTCACCACCAAAATCGAAAACTTCGTCGATATCAGCAGAACCATCTGTCAAAAGCTGACCTTTCTTGACCTTATCACCAACTTTAACCATAGGGGTTCGGCGATATGGGAATAAATATTCTATTTCAGATGACTTGGACTTACCCTTGTCTTCGATTTCAGGAATAACATAGATTGCTTTTTCTTTGCCCAGATCCTTGAAACCTGTAACAACACCATTTACCGTAGATACAACTGCTGGATTCTTTGGTCGTCTCTTTTCGAAGACTTCCTCAACTCTTGGTAAACCAGAAGTGATGTCTCCACCTTGTGAAGCGGTACCACCAGCATGGAATGTTCTCATTGTAAGCTGTGTTCCTGGCTCACCGATAGCTTGAGCCGCGACAGTACCAACAGCTTCGCCGAGAGCAACCAAATCATTTTTACCCAAGTCTAAACCATAACATTTGGAACATACGCCTCTAATTGTCTTACAAGAAAGTGGTGATCTAACTTTGACATCATTGACTCCAGATTCTTCAACCTTAAGAGCATCCTTCTTTGAAAGTAAATGGCCTTTTTCAAATAATGTCTGACCATCGCTAGATTTTATATCTTCAACAATTATTCTACCTCGAATAGTTTTTGATAGAGGAATTGCCAAGCCAGAAGCTGTTTGTTTGTGGATTGTAATATAATCTTTTGTTCCACAATCTTCTTCAGATACAACAACATCCTGAGCAACCACGAAAAGCTTACGGGTGAGATAACCTGCTTTAGCGGTATTGAGAGCCGTATCAGTCAAACCCTTACGAGAACCGTGAGTCGTGATGAAATACTCGATAGGGGTCAAACCTTCCTTTGAACAAGATAGAATCGGGAATTCAATGGTCTCTCCCGAAACAGAGGCAATAAGACCTTTCATACCAACCATTTGAGTAATCTGAGAGAGAGAACCTCTGGCACCAGAAGTAACCATGTCATAAACTGAACCCATCTTATCCAATGTTTGAGGAATAGCTTTTTCTACTTCACTCTTTGTCTTCTGCCAAATTTCTACATGTTTTCGAATCCTTTCTTCCTCTGCCAAAAGACCTTCTTCAAATTGTCTATTGACAATGTCAGACTGAGATTTTCCTTTGGCTATAATATCTTTCTTGGAATCTGGAACCATAACATCATCGATACCCCAGGTAATTCCAGAGAATGTTGCATAATTGAATCCAAAAGCTTTAATCTTATCTAGTATTGGCGCTACATTTTCTGCACTACGAAGAGCAATCATATCATCCATGATATTTCGAAGTGATTTGTTTCCGACTTCTTCATTTATGAATGGATGTTCATCTGGCAAAATGTTGTTGAACAAAATTCTTCCAACGGTAGTCTCAAACAATTTACCCTCGAACTTTGCATACTTTGGAGTATTGGGTGCCAAGACTTTTATCTTTGCTCGGATGTCTACTTGATCAAAACTATTGGCTAAAACCGCAGAATCAGGAGATTCAAAAACTTTTTCTTCTCCTGTTACACCAGGAATTATCTTTGTTACCCAGAAACATCCAAGAGCAATGTCTAGCATCTTATGCACAACAGTAGGATCATTGTTACCTGGTTTCAAGATATTTTTATCAGAAGCCATTATCATCTTTGCTTCCAATTGTGCCTCATCTGACAATGGTACATGCACAGCCATCTGGTCTCCATCGAAGTCAGCATTGAAAGCTGAACAAACTAGAGGGTGGACATGGATAGCGTTACCTTCAATAAGGATCGGCCTGAAGGCTTGAATTCCGAGACGGTGCAATGTCGGAGCACGATTCAATAGGACGTATTTATTTTTGATTACTTCTTCCAATATTTCCCAAACCTCCCTTGACCCATCATCGATAAGGCGATTTGCTCCACGAATATTGAAGGCCAATTCCCTCTTTAACAATCCTGAAATAACGAAAGGTCTAAACAATTCCAAAGCCATGTGTTTTGGTAAACCACATTCATCTAGTTTGAGTTCTGGACCAACGACGATAACTGAACGGCCAGAATAGTCGACGCGCTTACCAAGCAAGTTTTGACGAAACAATCCTCTCTTTGATTTGAGACCATCTGAAAGAGATTTGAGGGCGCGCTTTTGGGCAGCGACGGCAGCTGCTCCGGCGGAAGAACTATGACGAATAGAGTTATCAATGAGAGCATCTACCGCTTCTTGTAAGATTCTTTTTTCATTTCTCAAAATTACTTCTGGAGCATTGATCTCTTTTAATTTTAATAGACGATTGTTTCGGTTGATGACACGACGATAAAGATCGTTTACATCCGATGTTGCGAAACGGCCACCATCAAGAGCAACCATTGGTCTTAACCCTGGTGGAATGACTGGGATACGAACGAGAAACATCCATTCTGGTCTTACCTTGGCCTTTACCATCTGTTTGACCAAAGACAGTCTCTTAGACAATCTCTCTCGATCAGCAGTGCTAGATTCGTCATGAGCTTTGGTCAATTCGGCTTGGAGTTTTAGAAGATCAATCTTTTTCAATAGATCATAGACGACTTCTGCACCGATACCAGCTTCAAAGATTGAACCATATTTGACTGCAAATTTGTGATAAGTTACTTCATCCATCACAAAACCTAGAGCCAAACTTTCAATATCACGACGAGCATTGACCACCAATTCTTTCAGAGCTTCCTTTGTCTTATCATCTTGGGCAATTTTGACTTTGTTCTTGTATTCTGCATCTAGTTCTTTTAGGAATTTCTCTTTCTCGACTTCATGGATCTTGGTTACAATATAGCCAGCAAAATAAATGACTTTTTCCAGATCAGAAGTAGTCATGCCCAAAATAAGACCGATGCGGGAAGGGACACTTCGTAGAAACCAAATATGAGACACTGGTGATGCAAGTTCGATATGACCCATTCTATCTCTTCTTACTATTGAACGAGTGATCTCTACTCCACATTTTTCACAGACAATACCTTTGTAACGAATACCGCGGTATTTTCCACAATAACATTCGAAATCGCGATCCGGACCGAATATTCTTTCGTCGAAGAGGCCACTCTTTTCTGATCTCTGTGTTCGATAGTTGATTGTCTCTGGCTTTGTAACTTCTCCAAAAGACCATTCCATGATCTTTTCTGGCGAAGCCAAAGTAAGACGAATCAGATCGAATTGTGTTGGCTCGTTTTGTTTTTTTATTGGTGTGTTTTGCATAGTTTTGTTTTAATCTTAAATTTATATTAAATTTTTTAGATTTTAGATTTTAAATTTCAGATTTTAGATTTAAGATTATTATGCTTCCTCTTCGACTACTGGCTTATTTGCTAGCTCGACGTTGAGAGCAAGACCACGCAATGTTTTCAAAAGAACATTGAATGAAGCTGGTAAATTTGGTGCACGAAGTCTCTCTCCTTTGACAATCGAATCAAAGGTTTGTGATCTTCCGACTATGTCATCTGATTTTACTGTAAGGACTTCTCTTAGAATGTGAGCTGCTCCATGACCAAGCAATGCCCAGACTTCCATTTCTCCAAATCTTTGACCTCCACCTTGTGCCTTACCGCCCAAAGGTTGTTGCGTGATAAGAGAATAAGCTCCAATAGAACGCATGTGGATCTTGTCTTCAACCATGTGGTGAAGTTTGAGGATATACATGTATCCGACAGCAACTGGCTGCTTGAAATGTTCTCCTGTTCTACCGTCTCGAAGTAACATTTTTCCTGATTTATCGAAACCAGCTTTTGTCAGTTCTTCTTTTATCTCCGCATCAGTTGCACCAGCAAACGGTGGAACTATTGCCTGATATCCCAAAGTGTTTGCAGCAAGACCCAAGTGTAATTCTAGGATCTGTCCCAAATTCATACGAGAAGGAACACCAAGTGGTGTAAGAATAACATCGATAGGTGTACCATCTTCCATATATGGCATATCTTCCTCTGGAAGAATCTTGGAAATAACACCCTTGTTACCGTGACGACCAGCCATCTTGTCTCCAACCGAGACATTTCTAACCTGAGCAACTTCGATATAGATTTTCTTTATAATTCCTGATTCCAATTTGTCACCTTTTTCTCGAGAAAATACTTTGACAGAGATAACTCTTCCTCTTTTACCGTTTTCCATTCTCTTTGAAGTGTCTTTGACATCACGGGCTTTTTCTCCAAAGATAGATCTGAGCAATCGTTCCTCTGGAGTAAGTTGAGTCTCGCCTTTTGGAGAAATCTTACCAACCAAAATATCACCAGTTCTAACTTCTGCACCGATTCTCACAATACCTTCTTCGGTTAGATTCTTGAGTTTGGCTTCACCGACATTTGTAATGTCACAAGTTGTGACTTCTGGACCAAGTTTTGTATCACGGACATTAACGACGAATTCCTCGATGTGAACTGAACTCCATTTGCTATTTTTAACTACTCGTTCTGAAAGAATAATTGCGTCTTCGTAGTTTGATCCAGACCAAGACATAAAGGCCACCAAGGCATTGTGACCGAGAGCGATCTGACCATTTTCTGAAGTAGAAGTATCTGCCAAGACATCACCTTTTTTGACTTTATCACCAAGATTTACGATTGGACGTTGATGGAATGCTGTAAAGCCGTTTGTTCTCGAGAATAGAACTAGATTATAAGTATGACTTTTGCCTGTCTTGCTTGATTTGAAAACGATCTTTTTTGCGTCAACATGACTTATCTCACCATCTTCTTGTGCAATGATGACTCTATTGGTATCTAGGATAGCCTTTGACTCTATACCAGTAGCCACAAAAGGAGCCTCCGGAATGAGACAAGGGGTTGCTTGTTTTAACATGTTCGATCCCATAAGTGCTCGAGTTGCATCGTCGTGGTTCAGGAATGGAATTAGAGAAGTAGCAACAGAGAAAGCCTGATTTGTTGAGACATCAATAAAGTCAACATCTTTTTTGTTTGCCAAGAAAGGTTTACCATTTATACGAACCTCAACCTCATCTACTGTAATATTTCCATCTTTGTCATAAGGAGTGGCGGCATGAGCAATGCGATAATTTTCTTCTTCCAAAGCATTGAGAAAAGCAATTTCTTTTGTAACTTTACTATTTTTGACTTTGGCATAAGGCGTCTCTATCATTCCAAAATCATTGACTCTGGCATACATGGATAAGCGTAATACTAGACCAATGTTTGGACCTTCTGGAGTATGGATGGGACAAAGTCTACCATAGTGAGAAGGGTGAACATCGCGAACTTCAAAGCCTGCTCTTTCACGAGACAAACCTCCGGGACCAAGAGCGGTCAATGTTCGAAGATTTTCAATTTCACCCAAAGTATTTGTCTGTTCCATGAACTGAGACAATTGGTTTGTAGTAAAGAATTCTTTTATTCTAGCCTGAAGTGGACGAGGATAAATAAATGAAATAGGGAGAGTAACATCTGGTTCCACAGTAGACATCTTGTCTTGAATATTTCTCTTCATCTGTGTCAAACCGAGACGGATTCGTGATTCCAATAGTTCACCGACAAAACGAACTCTCCTTGAACCCAAATGATCAATATCATCGGCTCGCATATCAGGTGTAATACTCAAAGTGACAATATGAGCGATAGTTGTTACCAAATCATCAAGATTGAGAGTCTTTCTCTCGAGATCTTTTTCTTCCATAGACTTACCAAATCGCTTGTTGAAGCGGAAACGACCGACTCTGGAGAGATCATAACGACTAGGTTCGAGAAGGGCCTGAATAAAAGAACGAGCATTGTCGACTGTTGCCAAATCGCCATCACGGAGACGCTTGTGTATCTCGATAAATGATTCGTCAACAGTCTTTGCATGATCCTTTGCCAAAGTCATTTCAATGACTTTCTTTATTTCGCCTTTATCTTTGAAAAGATCAAGGATCGATTCATTTGTCTTTGCACCGAGCACACGCAAAAGAGATGTTACGGGGAATTTGCGCTTACGATCGATACGACAATATATAGTACCATCAGTGTCGGTTTCTATTTCCATCCAGACTCCACGAGCAGGGATGATCTTTGCACCAAAGAAATTCTTGCCTTTTACTTCTTCTGATGTGAAAAATACACCAAATGATCGAGCGAGCTGAGGGGTGATTATTCTTTCAACGCCATTGATGATAAAAGTTCCATGATCGGTCATAAGAGGGAAATCTGCAAGAAACATCTCCTGCTCTTTGACAACATTTAGAGATTTATTTTTGAGAGTTACCCTGACCTTGATCTGACCCTCATAGTTCATCTTATTATCTTTTGCGTAGTATTCGTTAAATTTTGGTCTGACGAGTTCAACTCCACCTATAGAGAGTTCAAACTTTTTACCAGCGTAATCGGTTATCGGAGAAAATTCTTTCAACAAATTTTCGAATCCGGTATCCAACAATTGACCAAATGAGGTCAACTGAGCCTCGACCAAATGTGGAGTCTCTGTGAGTGGCGCCTTGTATCTAGAAAAATATTTCTTTGGTCGCAATGTTGTCGTTGACATATTATTAAAATTAATCTAAAACCTTCTTCTTATAAACTAAAACACAAAAATCCCGTTTCGTTAGAATACGGATTAATAATTGATACTACTTAATATATTTTTTGCACTGTAGGATTAATGGTAGACCTTTCTAATCCCTCGCTATATGTCCTTTTTCCGCCGAAGCTATGAAGGACAAGGCAGAACACAATCTGCGAAGTTAGATGGAGCCTAGCAGATACATAGGATTTGTCAATAGCGAGTTATCCCCACCACTACGCTCACAGGGATTATCTTACTTTACAAGATCTTTGATCTTCAAACTGCCTACTCATAAACAAAAACTGGTGTTGAGCTACGCGGTGCAGGCTTTTCACTTTGCACTATTCATCCCCTTTTTCCACTCCTCGATCTTGGCATGATTTCCAGTAAGGAGAATCTCTGGGACCTTGAATTTTCTTTTTTTGTATACGATGACTTCTGGACGAGTATAGACGAGAGAACCAGCTACCCTAGATTCTTCTATAGACAAATCATCACCCAAGACACCTGGTATTCGTCTTGTTATGGCGTCGATCATTATCATGGCTGGCAATTCTCCACCGGTCAGGACATAGGGACCAACCGAAATATCGATCATCGGGAAGGCTTCCTTAACTCTTGCATCTATACCTTCGTAACGACCGCAAATGAAGACGATATCTGTGTATTTTTTGAAAGACTCGGCAATTGCATTAGAAAACAACTCCCCCCTAGGCTGGAAAAAGACAATTTTTACTTTTTTCTTTGTTTTGACACTTTTTAGTTTTCGGCCAACAGCTTTTTCTATAGCCTTGATCACCGGCAAAGCTTCGATGACCATACCTGGGCCACCGCCATACGGTCTATTGTCTACTCTTCGATCTCTATAAGTGAGAGGTGCACCCTTTTTTGTTGGTACAACAAAATCACGAGGGTTATAAAATTTAATGCTTATCTTACGCTCCTCGAGGGCGCGCTTCAAGATCGAAGCATTGAGATATGATTCGAAAGATTCTGGAAACAGAGTTATGTTATGGAAGGTAATCATGTAAATGAAAAATCCGTGTTACTATAATAACACGGATTTTTCATTTTGACTATAATTTGAGATCTGCCATTGCCTCCTCTACCGTCTTTGAGTTTGGAGTGGATAATGGAACCGCAGGAGCTTGCTCTGCCATTCGCTCCGGAGACTTGAGACCGCCTACTGGTTCATTGATCTTGAGATTGACTCTAGAATTATTCTTCATACCAATAACTCGCAATAGAGTACGGATAGCCTTGGCAGTATTGCCTTGTCGACCGATAATTTTACCCATATCAGCTGCACCAACCTCGAGAGTTAGCAATACTCCCATTTCATCTACTGTGCGTTCTATCTTGACTTCTCTTGGATTGTCTACTAAAGCTTTGATAACGAAATCTAGGAACTGTGCATCATTCTGCATATATCTTTATATTATTTCATAAAATCGTACAGGTAACATGCTGTACAAGAACTATTGTAACAAACTAGTTTGTTGCGTCAACAAAAACTGTTGAAAGCTTAGGCTGTAGGTGTAACTGAAGCTTCAGTTGTAGCAGATTCTATTGTAGCTTTCGATTCTTCTCCGGATGCTACAGCTGGTGCAGTAGATTTTACTTCTTCTTTCTTTGGATCTTCTGCTTTCTTTTGAACCGTCTTCTTTGGTAAAGCGTTGAGCTTTTTGCCATCAATAACTTTTGCGGATACGAGGAAATTGTGAAGGGTCAAAGAAAGTTTCGCTCCCTTGGACATCCACTTTTTGATCTCTTCTGTATCGAGCTGTTTCTTTGCGTCGTTTTCTAGACGAGAATCGTACCAACCCAAGTTCTTGAGATACTTGCCACTTTTTGGGCCGTTTTTGGAATCGGTCAATACAACACGAAATGTTGGCTCGTGCTTGCGTCCTGTGCGCTGTAATCTGATCATTAACATGATTTGGAAAGACTACCAGATTGGTTAAAAAAAGGCAAATGGCATATTCGATTAGAAAAAAGAATCACATTTAAGGAAATACGGCGGTTGAATTTATTGACTAACATGATGTTTATCGGCATATCCGTGTCTACTTTATGGGGTAGATATCATTTGCGGACATTGTCACGCCGTAGCTACGCCGATCATATCAGCTCGCCTACGCACTGATCGTGCTTCGGCGTAGCGAAGGCGGAGAGAGTGGGATGAAGTTGGAACTTTTTTGGCTTGTAATATGGTACAAAATGTAATCCCCGATTTTGCTTGACTTTTAACTTACGGCACGCTAGTATATAGGTATTCAGACGAAAAGGGGTCCAAACGGTTAATTACCTAAGGCACCCTTTTCTTTTTACCCAGATTGTCTACTGCTATTTTTGCCTTAATATCTTTGTCATCCAAATATAGAAAATATTTGTTTGATAGCTTCTTATAGAGTGAAGATGCAAAATCACTATTAGGAAAAAGGATTTTTTCGAATCTGCTTTCCTCAATCAAGAAATCAACAAGTAATTTATAGTCACCATCTCCTGATACAAGGATAATTTTGTCAAAATATTCTTTCTTGTACATTTTTTTCATTATATGAAAAATGATATCTGAATCCACATTGCCCTTTTTCTTTCCGATCATGGCCGGATTATGTTCTCGAAATTTGAGAATGAAACCAGCCCTCTGTATTTCATCATACAATTCTTGATTTTCTTCTTGTACATATCCGAGGAAATAGTAAGCTTCACTAACATTATATTTTTCCTTTAGGTACACACGAAATCTAGCAAGATCGATTTTCCACGGATCTTTCTCTCGCTTTGCAGTGCTCATATACAAATTTTGTCCGTCTATAAATGCAAGACTTCTAACTTTTTCGGTATCTGGTTTCATGGTGAGTATTCTACCATGATTATTAATTCAACTACTGCATAATTAATTTTTAAATCCGTGTCCACTTTATGGGGTAGATATCATTTGCGGACATTGTCACGCCGTAGCTACGCCGATCATATCAGCTCGCCTACGCACTGATCGTGCTTCGGCGTAGCGAAGGCGGTGTATTTTAGAAATAGCTCGAACGGAATTCAGCCCTCGCCGCGCTTCGCGCGGCTCGGGACAAACCGAGCGGCGGAGCCGCACTTTTTAACAATTTCAAGTTTTTCTTTGGCGGCAATTAAAAATGAATTTGCGAAGTAAATACAAATGTATTTTATGAAAATTAGAGAAATAAATCAAAAAGAAGAAAAGCCCCGAGCGGAAGTTGAATCCACAAGGGGCTTGATGGCCGGAGCTTTTCCGGCCCTAGTTGGGAGCGAGCCATGTGGCGTGAGCGAACTCGACGGAACCCGTCACGAACCAGATCGCCGCACCGAAAGGGGCGAACGAACTGACTCCGAGAACCGCCAGCGCACCGTAGGCGATTGCCGTCACGAAGGACGACTCACCGCACAGGAAGTGCATTGCCTTGGTCTGTCGAAGCGACGGGATGATTCCCGTCACGATGAGAACCAGGCTCACGAGCGCCATCACGGGGGCCGCGACTTGCAAGAATTCTGTCATGGTAGTACCTCCACTTTTTGGTTTGGAATGTGCGACCAGACCACTATGGTCCAGTTTTCACGCTACGTAAAGGATAGCATATTTATGCTATCCTGTCAAGCTCAAGTCTTCTCTAATACAAAAGGATACCCAAATCGTTCACGATTCTAACGTAAATG